>JAIOQA010000090.1 GCA_021413675.1 Deltaproteobacteria bacterium | reverse complement strand
TCACAACGATCGGAGCAAGCCGTTCCGATGGACGAAGACCGCCGACGAGATCCTCGACAAGATGCGGCGATTCGGCCTTCGCACCCAGCAGGTGCACGGCTGACCGACTTAGGTCGCGAACCGCCGATCCAGGGGACTAGCCCGCCGCGAACAAGGGCCAGGTCGAGCGGCATGCTGGCCAGCCCGAGCGTGTCGAACACTGCGCGAACCATTCCGTCCGCGCCTTCACGCCAGATGGACGCGGTGCGGAAGTTGGAGAGCGACGTCACCTTGGACCGCGTCAGCAGATAGGCCCAGCCCAGGTCGATACGATTCGCCAGGCGGAAGCCAGCCTTGAGGAACTTCGCCTGGAAGTATGGCCACATCTTGTCGGCGACGTAGCTCAGCTCGTCGGCGGTGCTGAAGATCCTCGGCAGCTGGAGGACGGCCATACTTGGGTCGATCGCCTCCAGCCCCACGCCGCTCAACTCAGCCATATCGAGCTTGCCGGCGATCAGGAAGTTGACGACCTCGTGCTGGTCACCGCCGAGCCCACTCGCGTAGACCGCGACGTCGACGCGCTGCTTCGTACTGGTGGCAATGTGCGCCCAGCCGTTAGCGACGGCGTTCCACCAGGCCGAGGCCGGCGGGGCCAGCGTCGCGAACCGCAGCGCGATCGGCTGCGCGACGGCGATGCGACTGATCAGGCCCAGGACGAGCGCGACGGTGATCGTGGCCGAGCGACGCGGCAAGCCGAGCCGATGCATCGAAGGACCTCCGCGGCGCAGGGCGCCGGCGCCTGTAGCCTACCGCGCCACCGTGGCCAGCGCGCATCGATCGCAGACAATGCACACGAGTCGGCCTGCGATGTCAGTCCCGCGGCCGTTCGGTCGCGGGCACCAGCGAGAACGCCCCGTCCATTCCGACGGCAGGGCCGCGCTCCCGCCGGACTCTCCGGAACGGCGCGACCTTCCCTGTTCAAATTCGCTCTCCGGAGCCTCCCGCTCCCCCGACAGAGGCCGGAGGCGTTTCCGTGCTTGGGTACAACCGCTCCGCAGACTTAACGTAGGAATCCCGAGTGGTTAGCCCCACTCGGGATTTTTGCGTTTGGAGGGAGTCGCCGGTGTGGTCGGGTGGGGGATGCCGTTCCAGCCTGATGGCAAGCTCGAGTGGGTGCCCGCCGGCCCGTGGCTCGCGCAGCGCAAGGCTCTCCCGTGCGCGCGCCGCAAGGGCCTCTGCTACCGCAAGGAGTTCACCGAGGCCTGCTGGGAGCGCGCCGCGCCCAGGCACGTCGGCGCGCACCAGATGACGCTCAAGAAGAAGGGCCCCAAGGTCGCGTCCGAGCTCCGGCCGACCATGCCCTGGTGCCAGGCCACGCGACACAGCTTCGTCAGCCGCCACCTGTCCGCCGGCGCCTCGCTCGATGAGGTCAGCGCCGCCGTCGGCCACTCGTCGCCGGTGGTCACCAAGCGGTTCTACGATCACTACGTGCGGCGATCGTTCTCGCCCACGCTGCGCGCTGGCTCTCGGATTGGGCGCGAAGCACGACGGCGGCCGCGTCGTCGCGATGAAGCGCGAGTGATGGTCGCCACGGAAGGGCTCAAGGCGCCGGTGCGCTGGCTCAAAGCCCACTGGGCCGACGACGACGTCTGGTTCTTCTTCGAGGCCGACGACGACGGCTGGGTCCTCCGGCAGGTCGAGCTGCGAGGTCCCGACGAGACGCCGCAGGTCGCGGCCGCGCTCGCCGAGTGGTCCGACGCCGACAGCGATGGCCTCGCAGCAGTGCAAGCCTACGAGGCGAAGTACGGCGCGCTCGCCGATCAGGCGATCTCTGCTTGGAACGACTTTCCCGGCGTCGCGATCACGGGCGACGAGTTCGAGACCGTGTGGCGTCGAGCGCGCGCGTACCTCGACCGCGGGCGGTGACCGATGACTACGGGATGACCTCAGTCAGATGATCGAGGATCGAGGAGTGGCGGTCGTGCTCGTTCCCCGCAGCAGCTCGCTGGCCGCACGGTCATGCGCCACCGCACAAGCGGCTCGATCGCTACTGGATCGATCCGTACTCGACCGCGCTGTGGTTCGACGGCTGGCGCGATCCGACGCACCCCCGTGAGCCGTGGCTGCGCGACCTCGCGCGGGAAGGGTACCGAACGGCGCCGCCCACACCTGGCTGCTCACCAGCGGCTGGCGATGATCCAGCCGGACGCCTAGAACGCGACGCCGAGGACGGCGCCGGTCGAGTGCATCCCGTCGAGGTTCTCGCGCTCGAGGCCGAACGTGAAGGCGCCGCGCGGCTTCGACCACGCGGAGGTCGCGCGCGGGAAGCTCCAGTGCGCGCCGATGCGGGTGCCGCGCGTGGTGGCGCCGAGCTCGAGCTCGCAGGTGATCGTGTGCCTCAAGGTGACGCGGCCGGCGAGCTCGGCGCCGACGTAGAGCGCCGACGGCAGCGCGTAGCTGGTCTTCGTCGCGTCGCCGCGGATGGAGTTCGCGCCGACGATCACCGCCGGGATCAGGAACAGGTCGCCATAGCGGAGGGCGCCGCCGACGCCGCCGTGGACGTCGTACTCGCTCCGGCTGGTCAGGTCGTAGCCCAGCATGCCGCCGCCGACGAGCGACAGGCCGACCCCATCGCGATAGCGCAGCGTGGTGGCGACGCCGCCGACCTCGACGATGCCGCCGAGGGTGGCGTCGTACGCGTCGGGCTGCTGCTGCAGCAAGCCGGCGACGACGTAGTACCAGCGACCGCGACCGCGCACCCGGGCGAGGTCGTCGTCGCGCTCCTCGAGGGCGGCCGCCGACGGGCTGGCCGGCGGCGCGACGTACGCCGGAGCGCTCACCACCGACGGCGGGTTGATCGCGGTCGCGATCGCGTCGATCAAGAGCCGAGCGGCGACGTCGGCCTTCCCCGTGTTCGCGGCGTCGTAGATGAAGACCGCCGTGAGCGCGCCACCTGGCGTATCGCCGCACGCGGTCGACACGCCGGGCTTGCGAACCCCCACCATCGGCCGCGGCAAACCCGAGTACACCTCGAAGCCGTCGTCGGCCTCGACCTGGCACACTTGGCCGGCGGTGCGCGTGAGGAACGCCGCCACTCCATCCTCGGCGTCGACGAGCTGATCGAAGGTCTTGCCGTCGTGCGCGCCGGGTCCGGCGTAGGCCCAGCGCGCAGGGACGGTCAGCGAGACGCCGAGCGCGAGGGTGGCGACGGTCGAGCCCGGCGACGGCGACGGCGATGGGGATGGCGATGGGGTCGGCGTGCTCGTCGCGTACGCGCGATCGACCGCGTCGATGACCGGCCCGACGGTCGCGAGGTCGGCGTCCTCGAGCCGCCCCAGATACTCGACCATGAACACGAGCGTGGTGCCGGCGACGTCGCGGCAGAGCTCGACAGTGGCGACGCCGTCGCCGGTGTAGTCCATCCCCGCGATTGGATCGAGATCGGCAGGCGCCCACGCCGGCCGCGCTCCGAGCTTGGGCCACTGGCGCTGCTGCGCATTGGCGTGCATCGCGGCGCAGTCGAGCGCGGACTCCATCACGACGACGTCGAGGGCCGGGCTCGCCGGCGACACGCGCGCGATCCGATCGACCGGCGGCGAGGTCACCGCCTGCAGTTCCCACCCCGCAGGGATGTCGGCGACGACGCGACGCTTGGTGAGTGTCATCGGCGACGCGCGCGCCCCGCGCCCCGATCCCAGGACCACGCACGCGACCAGCCCCGCGATCGCCCGGTTGGACACGCGATCATGCTAGCACCCACCTGGCGGCGATCGGCGTCCGCACCGCGGAGAGGCGGTGTTCCTCGACCGGGAGGGCCTGGAAGCCGTCGCCCGGCTCCGGCTCAGCACGGGGATCACCCGCGACCAGGAGGACGACCTCCGGCGGGCGTCGGGTCGCCGAACGGCAACGACGAATGGCGCAGCACGCTGATCGGCGGCGGCGGGTCGAGTAACGGCGCGCCTCCGAGAGCGTCGTCGATCGCGCGGCGACGCGAGCCAGTCGCGACCTGGCGGCGGATCCTTGCCACCCTCGTTGTGCGACCAGCCGTCGCGCTTGGTTCCTCGAGCCGGCGAGGCTTTCCGCGAGGGCGCGGTTGCCTGCCCAGGTTTCGAAGGGCTTCCCAGACGCGGACGAGATTCGCAAGGCCTGTCCTGACGGATCGCGAGAAGTGGTCGGGGCATCACCGTGCCTGAACATGCCACTCGCCAGCGCCGCCACGCTCGCTCTGCGCTTGTGCGTGCCGAACGTGCTCGACTACCGTCGTACCGGTACGCCGTGACGACCTTCGCCGATCTCTCGCCGTGCGACTGCGTCATGGACAGCCCCGACGTACTCGCGGTGGGCTGGCTCGGCGCGGACGAGCCGTACAGCCGGGGCGAGGTCGCCGAGGAGGTATTCGCGCAGCTCATGGCACTCCTGGTCGAGCCATGGGCCCCGTTCAAGGCGATGGGGCGACATGCGTGCGAGCTATGCCGCTTCTCCGGAGGGCCGGGCAGCGTCAGCCATCGCGCGGTCAACGTCGTGGTCGGCGGCAACAACCTGTTCATCCCCTCGCGCGGCGTCCTCTACGTCGCGCCATCGTCGATCGTGCACTACATCGACTCGCACGGGTACGCACCGCCCGCGGCCTTCTGTGCGGCTGTCCTTGCCTGCCCTCCCCGGGCAGGGGAGGTAGTTCAACGTGCTTCCGCGCGTGAGCGTGAGGCTCTTGTGATCGCCCCGAGCTGGACAAACCTGCTCCCGCGCGGCCGCGAGGCGCGCGACGACCTCGAAGCGGTGACGAGGCGCGTTCTGGCCCACGTGCAGGCGGCGGCCAGGGACAGCCACGGATCGCGAGCCGCGGCGCTCAGGCTGCCAGCCGAGGAGATGGCCCGCATTCTCATCCTCCATGGCCCACGTGACGTACAGGCGGTCGCGCACGCATGCAACGAGTCGCTGCTGCGCGCAGCCATCGACGAGGTCGAGCGTGGCGCCGGACCGGCGGCGATCTCGGGGCTCATGGCGTTCGCGAACGCGCGGACCAGCGCAGGCGAGGAGGTGCCCGGACTACACGATCAGCAGACGCGGCGGCTATGCGGTTACGAGCGGACCTGGCTCGACGATCTGGCGAGGCAGGCCGCGCAGCTCGACCCGGCCACGCGCAGGCTCGCGATCACGATCGCCATCGCCATCGAGGAGGACAGGTCGATCCCGAGGTTCGGCGCTCCCGCCGCGTCCATCGCGAGAGTTGCCGGACGCCCTGATGATCCTCAGGGCTACATGGACCTGATCGCGGCGTTCCCCGACGTCGAGCTCACATGGACCGAGCTCCTGTTCGTGGCGCGCGCGTTCTGCGCGCGCATCAAGCGAGCTGGCGCGGGCCACGGCGGTCCCGCGCGCTGGTTGCACGCGCTCGTTCGCGATGAGCGCATACCTCCGCTGCCCCAGCCGCCGCCCGCGATCGTCGCTCGCGGCCCGGACGCCACCCTCGTCCGGCGAGCCGCCGAACTGTTCTCCGACGACATCATCCAGGCTCGCGTGCGTGCGCCGACGTGGGTCGCGATCGAGCTGGGCCATCTGCATGGGCTGTGGGGAGGTCACGACCTCACGATTCGGTCGGATGGCGGGGTGATCGCGAAAGCGCGCGCAGCCGGCGGCACCGTCACGTCCCACGTCGGCCGGATGACCAACGCCGGACTCGCCGAGCTCGACGTCCTCCTCACCGAGCCCGAGGGGTTCCTCGGCGTCAGGCCGTCGCGCCCTGGCATCCCCGATGAAACGGCAGCAAGCATCACGTTGGTGACGACGAAGGGCCGGCAGCAAGCGTTCAACTGGGACACCGACCACCACGAAGGGTTCGATCGCGTACGCGACTGGCTCGATGTCACGGCTCGCGCGCTGATCGCGACGCGTCCAGCCCAGCCGCTGGCCGACGTCGTCGCGATCGGGCAAACGCTCGATGAAGATGTCGCGCTGTTGTGGGCGCGCTATCTGGCGGAGACGAACCGCGCCGCGCTCGCGTTCGAGGTTGCCGCCGACGTGGTCCGACGCGCGCGCTCCGATGATGCCGCCGAGGCCGCCATCGCTTTGCTCGAGCAGTCCGCCGCGTTTCCGGTGCTCGAATCACTCTGCCGCGAGGTCGCCGCGCTCCCCGGGCGCTCCCGCTCGGCGCGGGTCCTCGGTGCCGCGTTGGGCCGCCTGCGGTGGCTCCCCGCGCTCGCGCCGCTACTCGGCGCACCCTTCGACCGCGCATGCGCCACGATGCACGGTGCGATCGCGGGCATGATGGGATGCGCCGAGCCCGGAGACGCCGTGGGGTTGCGCGGCGTGCTCTTGCCGGCGGCGCGCGGAATCGTGCCGGGGACCGACGACGCGACGATCCGGCGGCGGGCGGAACGGTTCCGACGCGCGGTGCTCTCGGACCTCGCCGGCGCGCTCGCCAGATGCGGCGACCTGGGGTGCGCGAGCGAGCTCGCCGACGAGATCCGTTCCGAACTCGACGGGCTCGACGCCGTTGACGGAGCCTGTGCGCGCGCGGGGCTGGCGGTCGTGCTGGTCGCAGCCGGGGATGCAGCACGAGCGCGCGCGCTGGTGGACGAGGCGCGACGGACCCTCGAGGACTACTTCGACGATGACCTCGACGACCACGGCGTGCCGTGGTTCGACGTCGTGGCGTACGCGCATGCGACGGTCGAGCACCTCGCGACGTGGACCCACGGTATGCCCTGGGCTCCGATCGAACCTGTGTCGCGCCTGTTTGCCGGACCGGTGACCGTTCGTGTGTTCCCGCCGCAGCGCGCGGTCCAGGAGCGCTGGCGCAACGAGATCGACTTCCGCACCTCCGCCGCCGCGCTGAAGACCCCATTCTCGAACGGTCAACTCGCCCTTGCCATGGACGTCGTTGATCGCGCCTTCAGCGAACAGCCCGAGTATGGGCCGTGGCTACTCGGCCACCTGGCCGGGCAGCTTACCGAGATGGACGACGACCTCGCCGGGCGCCTCGGCGCGCGCCTCGGCGCGCTGACCCGAGGCGGGGGCGCGCATGATTCGGCGATCGAGGCCGGCGCGCGCGCGTTGGCGCGCAGCGGGCGAGCAGCGCTCGCGCTCCCGCTCGCGCGACGCCTCGAGTCACATCTCCGGACGCGCGCCACGCTCGAGACAGCCGTGGCGTGGGCCAGCAAACGCGAGACCCGCGAACTCGGCCTCGCGGCGGCGGAGGAATGCCTCCGCATCCCCGGCCCGAGCCTGCAGGGTTGGATGGCGCTGGCACGGGTGCTCCTCGCCGACGAGGTCCCACCTGTGTCGCGCATGGTCGTCCGGATGGCAGGCGAATTCGCCAGCACGTTCACCATGCCGGATCAGGTCACGCACATGGTTCTCGCGTTCGGCAACGGGCTCGAGGGTGACGCGCGGATCACCTGCAGCGACGCCGAGGCGGTGCAACTCGCGCGTCGCATCGCGATCGGCTCCGGAGGCTGCCGTCGAATCGCGCCCCCCACCGACACCGCGCTCTATCGCCCCGGCGACGAATGCTACCGGCAACACGGCACAGCGCGGCTCTTCTTGTCCCCGATCCCGACCGGGTAGCTTCCTGAAGCGCGCGGCGGCGAACGGTGCGCGTTCAATTCCATGGATGTCGATCGGGACGTCATCCCATGTGCGCGAGGATCTACTGCGCGCCGCGGCCCAGGCTCAGGCGCGCGTCGAGCTGCTCGAGGAGCTCGATGATCTGCACCATCTGGTTCGCGAGCACCGCATCGCCGGCGCGCTGGTCGACCGCGGCGCCGACCACGGGCACCAGGCTGTCCTCGATCCGGCGCACCTGGGCGAGCAGCGCGTCGGCATCGAAGCCGGGCTCGGAGCCCGGCGCCGCGTCGGCGACGCGCGCGACGCTCTCGCGCAGGCTCGCGGCGAGGGCGTCGAGGCGCGGCCCGAGCCAGGCCTGGGGATCGCGGGACACCGCGTCGGCGGACGCTTTCTTGGCGACGAGCACGACCACGTCGCGCAGCGCGCGCAGCTCCTGGCCGAGCTCGGCGGCGTGGCTCGACGTGCCCAGGGTCTTGCCGATCTTCTCGAGCTCGGCGCCCAGGCCCGACAGGGTGCCGACCAGCTTGGTCACCGGATCGGCGTCGCCGCCGCCCATCCGGCGCTGGCGCACGAACTCCGCCTTCATGTCACTCCAGCGCTTCGCCTCCTCGGGAGTCAGGCGCCCGCGCAGCTCGGCCAGCTTGAGGAGGTTCTGCTCGGCGGCGGTGGTGAGGGTCTGCGACTCGCCGCGATAGTGATCGTCGATCAGGGTCTCGAGCTCGGCCGGCGTCATGGCCGAGACGGTCTTCTCGGCGATCTTGTTCATGTTGCGATAGCTGCCCTGCAGCTTGAACGGCGGCTCGGTCCGGAAGCTGTCGGCCTGCGCGGCCGAGCGGATGTACTCCTGGTTGACCTGGAGCAGCGTGGTCTGGGCCGTGAACAGGTGGCGGATCACGGCGAGGATTTCCTCGAGCTCGACCCCGGAGTAGCCGTGGGACAGCTCGGTGGTCGGCACCGGCTCGCCCCGGGCCATGCGCACGATCTTGTGGACATCGCCGAGGTCGCGGGTCGCGAGTGGCGCCAGCGATGGGTTCGAGGTCAGCGCGTTCTCGAGGAACGACAGCGCGAACGCGTCGGCCTTGCCGCTGAGCACGTCGCCGAGGTTGTACACGTCGGCGCGGTTGGCCAGCATGTCCGGGATCCGGAACTGCTCGCCGCTCTCGGTGTAGGGATTGCCGGCCATCACCACGCAGAACTTCTTGCCGCGCAGATCGTAGGTGCGGGTCCGGCCGCGCCACACCGCCTCGATCTTGCGCTGCGCGTCGCACAGCGAGATGAACTTCTGCAGCAGCTCGGGCGAGGTGTGCTGGATGTCGTCGAGGTAGAGCATGACGTTGGTGCCCATCTCGAGCGCCAGCGCCACCTTCTCGATCTCCTGGCGCGCGGTCGCGTTGGGCGCTTCCGCCGGGTCCAGGGACGTCACCGCGTGTCCGAGCGCCGGACCGTTGACCTTGACGAACGCGAGCCCGAGCCGCGCCGCCACGTACTCCATGAGCGTGGTCTTGCCGTAGCCGGGCGGCGAGATCAGCAGCAACAGGCCCATCTGATCGGTGCGCTTGGCCGCGCCGGCCGCGCCGAGCTGCTTGGCCAGGTTGGCGCCGCACAGCGGCAGGTAGACCTGGTCGATGAGCCGGTTGCGCACGAACGACGACATGACGCGCGGCTTGAGCTCGTCGAGCCGCAGCTTCTTGCGCTCCTGCTCCGCGATCTCGGCGCGCACCGATCGGTAGGCCCGGAACGCCGGCACCTGCTCGCGGCGGAACCGCTCCAGCCGCGAGGTCAGCTCGTCGAGCCGGAGCGGCAACGCGCCGCCGTCGATCCGCGCGTGGCGGCCGAGCAGGCCGGTGACCGCGGCGTCGATCAGCGCGCTCGAGGGCTCGCGCGCCAGCGCCGGCGTCGCGACCAGCACCGCCGCCTCGATCGCGGCGGCGGCGAGCGCGGGCCTGCTCGCGACGACGGCATCGACCCAGGCCCGCGCCACCGCCAGCGCGGCGCCGGGCGACGCCGCGAGCGCGTGCAGATCGTCGTCGAAGCCGACCCGCGCCCCGCGGGCCTCGAGCTCGGCCCGCAGCGCCTCCGCGATCGCCACCGCCGCGCTGCTCACGACGAAGCGCGGCGTCGGGCTCGCGAGCTCGCGCACCAGGTAGGTCGCGGCCAGGCCGGCGTCCGCCGCGCTCAGGCCCGCGGTCACCAGCGCCGGGTCGTGCGCGACGAACCGCGCGAGCGCCTGCGCCAGCTCGGCGGCGAGCGGGGCGCGCGCACCGCGATCCCCGAGCAACTCGGCGAGCCGCGCCAGGCTCTGCGCCGAGCGATGCCAGCGCGCCCGCGCCTCGGCCTCCGCGCCCGCCACCGGCGCGGCCCAGTACGCCACCGCCAGCGCGCGCGCGGCCGCGGGATAGCTGAGCAGGCCGGCGCCGTCGCGCATCGCGAGCAGGCGCTCCAGGATCCGCGCGGCATCGGCGTCGTGGACGCCGCGCTCGTAGCCCTCGTCGTAGCGCGCCTGCGCCAGCTGCTGCACCAGTGCGGGCAGCGTGCCGGCGCGCGCGGCGTCGTGCAGCGCGGGCAGCGTCAACCCGTCGGCGCCGGCCTCGGCTTCTGCCAGCAGCGAGGCCGCGAGGTACTCGCCGCGATAGACCTCGGGCGACTCGCTCGGCAGATCCTGGTGCCACAGCGCGCGCGCCGCGGTCAGCCGGGCGTCGACGATCGGCTCGTAGAAGTCGGTGCCGGCGAGGTGCACGGCGAGGCCGTCCTCGTGCGGCACGATCATCAGCTCGAGTGGCTGGTTGTTGACCGCGAAGCGGTGCTCGCCGAACCGGATCAGCTCGCCGCCGCCCTCGAACAGATCCGCCTTGTCGCGCTGGCCGCGCAGCGCATCCTGGCGCGCGGTCTTGAGCCGCGCCTCGAGCTCGTCGGCCTTGACGTTGTCGCCGAGCGTGCCCATCTCCGCGACGATGTCGCGCAGCTTCTGGACCATCGCGTCGGACGCGAAGTACGCGTTGACGAGGTCGGCGCTGGCCAGGCTCGACGCCCGGCGCGCGACGCCCTCGAGGATCCGCCGCGCCGCCTTGTCGAGGTTGGCGGCCCGACGCTGCCGCTCGGCCGAGAGCAGCTGCTTGCGCGCGCCGACCGCGTCGCCGATCTCCTCGCGCTTGACCGCGAGCGCCTCGGTCAGCTCGTCGACGTCGGCGAACCGGCCCTCGAGCTCCTCGAGCTGCACCAGCAGGCGCGTCAGCTCCTGATCGCAGCGCTCCGGCGTGTCGCACTGCGCGAGCGCCGAGGCCACGCTCTGGGTGAGGAGCTTCACCTGGGCGCCGAACTCGGCCTTGCCCTCCTTGGTCGCGAGCTCGCGGTAGCGGTTCTCGATCGTCGCGCGGGCCCGGTTCACCTGGCCGAACGCGTCGGTGATGTTCTCGAGGATCACCGTGCGCTTGGTGGTGTCGTCGATCTTGAGCGACCCGACGACGTTGCCCAGCAGATCGAGGCCGCCCGCGACCTCATCGATCTGCGTGCGCACCGGCTTGACCTCGAGCGCGGTCGCCAGCGCGCCGACGCCCTCGGCCAGGGTCTGGGCGCGCGTCACCAGCTCGCCGAACGCGCCGCCCTTGGCCAGCACCGCGACGCAGTCGGTGGTCACGCGATCGAACGCGACCGTCACCTCCTGCTCGAGCGCGACCAGGCGCGCGACGTCGATGAAGCGGATGTCCTTCTTGCTGATCAGCTGGCCGCGCAACCCGCGCAGCCCGGTCAGCGCCTCGAGGAACGGATCGATCCGGTCCCAGCCCTCGGACCGGGTCGCGCGCAGCCGCTCGGCGACCATGGTCTCGGCCTCGGCCAGCGCCTGCCGCGCGGCCGCCTCGAGCGCGAGCACCTTCTCGTACTCGTCGAGGATCAGCTTGGCGGTGCTCTTGACGTCGGTGATCGCGGTCTTGAGGTCGCCGGCGTCGGCGTGGCCGAGCCAGTAGTAGGCGTCCGAGGCGCGCGTCGACAGCGCGAGGATGTCGTCGAACGTGGTGCGGGCTGGCTGCTCGGCGCCGGCGAGCCGCGCGATCGACAGCGCGTCGGACAGCCCGCGCACCAGATCCGCGTTGCCGACCTTGGCCAGGTAGCTCCCGTCGGTGGGCGCGCTGGCGGCGTGCTCGGCCGACGTGAACGGCGTGCGCCAGACCTGCATCGGGTGGACGCGAGTCGGCTCGGTCGAGGTCCCGCGCATCACGACCATGCGGCCATCGGCGAACAGCGAGTAGCCGTTGCAGGCGATCGGCGAGGCCACCGCCTTCTCGATCAGGTTGTACGGATACAGCAGGTACGTGCCGTCGTGGCCGCGGTGATAGACGTAGAGCACGTCCTCGCCGTTGGGCGACTTGATCTCGCGCTCGAGCACGTACTCGGTCGCGTCGCCGTCGAAGGTCTTGCGGTCGCCGCCGACCAGCACGTAGCCGCCGGGAAAGATGACGCCGTGATCCTCGGGCAGGCTGCGGCAGCCCTGGCCGATGCCGTCGGCGCGCACCACCTTCGACGAGCGCTCGTCGAACACCAGGTAGCGCCACGCGGTCTCCCGGAACGGCAGGATCTTGAGCACGACCAGGCCGCCGGGCTTCCCGATCGGGGCGTAGAAGATCCTGGCGTCGTCGAGCGACTGGTTCGCGTCGTCGACCGGCTCGGAGTACACGCCCCGACCGCTCTCGGTGTTGTTCTCGACCTTGATCGTGAGGTCACCGCCGACGCACTCGACGAAGAGCGTGTCGAACAGGTTGTAGTGCGGGTGCCGGCCCGACACCTGGTGCTCGCGCGTGACCTCCTTCCACTCGAAGTCGTACGGGGGCGGGAACAGCGCCGCGTGATCGCGATCGCCGCGGTCGTCGACGTAGGCGAGCTCGCCGCTGGGCTCGATCCGCCAGCGCAGCACCTTCTGATCGCGCCAGGTCGCGCCGGCCTGGAACACGGCGAGCAACTGGGTGTCGCGCTTGGCCAGGCGGATCAAGCGCGCGTCGCGGTAGTAGCGGTACAGGTTCGCGAAGTCGCGCTCGAGGTTGGCCCCGACGAGGAACCCGCCGAGCCCGTCCTGCGGCAACGCCGAGGTATCGAACGCGGGATCGCCCGCCGCGCCGCCCGCGGTCGCCTCGAAGCGGTGCAGCGCGAGCACGTCAGCGAGCTTGGTCTCGGCCTTGAGCCCGAGGAAGACGTTGTAGCCCAGCAGCAGCTGGCCGCCGACCGCGACGATGTCGACCGGCGCGCAGTTGTGCTCGGTGCGGACCCGCTCGGTCGCGACCAGCTGGGGCTCGGTCGCGCCGAACACGAGCTTGCGGCGCGCGTTGAGCGCCTCGGCCCGGCGATGCAGCTCCTGCCCCGAGGCAGCGAGCCGCGCGCGCAGGACCTCGTAGTTGCCGCCGGTCAGGGCGGCGTCGACGTCGGCCATGGCCGGCTCAGGCCCTGTCGCCCATCAGGTCACCTTGTCGTCGACGCCGAGCTGGCGCGCCTGATCGAGCAGCGTCTTCAGCTTGGTCCGGGTCGGGTCGTCGGCCCTGGCCATCAGGCCGCCCAGCATGCTGGCGATCGTGCTCATCTTCATCGCCTCGGTCGCGCCGTCACCGCCCGGCGCGAGCGCCTTGCCGTCCAGCCGCCCGCCGAGCGCGTTGCGCACGACCTCGGAGTTGTCGACGACGCCGTCGATCGAGCTGCCGAGCGAGACCGCGCGCACGAAGCGGTCGAAGAACTGGCCGTCGCCGCCGACGATCTTGATGTCGGCGTGGGTCATCGCCTCGGCCATCACCTTGGCCTGCTGCTCGGTCATCACGACGCGGGCCTTGATCTGCTCCATCGCGATCGCGCGGTCCGCGTCGAGCCGCAGCCGGAACTCCTCGTGCCCGCGGGCCGCGCCGTCGAGCACCTTCATCGCGGCGGCCTTCTCGGCGATGCCGCGCGCCTCGGCGAGCATGCGCTTCTCGATCGCGCCGGCCTCGGCCTCCTTGCCGGTGACCTCGGCGAGCAGCTTCTCGCGCAGCGCGATCGCGTTGGCGAGCCCGGTCTTCTCGATCGCGCCGGCTTCGGCCTCGCGCCCCGACGCCTCGGCCATGGCCCGACGCCGGACGTTCTCGGCGATGACCAGGCCCTCGCGATCGGTGACCTGGACCTGGGCGTCGCGGACCCGCGACTCGGCGAGGCCGACCTTCTCGATCGCCAGCGCGTCGGCCTCCTTGACCCGGACCGCGGCCAGGCCCGAGGCGGCGTGCTCGGCCTGCGCGCCTTCGCTGCGGCGGACCGCGGCGCGCGCCTCCTTGTCGGACGCCTCCATCGACGCGTCGGCCAGGATGATCTGACGCTTGGCGTGCGACTGCGCGACCTGCTGCTCGGCCTCGGCTTGCTTGATGTCCTTGATGAACAGGCCCTGGGCGTCGGCCTCGGCCTTGATGATCGTGACGTTCTTGTGGCGCTTGATCTCGGAGTCGGTGCGCAGATCCTTGATCGCCTCCTCCTCGATCGCGACCGTCTTGTCGACGGCAACCCGGGCCCGGATGATGTCCGCGATCCCGCGCTTCTCGGTCTCGACCGCCTTGTTCATGTCGATCGAGTTGAGCTCGACCTCGCGCTTGCGGCCGACCTCCTCGAGATCGTGGGCCTTGGCGACGCGCACCTTCTCGACCTCGACCTCGCGGATCCGCCCCTGCTCCGAGACCTGCACCGAGCGCAGCTTCGCCTGCTCGGCCATCTGCACCGCCTCCTCGGCGCGCTGCCGCTCGACGTGCGTGCGCTTCTCTTCCTCGAGGCGGAAGCGGCTCGCTTCGTTCTCCTCGCGCGCGGTCGCGATCGCGATCTCCTTGTTCTTCTTGGCCTCGGCCTCGGCGCGCTGCTGCTCGAAGCGGAACACCGCCTCGTCGCCGGTCAGGTTCTGCTTGCCGAGCTCCATGCGCTCGCGCTGCTTGAGCAGGTTGGTGTCGATCGCCGCGCTGGTCGTGATCTCGGTGATCTTGCGGATGCCGAGCGCGTCGAGGACGTTGCTCGGATCGAGCGTGCCCATCGGGGTCTGCTCGAGGAAGTCGATCGCGGCGTCATCGAGGACGTAGCCGTTCAGGTCCTTGCCGATGACCTGGATGATCTGGTCCTTGAACAGATCGCGCTGGGTGTAGAGGTGCTCGAACTCCATCTTCTTGCCGACGGTCTTGAGCGCCTCCGAGAACTTGGCGGCGAACAGCTCGTCGAGGGTCGACTGCTGCGACGCGCGCTGGCAGCCGATCGACTGCGCCACGCGCAGGACGTCGTCGACGGTCTTGTTGACGCGGACGAAGAAGGTGACCTTGATGTCGGCGCGGATGTTGTCGGCGCAGATCAGGCCATCCTTGCCGCTGCGCGCGACGTCGATCATCTTGACCGAGAGGTCCATGACCTCCGCCTTGTTGACGATCGGCAGCACGATCGCGCCGGTGAAGGTCACCTTCGGCTCGGTGCCCATCTTGTTGACGATCATCGCGCGCCCCTGGTCGACCTGCCGCCAGGTCCGCGCGATCATCACCAGGATGCCGAGCACGAGCACCGCGCCGACGCCGACCAGGACCAGTGCCATCTGTTGACCCATAGAACGACTCCTCGGCCGACTGGCCGCACCCCGACGTTGTCTCTGGCTGTGTCCCCGATGCCGAGCTAGCTCGGCTCGCGCCCCGTGGCGGCGCCCCCCTCGGGCCCGCCGAGCATATCCACAACCGGCTCGACCACGTAGACGTGGCGGACCGTATCGAAGTCGATGATCAGGGCCTTGTGGCCACGCGCCAGCACCGGGCGGTCGCAGCGCACCGGGATGACCAGGACCGTGCCGCCGTCCTCGATCGTCGCCTGGCCAAAGCCATCGTCGACGCTGCCGGTGGTGATCGTGCACGTCGCGCCGACGTAGTCCTTGTTGGACTTGCCCTCGCGCAGGGCGAACACGCCGCGCAGCGGGCGCACCGCCAGCCCGGCCAGCGGCAGCCCGACCAGGACGACCAGCGGCAAGACCAGCACCGGCCACCACGGGTTGGTGCCGAGCGCCGCGTCCACGTACGACATCCCGAGGAGCGAGGCGCACCAGCACGCGAGGAAGATGAACGACACCGAGATCGTGAACGGCACCGAGCCGAGCCCGAGGAGATGCCAGATCCCGCCGCCACCGGCGCCGTCGATATCGCCATCGTGGCCGACGGCCTTGCCCGCTTCGGCGGCGTCACCGATCCCGACGTCGTGGCCGCCGATCGCGACGTCGTGGCCGCCGCCGATGTCGCCGTGACCGAACAGATCGATGTCGAGCGCGCCGAGCAGCACGAACAGCCAGTAGACGAGCGCGATGCCGAGGCCGATCGAGAAGATGACCGTCGGAAAACGCAGCGATGCGTCGATCAGGTTCACGATGCCCCCCCGGTTCGACGTCCCACGCAATCCACGATGCCGATCATCGTAAGGCGGGTGTCGGCGCACGGAAAGGGACGATCGGCGCCAACGCGCCCGGGATGGATTCTGCCAGGCGTCGCGGACGTCACGCGGGTTGGATGCGGCGTGGGCGATCCGCGTCTTTCCGCGCGGCGTGCGTCAGCGGCGCGGGTGCTGTAGCGTGACGCATGATGGCTCCTGTCGATCGCACTGGCGACCTCTCCTCGAGCCCGGGCGCGCTGGTCGGTCGCCTGCTCGGCGGCGAACTCGGCAACAACCTCGGCGCGCTGATGCCGATGGCGCTCGCGTTTCTCGACGGTGGCCCGGACGCCAGCTACGCCTCGGTCAAGCAGGAGCTCCGACAGAAGGCGATGGAGGATCCGATCGACACGTTGCTCGCGATCGTGGTCGGCGGTGGCCTCGCATTCTATCTCGCCGAGCGCGGTCACAACCCGGCCTGCGCGACTCCACTCGATGGCATCTTGTACGCGGCCACCAGCCTCTCGGTCGGATACGACAACACGTTTCCGGTGACGCCAACCGGCCACGCACTCGCGACGCTGATCCAGACCTTCGGCCCGGCGCTCGCGACCCGCGCGTTCGATCCGCCGGCCGCCGAGGTCCGGGCCGAGGCCGCCGCGGCCAGCGAGGCCGCCGCGGTGAACCGCGCGATCCTGGCGCGCCTCGAGGACATCGTCCGCTTGCTCGAGACGCGCTGACCGACCCGGCTCGCGCGCGTCAGCCCGATCGCTGGCGGCGGAACACGCCCATGCGCTCGCGGACCTCGGCGGGGACCGCGTGCACGTCGAGGGCCGCGGAGGTGTCGAGGAAGCCGAGCACCTCGCGCTGGATGACGTAGCCCCAGGTGCGCTCGCCAGCGGCGTCGACGAGCGCGGCGCGCTCGGGGCCGGGGCCGCGCCCGGCGGCGTCCCAGGCGCGCAGCTCGGCGATCGCGGCGAGCATGCGCTCCGCGGCGAGGCCCAGGCTAAGAGCGCTCTCGGCCAGGAGCTCCTGGCGAACTCCATCGAGTCCATCGCGGTTCATGACCCTAGGATGCGCATCCCGGTCGCGATCGGTGCGCGGCCTCCTGTCGCAGCCGCGCACTCGCGCGGCCGCGCAGCCGCGCGCTCAGCTGCGCAGGGGCAGGGCCTGGCCGGCGTCGACGAACGCCAGGGAGACCGAGTTGAGGCAGTGGCGCTGGTAGGTCGGCGGCGGGCCGTCGTCGAACACGTGGCCGAGGTGGCCGTCGCAGCGCGCGCAGCGGATCTCGACGCGGCGCATGCCGTGGCTGACGTCCGTCACCTCCTTGACGTGCTGGGGATCGACTGGCTTGAAGAAGCTGGGCCAGCCGGTGCCGGAGTCGAACTTGGCGCTCGACTCGAACAGCGGCAGGGCGCAGAGGCGGCACGTGTACGTGCCGGCCTTCTTGTTGTCGAGGAACAGGCCGCAGAACGGGCGCTCGGTGCCGTGGTGCAGGATGACGTGGCGCTCCTCGGGCGAGAGGTCCTGCGCGAGCGCCTCGATGCGCGCGGGCGCGAGCGGCGTGATGTCGAAGCCGGTGCTGGAGGTGGTCATCGGGATCTCCTTGGGCTCCTGTATACGGCGCCCGCGGCCGGAGGTGACGCCGCACCATGCCGCGCCGGGCAAGGATCGGCACGGTCGCGCTGTCAGACATCCAACATGGTGAACGTACGGCCCTATCGGGCGTGAAGGGTTCTTCGCACCGACCTCCGCCGCCCACGGGCAACCGCGGGGATGGCCGCGCGAGTCCGATGGCCCCGGGCTTGCTGAGGTCGGTCCCGATGCGCTCGTCCCTCGCCACCCTCCTCTTGCTCCTCGCCGCCGGGCGCGCGCTCGCCGATGACGTGCGCGGGCGCGTGCACGACGCGAAGGGCCAGCCGATCGCCGGCGCGACGGTGCTGAGCGGCGCGGTCGAGGGCGCGGTGACGGACGCCGAGGGTCGGTTCGTGCTGTCCGGCGCCCGGGCCGGTGCCACCTCCGCGGCGTCGGTGATGGTGGTGGCGGATGGCTACGAGGCCGCGACGGTCACCGCGGGCTCGGACGATGTCGACATCGTGCTCGACGAGTCCAGCGCCGCGGCGGGCGAGGTCGTCGAGATCTCCGGCAAGGCGCCGGCGCAGGCCGAGCCGACCTCGTACGAGATGACCGGCGACGAGGTCCGCGCGATCCCGGGTGCGGCCAACGATGCGCTGCGCGCGCTGCAGAGCCTGCCCGGCGTCGCGCGCGTGCCGTTCAACTTCGGCGGCCTCGTGCTGCGCGGTCAGAGCCCGCGCGACACGCGCGTGTACCTCGACGGCATCGACGTCCCGCTGGCGTTTCACTTCGGCGGCGTCACCTCGTTCTATCCCTCGGCGATGCTCGACACGATCGAGCTCACGCCGGGCGGGTTCGGCGCCGAGTACGGGCGCGGGCAGGGCGGCATCGTCACGCTCACGACCAAGGACGCGCACCGCGATCACTGGCGCGCGGCGGGCGACGTTAACCTCGTCGACTCGGCGGCGCGCGCCGATGGCCCGGCTGGAGGCGGTGGGCTCAGCATCGCCGTCCGGCGCTCGTACATCGATGCGATCCTCGCCGGGGTGCTGGCGCCCGAGGATCGCGTGTTGCCGCGCTACTACGACGGCCAGATCCGCTGGTCCACCGGCGACGAGCGCGGCCGCGGCGCGCTGACCGCGCTCGGGTTCTTCAGCTTCGATCAGGTGAAGACCATCGACGCGACCGCGAACATGGGCTTCGCGCGCGCGGCCCTGCAGTACGCGCGGCGCTGGGGCGACACGCGGCTGGTGCTCACGCCGTGGCTGGGCCGCGACGTCGTCTCGTTCGAGGGCCAGGATGGTGAGAATCCGAGCGCCGAGGCGAACACCGCGGTCTACCGGCGCGCGTCGCTGCCGTTCGGCGCGCGCGCGTCGCTCACCCACGACGTCGGCTGGGGCGCGCTCGCCGGCGGCCTCGATCTGCGCGGCGGGCGCTTCGGCTCGACGACCGTGTCGGTCGACGGCGTCGCCGCGCCGGTGAACTCCTCGACCGCCGACTGGTCGAGCGACCTCGGCTTCTGGACCGAGGGTCGCCTGAACGCCGGCGGCAGGCTGACGATCAGGCCCGGCGTGCGGCTCGAGCACTATGGCGACACGGGCGAGTGGGTGCTCGATCCGCGCCTCGGCACCAGCCTCAAGCTCACCGACCGCGTGACCTTGCGCCAGGCGCTCGGTGCGTATCACCAGCCGCCGACCCACGCCGATCTCGATCCGGATGTCGGCAACCCGGCGCTGCGCTCGAGCTGGGCGATGCACGCCAGCGTCGGCGCCGACGTCGATCTGCCGCAGGCGATCCACGCGTCGATCACCGGCTACGCGATCTCGTCGCGGGACCTGCCGGTCGCGGTCGCGCGGCCCGACGAGATGGAGCCGCCGGCGCGCAGCGAGGGCGGGCTCGGGCCGATCTTCCAGGAGCTGTTCGATGCGCAGCTCGGCTCGTTCCAGTACCGCGCGAACGCCGGGCGCGGCCGCTCGATGGGCGTCGAGCTCTCGCTCAAGCGCCACGTCGGGCGCTGGTTCGCGTGGCTGTCGTACACCTACGCGCGCGCCGAGCGCACCGACGATCCGCAGCGGTTCACCGGCTGGCGGCCGTACGAGCTCGATCAGACCCACAACGCCAACGGCGGCGCATCGACCACGGTCGGCAAGTGGACCCTCGGCGCGCGCGTGCGCTTCGCGACCGGCAATCCCTACACGCCGTCGATCGGCATGACCGTCGACGAGCTGGGCAACCAGGTGTCGATTCCTGGCGAGCCGCTGTCGGCGAACCTGCCGCCGTTCTTCGCGCTCGACGTGCGCGCCGATCGCCACTGGCACCGCGGCTGGGGCGACATGGACCTGTTCCTCGACGTGCAGAACGCGACCAACTACCGCAGCCCCGAGGGCCTCGAGGCGATCACCGACGGCAAGCCCGAGTACACGCGCGGGTTGCCGATCCTGCCGATCATCGGCGTCAGCTACACGCCGCCGAAGTAGCGCGCGTCAGTGCGGTGCCGCCTGGTGGCGCTGCCACTGCTGATCGATCCGCGCGAGGGTGTCGGAGAGATCGGGGTGCGCCTTCATGAACGGCGCGTCGGCGCGCAGGACGTGGACCCAGCGGATCAGGTCGTCGTAGCGCTGCTCGCGATTGAGCAGATCGAGCAGCAGGTTGGCCGCGTACTCCGCGACCTCGGCGCCGCGATCGTCATCGAGGATCGCGACGAAGTCGGCCTCGGCGAGCGCATCGTGGCCGAACCGGCGGTGGAGGTTGCCGCGCAGGAACCGCAGGCCGACCGCATCCGGTGCGGTCGGGGCGAGCACGACGAAGCGCGTGATCGCGGCGACGAAGCTCGCGGTGTTCGCGTCGAACGGACGCGCGCCGCCGTCGCCTCGTGCCCCGGGCTCGACCACGCGCGGGTCGCGATCGATCGCGTTCTTCCACGCCAGCACGGTCGTGTACGCGGCCTCGGTGCGGACCGCCAGATCCGCGTGCGTGTCCGCGGCGATCGCATCGAAGGCGGCGGCCGCGGTCTGCCACGCCCTGGTCGCGCGCAGCGGATCGCGGGTCTTGTCGGCGGCGATCCACAGCGCCTCGGCGCGCGCGATCGCCGGATCGCTCGCGTGGGCGCTCGGGGGATGCGGATAACGCGGCGCGGCCGACGCCGTCGAACCGAGGCCGATGGCCAGTGCGATCAGGTGCGCGTGGAGCTTCATCGGCTCCGAGGACACCGCGCGCGCACGGTGGTTGCACCATGGGTTGCCAGGCAGCGCCGGGTGTTGCCCTGGGCCGGGCGCTCGACCTGGCGCATCGTCGCTCTCGATGAACAAGCCCGTCACTCCCCCGCGCACCGTGGTGCGCTCGTCCACGATCCTCTCGAAGCACCAGCTCACCGCGGTGATCGGCGGCCTCTCGACGCGCGGCAACAACAATCCCAACGACCAGGCCAAGGGGTGAACGGCGGGCGGCCCCGACCCCAGCGTCCTGGGCTGACCGCCGGGATGTCGCCTGCGTCGCCAGCGTCGATGGCGCAGCTGCTCGCGCCGCTGTCGTGGTCGACCCTGCGCGACCACTGGGGCCTGACCCACGTCCATGCGCCCGGCGATCGCGCCAGGCTCGGCGGGCTCGCGACCTGGCGCGACCTCGAGGTGGCGCTCGAGACCCAGCGCGTCGCGCCGAGCCGGTTGCTGGTCGGCTATCACCGCGGGGTCTCGGTCGTCGACGCGGTCGTCGATCCGCGCGGCCACGCGACGACGGCGCTGAACGCTCCCGAGCTGCGTCGCCACCTCCGCGAGCGGCGCGCGCTCGTCGTGTTCGAGGCTGATGCGATGCTGCCGCGGGTCGCCGCGCTCGCCGATGGCCTCGCGCGGGATCTCGGCCTGGCGATCGAGAGCCAGCTGTTCGTGTCCGCCGGGGATGGCGAGAGCTTCGGCACCCATCGCGACGACTGCGACCACATCATCGTGCAGCTCGAGGGGCGCAAGCGCTGGCGCCTGTTCGGCGCGCGCGCGGGCGATGCCGCGCCGACCGAGGCGTGCGCCGAGATCGTCCTCGCGCCTGGCGACGTGCTCTACGTGCCCAGGGATCACTGGCACGAGGTCCGGGACCTGGGCGAGCCGAGCCTCCACCTGACCTGCGTGATCGCGACGCCGACCGGGCGCGACCTCGTGAGCTGGCTCGCCGCCGAGCTGCGCGACACGCCGGAGCTCCGCGCGCCCCTGCCGCGCTTCGCGAACGCGGATGCGCGCGGCGCCCACGCGCGCCAGCTCCGCGATCGCCTCCGCGATGCCTGGACCGACGACCTGCTCGATCGCTACCTTGCCTCGTCGGCCGCGATGATCCGGCCGCGACCGCGCGTGGCGATCGCCGACGAGGCGCGCGCGGACGGCCTCCCCGACGGGGACGCGTTCGTGATCGCCTCGAACGTCCCCGCGGTGCGCGACGTGCGGATCGAGGGTGACGAGGCGGTGTTCGCAGCGGCGCAGCGCGAGTGGCGCCTCGACGCGGCGCTCGCGCCGGTGCTGCGACGGCTGCTCGTTCTCGGGCCGTGGTCCATGCGCGATCTGGTCGCCGCTGGCGATGCGGCGCCCGAGGACCTGCGCGCCCTGGTGGCAGAGCTGGTCGCGGCCGGGCTCTTGTTCGTGATGCGGGAGCTGCGATGACGCTCGCGTCGTGCCGGTCGATCGAGGCGCTGCTCGCGCCGATGGCGTGGGCGACGTTCGTCGCGGAGCACTACGCGCGCCGCCCGGTGTATGTCGCGGGCGCGCCCGGGCGGAGCGCCGGGCTCATGAGCTGGCCGCAGCTCGAGGCCGCGCTCGCGAGCCACCGCGTCACCGCGCCCAGGCTGTTGCCAGTCGGGGATCGCGCGCCCGCGCCGATCACCACCACGCGGCGCGATCTCACCGGGCAACGGGTCACCGGCCTCGATCCGGTCGCGCTCGCGCAGCAGCTCCACGATGGCCACGCGCTGGTGCTGCGCGAGGTCGAGCAGGTCGTGCCCGGGCTGCGGTCCGTGGCCGACGCGGTCGCGCGTGGTTTCGGTCGGCCCGTCGAGGTCGAGGTCACGGCGGCCTGGGGCGAGGCGATCCACGCCGTCCACGCGGATCCGCGCGAGCGGTTCATCGTGCAGGTCGCCGGGCGATCGCGCTGGCGCGATCTGGGCCGCAGCGAGCCCGCGGACCCGGCCGATGGCTCGGGCGAGCTCGAGCTCGCGATCGACGACGTCCTGTACATCCCCGGCGATCACGCGTTCGCGGTGCGCGGCGGCGAACCGAGCCTCTACGTGACGCTCGCGTTCACCAGCGCCACTGGCGTCGATCTCGTCACGTGGTTCGCGCACGCGGTCGCCGACGATCTGATCGATGCGCGACTGCCGTGTGTCGCCGACCCGATCGCGCGACGCGATGACCTGCGCCGCCTCCGCGAACGCGTGCTCGCGCTCCTCGACGACGCGCTGCTCGATCGCTACCTGGCCGCGGCCGATCCGCTGGCGGTCGCGCCCCGGATCACGCTGCCGCGCTGACGTGCGCGTTCGAGCTACCAGCCCGGCAGCTCGTCGCGGGTCAGCACGCGCGGCGCGGCGTAGGTCGTCTGCAGGCCGCCCTGGTTCTGATCGATGAAGTCGGGCCAGAGCATGAAGAACGACCAGTCGGGCTGCGCGTCGAGCTCGGCGGGCGTGGGCACCGTGGCGCACTCGCCGACCGCGATGAGCCCCGTGCCGGCGACCTGCTTCATCGCGGCGTACTTCGCGGCGCTGTAGCCGCCGTCGTAGATGTCGAGCGCGGCGATGTCGTAGTACGCGGCGCCCGGGTTGTAGTCGTTGACGTCAGTCGCGAGCGAGCCGAAGTCCTGCACGTCCCAGACCCAGATGATGTTGTCGAGGCCCTTCACGTTCACGAGGTAGTCGTGGGTGATCTGGAACAGCTTGCGCGTGCCGTTCGGGCCGCCGCGGCCGCCCCACCAGAACACGCCCTGGTTCATCTCGTGGAGCGGTCGGAACAGCGGCGCGACGCCAGCGGCCTTGAGATCGGCGAGGAACCCCGCGAGCGTGTCGAGCCGCGCCTTCCACGCCTGGTTGAGCGCCGTGCCGTCGGTGACGAGCTGGTTCCAGCTGGCGTCGTCGAGGTGCGCGGGGTTGGCGCCGCCGATGTCGTCCCAGCCGCAGTACTCGTCGCGGGTCGGAACGCACGTGTGATACATGAGCTGGACCACGGCGCCCTTCGCCCACTGGTCCTTGATCGCGGCGATCATCGTGGCGCGGTTGTCGACCATCTCGGCGCCGAAGCCGAAGTCGGCGCTGTAGAGCGCGGGCACCTTGCCGGTGATCGCGGCGACCTGGTTGGTCGCGCCCTGCGGATCGCCGTTGTACTTGTCGTGCTGACCGGCGAGCACGTGCTGGCCGCGCTGCGCCGCGAGGAACGCGAGCACCTTGGCCTTCGCGCCGCTCGGCGGCGGCGTCACGGTGGCGTCGAGCGTGACCTCGAACATCTCCCATTCGCGCGCGTGCGGCGCGTCGACGGTGACCGCGCCGCCGCCGCCGTCGATCGCCGAGACGTAGTGGACGCCGTCGCGCGCGCCGAACGCGATCGCGTCGCCGGACGCGATCGAGCCGGGGCCGGCGATGCGATGGAGATGGAAGGTCTGGGTGTCATCGGCGATCGGCCCGACCGTCAGCGCCGATCCGCCGCCGCCGACCGCGGTCCACTGTGCGCCGTCGTGGGTCGCGAGTTGCACCGCGTCGCCATCGACGAGGTCGCCGCCATCGAGATCGACGAGCGTGAACAGCTCGGCGCTGGAGACCGCGACCGCGGTCGCGCGGATCGCGGTCGCGTCGCTGGCGCCGCTCGCGCTCAGCCGGTGGCCGGTGATCGTGGTGCGCAGCGCGATCGTGCGCGCGGTCGCGCCGGGGGGCAGGTTCGCGTCGGGCGCGGAGGGGCCACTGGCGTCGACCTCGGCCGGCGCGACCTGCGCGCCGCAACCGGCGAGCACCGCGACGAGCAGCGCGCGCCTCACGGGTGCCCCGCGACCGCGCCGAAGATCGCGTTGAACTCGAACGTGTTCGCGTTCACGCCGGTGCACAGATCGAGCTCGGTGCCGCCGGGGCAGGCCTCGTCGCGCTGGATCGCCCAGAACGCGAGCAGGCCGAGGTGGTGCTGACCCGCCCAGTCGGCGAGCGCGGTCGCGTTGGCCTGCGTGAACACGTTGCCGTCGTCGTTGGTGCCGATCATCGGCGTCGCGCCGACCTTGCGGTAGGCGTCGGCGAGCGACAGGCCGGGGATCATCGCGGTGAGCTGGTGCGCCGTCGCGTCGGTCGAGCTGATCGCGGTCTGGCCGAGATCGAGGTTCGGATCGCTGCCGTAGTCCATCGTCATGACGTTGACGAACGAGATCTCGACGCCGGCGTCGAGCGCGCTCTGGACCACGGCCTTGCCGCGCGCGTCGAGGCCATCGGGGTTGACCGGCAGCGTGAACGCGACGCGGATGCCCTTGGCCTGCTGCACCTGCTTGAGCGCGGTGGCGCGCATCGCGTTGATCGTCGGGTTGCTGGTCGCGTCGCCCTGCTCGATGTCGAAGTCGAGATCGGTGATGCCGGTCTCGTCGACCCAGTTGCCGATCGCGGTCGCGAGCGAGCTGGCGTCGCCGCACGCGCTCTCGAGGTACGTGCCCGCGGCGCCGCCGAAGCTGGCCTTCAGGTGGCCACCCGCGGCGACGTACGCGTGGACGTCGTCGAGGTTGTCCTGCACCTCGCGCGTGGCCTTGCAGCCGCCGTCGGCGATCACGAACGCGATCGTGACCGCGGCCGGGCCGCCCTGCGCCTTCATCGCCGCCAGCGACGGGAACGCGTACGAGCCGCTGCCCCAGCCCCACGTGTAGAAGTACGGCGCGTACTCGAGCCCGCCGCTCGCGGTCGGCGCGTCACTCGAGCCGGGCGCCGCGTCGACGCTGCTGCCGGCGGGCGCGTCGGGGTTGCCGTTGCCCGGTCCGCCGGTGCTGCCGACCTCGCAGCCCGCGATGACGAGAACCGAGGTTGCGGCGAGGAGGTGTCTGGCGATGCGCATGGTCGTGGCTCCAGGGTACGGCGGGTGCGCCGCCCCTGGACCGAGGATCGCCGGCGCCCGATCGGGTCACGGCGATCGTCGATCGACCGACGATTTCTTCAAGCGCGCGACATCGCTCGCGCGCTCGCGCGCAACTTCGGTTGCTAGTGCGCGTCCGCCGGGTCCGCGGGCGGCAGCACCTCGACCACGCGCCAGTCGACGATGTGGCTGGGCTCGCGCAGGAAGTCCTGCGGCGACGCGACCGCGAGCGCGTGGCGCAGGACCTCGTCCATGTGCGCGACCGGGATGACCGTGACCTCGGCGAGCACGCGCTCGGGGATGTCCTTCAGGTCCTTCTTGTTGTCGACGGGGATGAGCACCGTCGTCACGCCGCCGCGGTGCGCGGCGAGGATCTTCTCCTTGAGCCCGCCGATCGGCAGCACGCGGCCGCGCAGCGTGATCTCGCCGGTCATCGCGATCGTCTGGCGCACCGGCAGGCGCAGGAGCGCCGAGGTGATCGCGGTCGCCATCGTGATGCCCGCGCTCGGGCCGTCCTTCGGGATCGCGCCCTCGGGGAAGTGCACGTGGATGTCGACCTTGGTCTGGAAGTCCCGCGACAGGCCGAAGCTCTCGGAGCGCGACCGGATGTAGCTCATCGCGGCCTGCGCGCTCTCCTGCATCACCTCGCCGAGCTTGCCGGTGAGCGTGAGCTTGCCCTTGCCGGGCACGACCGTGACCTCGGTCGGCAGCAGATCGCCGCCGAACATCGTGACCGCCAGCCCGTTCGCGAGCCCGATCTCGTCGGCGGCCTCGCGCCGGCTCTCGCGGTACTTCTCGGGCCCGAGCCACGCGCCGAGCGAGTCGGGCGAGACCGTGAACGCGCGCTCGGTGGGCTTGTCCGCCGACAGCCACTCCTTGGCGATCTTGCGCGACACCGTGGCGATCTCGCGCTCGAGCGAGCGCACGCCAGCCTCCTTGGTGTAGCGGTGCACGATCCGGGTGAGGGCCTCTTCCTGCCACTCGATCGCGAGGTCCTTCACGCCGTTGGCCTCGGTCTGCTTGGGGATGAGGTACTGGCGCGCGATCGCGATCTTCTCCCACTCGGTGTAGCCGGGCAGCTCGATGATCTCGAGGCGGTCCTGCAGCGGCAGCGGGATCGCGTGCTGGTTGTTGGCCGTCGTGATGAACATGACGTCCGACAGGTCGTAGTCGAGATCGAGGTAGTGATCGTTGAACGTGTTGTTCTGCTCGGGGTCGAGGACCTCGAGGAGCGCGGCCGCCGGGTCGCCCCGGAAGTCCATCGCCATCTTGTCGATCTCGTCGAGCAGGAACACCGGGTTGTTCGAGCCGACCTTGCGCAGCGACTGGATGATCTTGCCGGGGAGCGCGCCGATGTACGTGCGGCGGTGGCCGCGGATCTCGGCCTCGTCGCGCACGCCGCCGAGCGACTGCCGCACGAACTTGCGGCCGGTCGCGTGCGCGATCGAGCGCGCGAGCGAGGTCTTGCCGACGCCGGGCGGGCCGACCAGGCAGAGGATCGGGCCCTTGAGCTTCTCGACGAGGCTCTGGACCGCCAGGTACTCGAGGATGCGCTCCTTGACCTTCTTCAGGCCGTAGTGCTCGGCCTCGAGGATCGCCTCGGCCTCCTTGATGTCGTGGCGATCGTCGGTCTTCTCGTCCCACGGTGCGGCGAGGACCCAGTCGATGTAGTTGCGCACGACGGTCGCCTCGGCGCTCATCGGCGACATCATCTTGAGCTTGCGGAACTCCTTGAGGCAGCGCTCCTTGGCCTCCTTGGACATCCGCTTGGTCTTGATCTTCTGCTCGAGCTCGGTGAGCTCGTTCTTGAACTCGTCGCGGTCACCCAGCTCCTTCTGGATGGCCTGCATCTGCTCGTTCAGGTAGTACTCCTTCTGCGACTTCTCCATCTGCTTCTTCACGCGCGTGCGAAGCTTCTTGTCGACTTGGAGGATCGCGATCTCGCCCTGGATGAGCTCGTAGAGCCGCTCGAGCCGCTTGGTCGGCTTGGGCTCCTCGAGCAGCTCCTGCTTGTCCTTCAGCTTGAGCGACACGTGCGCGACGATCGTGTCGGCGAGCCGACCGGGATCATCGATCGTCTGCACCGAGACCAGCATCTCGGGCTCGATGCGCTTGTTGAGCTTGACGTAGTTCTCGAACGCGCCCTGCACCGCGCGCATCAGCGCCGCGGTCTCGGCGGTGGTGTCGTCGGGCTCGACGAGATCTTCGACCTCGCACACGAAGAACGGGTTCGACTGCTCGAAGCCCTTGATGAGCGCGCGGCCCTTGCCTTCGACGAGGACCTTCACCGTGCCGTCGGGCAGGCGCAGCAGCTGGATGATGTGCGCGACCGTGCCGACCGGGAAGATGTCCTCCTCGCGCGGGTCGTTGGTCTTGGCCTTCTTCTGCGCCGCGAGGACGAGCTCGCGATCGCCGGCCATCGCCTCCTCGAGCGCGTTGATCGACTTCTCGCGCCCCACGTACTGCGGCACCACCATGTGCGGGATCACGATGATGTCGCGGAGCGGGAGGAGGGGCAGGTTCCGCGGCCCGGCGCCGCGCGCGTCGTCGTCTCTCATGGCCCTACTCTAGGACGGGGCCGCGCCGTAGCAAGATTCGTACATTCCGGGAGCGTGGCGGCGGTGCCATGCAAGGCCGTGGCATTCTTGCCCGGGTGATCCGCTACCCTCGAGGATCAATCCGTGAGAGGGGCGAGAACTCGTCGCCGACCACGTAAGGACGGGATCACCCGTACGGGGTGGCATGCGATATGCGTGAAACTTCAGTTTCGCCCATGGCCGACCTTGTCCACCAGCCGCTGTACGAGCTGTTCTTCGTGCTGGCGTCGCTGCGGGCGCGGCTCGAGGAGTACGGGCGATCGCTGGCCGCGCTCGACCGCGCGGACGCGCCGGCGCTGCGCGGCGTGGACCTCTACTACCGCGCGGCGAGCGACGTGGCGCTGCTCGCGCTGCGCTACGACGAGCGCGCGTTCGACCGCGCCAAGCTGAGCTGGGTCGCGGAGCTCGGCCACGGCCTGGGCGTGCCGCTGCTCGATCCGAGCCGCATGGCGGAGGGCGATCGCCAGGCGTTCTACCGGGCATACCTGCCGACGTACGACGTTCGCCTCGAGGACCGCAGCTCGGTCGCCGACGCGCTGCGCGGGCTCGGCGATCGTATCGCGGGGATCACGCCGACCGGGCCGCGGCCGCCGACGCCGTCGCGCGGGCCGCTGGGCAAGCTCGCGCCCGGACACGCCTCGCCATCGGCGCGCCAGGCGCTGCCGCTGGCGGAGCAGGCGCGGATCGCGCGGCAGATGGCCACGGCGCGGGCCTCGACGCGCGCGCCGACGGTGCCAGCGCTCGGTCCGTACGCCGCGCGCCGGCGGATCGCGACCTCGCCGACGCCGGAGATCGACGTGCGCTTCCTGCGCGGCGGCCAGTGGACGCTCGCGCGGTTGCGCGCGCTGTCGGTCAAGGGCGCGTACCTCGTGACCGGCGCGCCGCCGCGCACCGACGACGAGGTCCACATCGCGATCGGCTTCCGCGATCACGGCGCGCTCCTGCGCGGCACGGTCTATCACGTGACCACGGCCGCCGATGCGCTGACCACCGGCTCGTCGGGGTTCGCGCTGCGGTTCCCGAGCGACAACTCCGCCGGGCGCCGCCAGCTGGTCGAGCTCCTGACCGCCGCGCGCGCCGCCGGCGTGACGATCAAGCCGCCGCCGCCGCGCCACGCGGTGCGGTTCCCGGTGTGCTGGCCCGTGCAGCTCGGGCTCGGCGACACCAGCATCCACGGCGAGGCCCTCGACGTGTCGAGCGGCGGGCTGTTCGTCGCGGCCAATCCCTCGACGCGGATCGGGATCGGCGACGAGGTCAGCCTCGCGATCCCGCTCGAGCAGGACGAGGCGGTGACGATGCGGGCGCGGGTCGCGCGCGTGCTGTCGCAGGAGGCCGCGAGCGCGCGCGGCGTGCGCAGCGGCTACGGGCTCGAGCTCACCGAGGTCGGCGATCTCGATCGCCGGCACTGGGACGGCTTCCTCGATCGAGTGCGAAGGCGCACCGAGCGGCGCATCGTGGTCGGCGCATCGCCTGCGCGTATCGACGAGCTCGCGGCGGCGCTGGCGGCCGGCGGCTACGCGGTCACGGCGGGCAGCGATCCGAGCGTGCTGATGCAGGTCGCAGACCTCGACTCGCGCTTGCCGGACGCGGTGGTCATCGAGGCGGGCCTCGCGGCCCAGGGGCCGGACCACTGGCTCGAGCAGGTGTTCTCGGCCCGCAACGTCCCCTGCGTTACCGTTCGCGGCGATGGCCGCCGGACGCGGTGCGTCGTCGACCGGTTGCTCCAGGTGGTTGCGTGATCGAACCGCTGCGCCGGTGGATCCTCAACGGTCGTTGACAGTGTGACCCCAGGGCACGGTGCGTGGTTCTCGATCGCGCCCCGGTGCTCACCTGGATCGGCGGTTTTCGCGACTTGGCCGATGGCCCCGTTCTTGTAGAGGGATCCCTTCAAGAATAGAATCGTTTGGGCGCAAGCCCGAAGGGGTCTCCCATGAAGCGCTTTGCTATCGCCTCGTTCGCCGCTGTCCTCCTCGCCCCCGCCATCGCGGCTGCCCAGCCCGGCTCCTACGCGCCGCCGCCGCCGCCGCCCCCGGGTGGCTACTACGCGGGCTCGCCGGCGACGCTGCCGGGCGGCTTCCACGATCGCATGGGCCGGCTCGCGCTGGGCTTCAGCATCGGCCTCGGCGCGATGAACACCAGCACCGGCGCGATCGGCTGCAGCGGCTGTGACTACAACCCCGCTGCGTTCGAGGTCGACTTCCACATCGGCGGCATGATCAGCCCGCGCCTCGCGCTGATGCTCGAGGTCCAGGGCAACGGCCAGACCGTGCAGTCGGTCGACGGCGGCGCCGGCACGGTCACGCTGGTGCAGGGCACCGCGATGGCCGCCGCGCAGTACTGGCTGACCCCGAAGCTGTGGCTCAAGGGCGGCATCGGCGCGGCCCACCTGTCGTACGACTACAACGATGCGTACGGCACCCAGAGCGAGCCGCTCGACAACGGCGCCGCGCTGATGGGCGCGATCGGCTACGAGGTCTACTCGACCCGCGAGTTCTCGGTCGATCTGCAGGGCCGCTTCATCGAGGGCAGCTACAAGGGCATCGACGATCAGATCTCGTCGGGCTCGGTCGGCGTCGGCTTCAACTGGTACTGATCGGTTGAGCGCGTCGCGAGGGGCCGCTGCGAGGCGGCCCTTCGGCGTTCCGGACTACGGCGCGATCGTCGCGAGATAGTGAAACTCGCCACCGCGCACGGTCACGATCGTGAACGGCCGCGCGGGCTCGCGATCGGCGCCGATGGTGATCGTGCCGCCGGCGCCGGTGAGGCCGCGGACGCTCGCGATCGCCGCCGCGAGATCGGCGCCGTCCGTCGAGGCTGATCGATCGAGGGCGTCGAGCAGCAGGAGCGCCGCGTCGTAGCCGGTGGCAGCCAGCGTGTCGGGATCGGCGCCGTACGTCGCGCGATACGCCGCGACGAACCGCGCGGTCTCGGGCCGTGGATCATCGAGCGCCAGGCCGGTCGAGAAGCGCGCGCCCTCGACCGCGGCACCGCCGAGCTCGATCAGGCGGGCCGATTCCCAGCCATCGGTGCCGAGGAAGGTCGCGGTGACACCGAGCGCGCGCGCCTCGACCGCGATCGCGGCGACATCAGAGTAGTAGCCGGGCAGGAACAGGACGTCGGCCTTGGCCTTCTGGATCGCGGCGAGCTGGCGCGCGTGGCTGGTGTCGCGCGCGGCGTAGGTGAAGACGGTCACGGTGGCCTGACCTTGGTGCGCCAGCTCGGCGACGAATGCGTCAGTGAGCGTCCGGGCGTACGGCGTCGACAGATCGGCGAGCACCGCGATCCGGCGCTTCGTGCCCTGCTGGAACGCGAAGCGCGCGATCGCCGAGGCCTGCGCGACGTCGCTCGGATAGACGCGGAAGACCCTGTCGCCGATCGCGTTGACCTGCGAACTGGTGGCGGAAGGCGAGATCATCGGCACCCCCGCGTGCTGGGCGACGGCGCCGCCTGCCATCGACAGGCCGGAGCTGAACTCGCCGAGCAACGCGACGACGTCGTCACGTTTGATCAAGCGCAGCGCGGCGTCGGCCGCCGCCTCGGGTGTGCCCATCGTGTCGAGCGTCCGCAGGTCGAGCGGGCGCCCGTGGATTCCGCCCGTGGCGTTGCGCTCCTTGAACGCCAGGTCGATGCCCTGGTGGACGGAGTTGCCGAACACCCCGCTGGCGCCGGTCATGGGCAGGTAGGCGCCGATCGCGATCGTCGGCGGCGGGGCGTCCGGCACTGCGGCATCACCGAGCGCGACCGGCGCAGGCGGGCTCCCCTCGAGCCGCGCCGGCCGGGCCGCCGGGCTACACGCGACCGCGAGCGTGGACGCCAGGCACAGCAGTCTCATCCCGCGTGACTATCACGCGCGCTTCGGGACGGGCACGCGGCGCGGAGCAGGGCCCATGATTGCCATGCGCGCGGACGCCAGCCGGACGGAAAATCAACCCCGGTCGTGGGCGTGGCCGGCAGGCGGACGGAAAATCAACCCCGGTCGTTGGCGTGGCCAGCCGGCGGACGGAAAATCAACCCCGGTCGTTGGCGTGGCCGGCCGGCGGACGGACGGCGACGCGCGACTGGGTCACAACGGGCAGGGGTTGCCGTTGCCGCAGCAGAACGATCCGCAGGCGTCGCCACTGCTGGGGCCCACCCCGGCGCAGCGGTCGCCCGGGCCGCACGCGGGGCCGGTGCCGCACAGGCACGCGTCGTTCACGCAGTGCTCGCCGGCGCCGCAGCAGTAGGTGCCGCACGTCGGGCCCTCGGGGCACGCCTGGTCCGGGAGGCACGAGGCCGGGTTGCCATCGGGCTGCGGCGGGCAGGCGACGAGGCTGCACGACACGCCCTGGACCGAGCACGTGCAGGTGTTGCAGTCGTCGGGGAAGAGCTCGCCGAGGACGTGGTGGTGGCCCTTCCACTCGCAGCCGCTGGGCTCGTCGTTGTCGGCGCATCCGCCGATCCCGAGCCCGAGCCCGATCCCGAACAGCACCATCGCCCAGCGCGCCATGGCATTCAGGGTAGCACCTGCGCGTGGGGAGGGATTCCGGAACGCCCGCGAGCGCTCACCGTGGGGAGGCGAGCGCCTCCGTGAGCGCCCCGGCGAATGCGCGCGCGTCGTCGAGATCGTCGATCGCGATCTCGAACGACCCCTTCACCAGCCGGAACGACAGCATGCGGCGGCTCCGCGACAGCTCGACCTTCTCGAGATCGGCGAAGGCGAGCCCGCCGATCAACGCGCCCGGCCGGCGCCAGAACCACGCACCGACGACGTCCCAGACAGGAGCTGCTGGCCGGTCAGGCCCAGCACCATCTGCGCGGGCAGCGTGAACGGCAGCGGGTTGGTGCGCGCCCGGGTCGCGTCCTCGATCAGCGTCCCGACCCCGCGGAGCAAGCGCAGGGCGCTGTGCCGGTCGCGCGGGATCCGCGCCGGCAGCGCGTGCAGGATCTCCTCGCCGGGCGCCAGCGCGCCCTTCGCCGCCACCTCGCGGAGCTGTTCCAGCAGCGACATCCGACGATTCCATCCTATCGACCGCCGGTGTCAACGCCGCCACGCGCCCACGAAAAAGCCCGCACCTTGCGGGTGCGGGCGATCGTCACGAATCCTCGCGCGTCAGCCCGCCTCGGCCGCCTTCGCGTCCTTGGTGTAGCTGATGAGCGGCGCCGCGTGGTTCTCGATGACCTCGTCGTTGACGACGATCTCGGAGACCGGCTGCCCGGGCGTCTCGTACATGATGTCGAGCAGCGCCGACTCGAGGATCGCGCGCAGGCCGCGCGCGCCGCTCTTCTGGGTCGCGGCCAGGCTCGCGACCTTGTAGAGCGCGCTCTTGATGAACTTCAGCTTCACGCCGTCCATCTCGAACAGCTTCTGGTACTGCTTCACCAGCGCGTTCTTGGGCTGGGTGAGGATCTGCACCAGGGCTTCCTCGTTGAGCTCGTGCAGCGGCGCGATCACCGGCAGGCGGCCGATGAACTCGGGGATCATGCCGTACTTCAGCAGATCCTCGGGCTGCACTTCCTTGAGCAGCTCCCACTGCGTGTGCTTGGCCTTCTTGGTCATCCCCGAGCCGAAGCCGATCATCTTCTGACCGACGCGGTTCTCGATGATGTCCTCGAGGCCGACGAACGCTCCGCCGCAGATGAACAGGATGTTGGTCGTGTCGACCTGCAGGAACTCCTGCTGCGGGTGCTTGCGGCCGCCCTTGGGCGGGACGCTCGCGATCGTGCCCTCGATGATCTTGAGCAGCGCCTGCTGCACGCCCTCACCCGAGACATCGCGCGTGATCGACGGGTTGTCGCTCTTGCGGGCGATCTTGTCGATCTCGTCGATGTAGACGATGCCGCGCTGCGCCCGCTCGATGTCGTGATCGGCGTTGTGCAGCAGGTTGACGATGATGTTCTCGACGTCCTCGCCGACGTACCCCGCCTCGGTCAGCGTGGTCGCATCGGCGATCGCGAACGGCACATTCAGTATACGAGCGAGGGTCTGCGCGAGCAGCGTCTTGCCCGAGCCGGTCGGCCCGAGCAGGAGGATGTTCGACTTCTGCAGCTCGACGTCCTCGTTGGCCTGCGACGGCAACGAGCCCGGGCCGGCGGACACCTTGTGGTCGATCCGCTTGTAGTGGTTGTGCACCGCGACCGCGAGGATCTTCTTGGCGCGATCCTGGCCGATGACGTACTCGTCGAGGACCTTCTTGATCTGCGCCGGCTTCGGGATCGACGTCCCGCCGTAGGTCTGATCTTCCTTCTCGATCTCCTCGGCGATGATGTCATTGCACAGCCCGATGCACTCGTCGCAGATGTAGACGGTGGGGCCAGCGATGAGCTTCTTCACCTCCTTCTGCGACTTGCCGCAGAACGAGCAGGTGAGGGACGCCCCTTCCTTGCGATCGACGGGCGGCACTACTACTTGTCCTTGGGCTCAGACTTCTTCTGCACGATGACCTCGTCGATCAGGCCGTAGGCCTTGGCCTCGTCGCCCGACATGAAGTTGTCGCGCTCGGTGTCCAGCTTGATCTGCGAGACCGGCTTGCCGGTGTGCTTCGACAGCAGCTCGTTGAGCATGTCGCGGGTCTAGAGGATCTCGCGGGCGTGGATGTCGATGTCCGTGGCCTGGCCCTGAAAGCCGGCCAGCGGCTGGTGGATCATCACGCGCGAGTGCGGCAGCGCGAAGCGCTTGCCCTTGGTGCCGGCGGCGAGCAGGAACGCGCCCATCGACGACGCCTGGCCCATGCAGATCGTGGCGACGTCGCAGCGGACGTACTGCATCGTGTCGTAGATCGCCATGCCCGCCGTGACGTGGCCGCCCGGCGAGTTGATGTAGACCATGATGTCCTTCTCCGGCTCCTCGGACTCGAGGAACAGGAGCTGGGCGATGACGACGTTGGCGATCTCGTCGTTGATCGCGCTGCCAAGGAAGACGATGCGGTCCTTGAGCAGGCGGGAGAAGATGTCCCAGCCTCGCTCACCGCGATGAGTCTGCTCGATGACCGTGGGGATGAGGTAGTTGCGTGGGGGCATCATCATGCTGCCTGGGACTGTACGGGGAGCCCGGCGGAGGCGCAACGGACCGAACGGGCAGGTGTAGCGCCGCGGGCTTCCGGGCCGCGACGCGGTCGGTCACGTCGAGCGCCAGACGATCCAGATCAGCACGCCGATCAGCGCCACGATCATCGCGATCACGACGTAGCCGCTGGGGCCGCGCCCGCCGACGGACAGCCGGTCCTCCTGGCAGAACCGACGCGTCTCGGACGCGAACGAACTCTCGGGACCATCGCCTTTCATCGTCGGGGACCTGTGGCTTGATGCTGCCAGACCCGGGTCGGGCGAGCCAGCCTCATTGTGGGCCGTGTCAATCGCGCGGGAGCGCGTCGCGCTCCTCCTGGGTGCCGATCCACTGCTCGATACCGATCACGCGATCGATGCCCTCCTCGACGACGCGCAGTTCCTGCGGCGCCTTGGTGTCGCCGAAGTAGTGCTCGACCGCGTGGTGCTTGTCGCCGAGGATGTACGAGGTGCTGACCGACGGCATGTCGGTCATGTCCGCGTGGGTGTAGGCCGCGTCGAGGTCGAGGTAGTGGGCCTTCGCGAACAGGCCGTCGAGCTCGGCGACCTGGTCGGGGCTGATGTGCCCGGTGGCGGCGCCCTTGGTCTTCACGTAGGCGTCGCCGGCGTACTCGACAGCGCCGTCGCGGTAGATCGAGACCTTGTAGGCCGGGCAGGTGCCGTAGCACATGGTCCGCTCGATCGTGGCCATGAGCACGTGCGGCCCGGTGGGGTCACCGCCGGCGTTGCCAAGCACCGGCGGCGCGGGCTTGGGGGCGGAGGCGCAGGCGACGAACGAGAGTGCGAAGATCGCGAGGACGCGCATATGCGGATGGTAACGCACCGGGCGTGAGTGATGGTCTAGCGCCCCGCGACCCCTGAGCCGGGCGCTGCGCGTGCTACCGTCACGAAGCTGTGCCCGTCGAGCGTCACGAGCGAGTCGGCAGCCTCGTCGACGGGCGCTACCGGATCCTGGCGGCGATGGCCGAGGGATCGATGGGCGTGGTGTATCGCGCCGAGCGCGTGCCGGTCGGCAAGGCGGTCGCGATCAAGTTCCTGCACGCGTCGTTCGCGTCGGATCCGGAGTTCCTGGGCCGCTTCGAGCGCGAGACCCGGGTGATGAGCAAGCTCGCGCACCCGCACTGCGTGTCGGTGCTCGATTTCGGCGTCTCCGAGGGCGCGCCGTACCTGGTGATGGACTTCGTCGCGGGCCAGACCCTGCGCCAGCTGCTCGACGAGGAGCCGCTGCCGCCGGTGCGCGCGCTCGGGCTGATGCGGCAGATCCTCGCCGGGCTGGCGCACGCCCACGCGCAGGGCATCGTCCATCGCGACATCAAGCCCGCGAACATCATGGTGACCGAGGAGATCGGCACCGGCGCGCACGTCCGCATCCTCGACTTCGGCCTGGCCCGGCTGCGCGGCGCGATCAGCTCGAGCGCGACGCAGTCGATGGTGATCGTCGGCACGCCCAGCTACATGGCGCCCGAGCAGACCGTCGGCGGCGCGGTCGACGCGCGCGCCGACATCTACGCGGCCGGCGTGGTGCTGTTCGAGATGGTCACCGGTCGCAAGCCGTTCGCCGCCGACGACGCGTTCGACCTGCTGGGCATGCACCGCGGCGCGCCGATCCCGCGGATCGCGGATCTGCTGCCCGAGGGTACGGCGATCCCGCCGGGGCTGCAGGCGATGATCGACAAGGCGATGGCCAAGGAGCCCGCCGGTCGCTACCAGAGCGCGATCGAGTTCGCCGACGCGATCGACGCCGACACGCCGCCGGTGGGCGTGCGCCGGCTGAGCTCGGCGTCCTTGCGGATCGAGGCCGAGGACGCGCACGACGCGACCGCGGTCGACACCTCGCAGGCCCAGACCCGCGAGGCGACGGCGGCCCCGCCGCGGCGATCGCGCGGACCGGCGATCGCGGTCGCGCTGGCGCTCGTCGGCGGCGTGGGGCTGGCGGCGGCGCTGCTCGGCCGCGGCGGCGGCGAGACGCCGGTGGCGGCGGTGGCGCATGACGCGGGCACGGCCGATGCGCCGGCGGTCGCGGTTGCGGCTCCGGTGCCCGACGCCACTCCGGTGATCGAGGCGGTCGATGCCGCGATCGCGATCGACGCGCCGCTCGATGCCGGGGATGGCGATGCCGCGAGCGCTGATGGTGATGCGGCGCTCGACGATGCGGGCACTGCGGTCGCGGTGGAGGAGCCCGAGCCCGCCGATCCGACCAAGGTCGAAGATCCGGATCCCGCGGCCGGCACGACCGTCGCCGAGGACGAGGCCGACGATGCGCCCGCGGACACCGCGGCAGCCCTTGCGCGGACGCCGGTCGCGCCGTCGCCCGCGCAGGCGACCACGATCGCGGGCGCGGTGAAGCTCATCAAGGAGGGCCAGCGCGGCCTCGCGCTCGCCAGCCTGCGCACGCTGGCCCGCTCGAACCCGCGCAGCGCGTACATCCCGTTCCTCGAGGGCAACCTCTACTACGACCAGCGCTGGTGGTCGGTCGCGATGGATCACTACCGACTCGCGATCAGCCGCAATGGCGCCTACCGCGGCAACCCGATCCTGATCCGGAACGTGATCCGGACCCTCGCGAGTGGCAAGACCCGCGGCAAGGCGATCTACTTCCTGCGCCGCACGATCGGCCGGCCGGCGGCGCCGTACCTGCGCGCGGCTGCGGCCCACGATCCGAACGCCACGGTCCGCAAGCAGGCGGCCGCGCTCGCGAGGGTGATCCGCTGATACGCTCGGGTGGGCGGCGAGGAGGGTGACGGCATGGCGAGACGCGACGATCGAACGGCCAACGGCAAGCGCGCGAGCCACGCGTCGCCCGATCGGTTGGTCGAGACCGCCTCGGGCACCGCCAGCGACACGATCGGCACCGATCCGGGCGCCGACGACGCGCTCGCGCCGACCGAGCGCAGCGACCGCGCGCTCACCGACGCCGCCGCGGGCGAGGCGCTGGCCCACACCGCGGCCGCGCCGATCGCGCCATCGACCGACGCGCTGATCGGCACCACGGTCGCGCGTTACCGGATCGTCTCGCGGCTCGGCGCGGGCGGCATGGGCGTGGTCTACGGCGCGATCGATCCGGCGCTCGATCGCCGGGTCGCGCTCAAGATCTTGCCGCCGCTCACCGGAGCGCAGGGCATCGATCTCGAGGCGCGGCTGCGGCGCGAGGCCCAGGCGCTGGCCAAGCTCGAGCATCCCAACGTCATCAGCGTCTACGACGTCGGCGTCGCGGCGCACAGCGTCTACGTCGCGATGCAGCTGGTCGACGGCGGCACGCTGTCCGAGCACCTCGCCGCCGCGAAGCCCGCGCCCGCGCAAGTCATCGCGCTGTTCACCGCCGCCGCCCGCGGCCTCGCCGCGGCCCACGCCGCCGGCATCATCCACCGCGACGTGAAGCCGTCGAACGTGCTCGTCGATCGCGGCGGCCGGGTCTACGTGAGCGACTTCGGCCTGGCGCGCGCCGCGGATGGCGAGGCCGAGGCCCGCGACGTGACCACCGACTCGGGCAGCCTCTTACACGACGAGCTGACCCGCGCGGGCGCGGTCATGGGCACGCCGCTGTACATGAGCCCGGAGCAGCACCGCGGCGACGCGGTGACCGCGGCGACCGATCAGTTCAGCCTGTGCGTGTCGCTGTGGCAGGCGCTGTTCGGCGCGCACCCGTTCGCGACCGGCAAGTGGCGCGCGCGCGAGGCGCTGATCGCGATGGGCCAGGACAAGGTCGCGGAGCCGCCGCGGGTGCGGGGCGTGCCGGTGCGGGTGGTGCGCGCGCTGCGCCGCGGCCTGCGCCACGCGCCCGACGCGCGCTGGCCCTCGATGGATGCGCTGGTCGCCGAGCTCGAGCCGCGCTCGCGCGCCGCGTGGGCCTGGGGCGGCCTGGCCGTGACCGGCATGGCGGGCGTCGCGGTCGCGACCGCGCTCATGACCGGCGGGCCAGACGAGACCGCGAGCTGCGATGCGGCGCTCGATCGCATGACCGCGGTGTGGCCAGCGCGCGAGCCGGCGCTGCGCAAGGCGCTCGCCGACGCGGGCTTCGCCGACAGCGCCGATCGGGTGCGCGACCTGCTCGGCGACTACGTCGGCCGGTGGCGGGCGGCGCGCAAGAGCGTGTGCGAGGTGTCCTCGGATACCCGCGGCAACCGCGAACAGCGCGCGACCTGTCTGGATCAGCAGCAGCACGTGGTCGGGTCGCTGCTGGACTACCTGACCACCGCCGGTGTTCCCCAGCGCGCCCGCGCGGTCTCCGCGGTCAACGCGCTGCCCGAGCTCAGCACGTGCGATTCGGCGCTGCTCGGCAGCCTCGACCCGCCGCCCGCCGCGCACCTCGCCGAGATCCGCGATCAGGAGGAGGCGCTCGCCCGGGCGCGCCTCCTGATCGAGACCGAGGCCCAGCCACAGGCGCGGCCACTCGTCGACGCGGTCGTCGCCGCCGCGCGTCGGTTCGGCTATCCGCCGCTGCTCGCGCGCGCGCTGCACCAGCAGACCCGGCTCGCGATGTTGACCGAGGATCCGCGGGCCGCGGCCTACGCCGCCGAGACGGCCGAGGTCGCGGTCGCGGCGCGCCTCGACCTCATGGCGGCCCAGGCCTACCTGGACGAGCTCGCGATCGCGGTCCGCGCACCCGATCTGCGGCAGATCGAGATCCTCTTGCCGGTGGCGCGCGCCGCGACGATGCGGACCCGCGACCTGGCCACGATCGGCTCGTTCCATCGAGCCGCGGGCATGGCCGCGCTGAGTCAGGGGCGGGCGCGCGACGCCGACGCGCTGTGCCGGCAATCGCGGATCGACGGGCTCGCCCTCGGCGGCACGAGCGGGCGCGATCTCGAGAGCGGGGCGCTGAACTGCCTGGCCCAGACCGCGCTCCGCCGCAGCGCCCTCGAGGAGGCGGCGGAGTGGAGCGAGCGCGCGCTCGCGGTCGACGAGGCGACCTACGGACCGAACACCTACGGCACCCTGTCGGCGGTGTTCGCGCTCGCGCAGATCCGGCGGCGCCAGGGCAAGCTGACCGAGGCGCGCGAGCTCGTCGAGCGCGCGGTGCGGATCAACGAGCGCATCGTCGGCGTGGACAGCCCCGCGCTCGGATCGAACCTGCGGTTGATCGCGCAGCTCGATCACCAGACCGGCCGCATCGCCGAGGGGCTGGCGGTCGCGCAGCGGGCCCTCGCGATCGCGCAGGCCAGCGAGCAGCCGCCGGCGATGGGCACGTTCGCGTCGTACATGACGCTGGCGCAGCTGCACCGCGCGAACAAGGATCGCGTCGCCATGCGCGCGGCCTACGAGGCGGCGCTGGCGCTCGGCGAGAAGGTCCTCGCGCCCGACGACCCCAACCTCGCGGCGCTGCGCGTGAGCTTCGGCAGCGCGCTGTCGGAGGACGGCGAGATCGATCGCGCGCTCGCGCTGCTCGCGCAGGCCGAGGAGGTCTGGACCCGCACCGGCAACCCGCGCGCGGCATCGGTGATCTCGATCCGCGGCGAGATCCTGCAGGAGCACGGGCGCTGCGCCGAGGCGATCCCGCTGTTCGAGCGCGCGGTCGCGGCGCTGACCGCGAGCGGCAGCGATCCCGTGAACCTCGAGTCGACGCGCTACAACCTCGCCGACTGTCAGTGGCAGGCCAACGTCGACCGGCCGGCCGCGCGCGCGGCGATGCAGGCGCTGCTCGCCGAGGTCCGCGCCCGCGGCGATGACGACAAGGAGAACCTCGACGCGGTCACCGCCTGGCTGCGGCAGCATCGGTAGCGCGCGCGCGATCACAGTCGGCCCGCCGAAAACGCGAAACCCGCCGTCGCCGGCGGGCTCGCGCGATCGCGGTGCGACCAGCGGCGATCAGCCGCGGTGGTGCGCGGCGTCGTGCATGTCGTGCGGGGCCGGCTTGTCGACCTCGGTCACGGCGGCCTTCTCGACGAGGAAGTCGAGGACCTTCTCCTGGCGGAGCGACCAGCGGACGTTGTCGATCTTGCCGTCGCGCTGCCACTCGGCGCGCAGGCGCGCGACCGGGACGTTGCGACCGCGGGCGGCCTCGGCGACCTGGGTCTCGACCTCGGCGTCGGTGACCTCGATCTTCTCGGCGATGCCGATCGCCTCGAGCAGCATCTGGCCGCGGACCTCGTCAGTCGCGGTCGGGACCATCTTCTCGCGCATGTCGGGCGCGAGGGCCGGGCCCTGGCCTTCCTTCATGCCGAGCATCGCGCGCAGCCGGTTCCACTGCATCTCGACCGCGCGGTCGACCAGCGCCGAGGCCACGGGGATCTGGTTGCGGACGACGAGCTCCTTGAGCGCCGCGTCGCGGCACTCCTTCTGGACATGCTCGCCCTCGTGCGCCGCGATGTCCTCGCGGAGCTTGTCGCGCAGGCCCGCGAGGGTCTCCGCCTTGCCCGTGTCCTTCGCGAAGTCGTCGTCGAGCGCCGGCACGTCCTTGGCGCGGGCCTCGAGGATCGTGACGCTCAGGGTCGCGGTGCGGTTGCGCAGGTTCTCGTCGCGCCAGTCGTCGCCGATCTTGAGCTCGAGCGTGTGGTCCTTGGTGGTCAGCGGCAGGCCGGTGAGCGCCGCGAACAGGCCGGGGACCGGCTCCTTGTCGGTGTCGTCGAGGTCGACGACGAAGCGCTTCTGGTCGACCGGGTGCTCGCCGATGGTGCCGACGATGTTCAGCGCGAGCACGTCGCCCGCGGCCGAGGTCTCGCGACCTTCGATCGGGACGAGCTCGGTGTGCTCGCTGCGGAGCTCCTCGAGGGCCTTCTCGACGGTCTCGTCGGCGACGACCACCTTGCGGCGCTCGATCGGCAGGCCGGTGTAGTCCTTGGGCTCGAAGTCAGCCTTGACCTCGACGATCGCGTTGAACGCGAGCGGCTGGCCGCGCTTGATCTCGCCGCCCTCGACGTCGCGGGGCTCGGCCACGGCCGCGAGCTTGTGCTCGGCGACGCCGCGGTAGAACGACTCGCGCACCAGGTTCTCGACGACCTCGGCGTGGACGCGCGGGGCGTAGAGCTGCTCGAGGACCGAGCGCGGCGCCTTGCCCTTGCGGAAGCCCTTGAGCGCGACGCCCTTGCCGAGCTCGCGGTAGGCGTCGCCGAGCTTGGCCTGGACCGTGTCCCAGGGGATCTCGACGTGGAGTTTCTTCTCGACCGGGGAGACGTCTTCGACTCGGATCTGCATGGCTTCCTCGCGCGTGAGGCGCGGTAGTTACCACGGCCCGCGCGGACGCGAAAGCTGCGTGAGCCTCGGTCGAAAAGTAGTCGGGGTCAGCGCCGCAGGACGTAGGTCGGTTCGCCGCCGGCGGCGGGCCCGGGCCCAATGAGATCGAGGCCGTAGGACGCGAGCTTCTCGGCGAGCTGCTCCATCCAGCTGACCGGGTCGGCGACGCCGATCAGCGTGCCGATCTGGCGGGCCGTGAGGTGGCTCTGCTCGCCCAGGGCGTTCAGGACGTCCCGCTCGGCCCCGCTGATCTGGAAGTCCGACGGCACCGTCCGGTCGACGATCCGGGCCAGGCGCTGAGCCGCGGCCGGCCGGAGCCCGAGCCGGATCACCGCGGACTGCGCGCCGGCGCCGGACTGGTAGCCGAGGGCGGTGCGGCCGTTGCTGACCGGCTGGATCGGGCTGGTCCAGCCCCGGCGCCGCCCGGTGTCGGCGGTGCGGGGCAAGGGCGTCATGCGCTGCTCGGGGTTGACCGGCGAGGTCGCGACCAGGCTGGGCTGCGCCGGGATCGCCGAGGTCGGCACGTACTCGGCGCCGGGCGAGCTCGGGATGTACTGCGCCGCGGGCTGCGCCGGAACATATTGTGCCGCCGGCTCCGAGGGCACGTACTGCGCGGTCGGCTGCGACGGCAAGTACTGCGCGTCGGGCGTCATCGGCGGCGCGGCGAGCGGCCCCGGCGGCTGCCCGGGCGTCGAGTAGGCCTGCGCCTGCTGGCCGGGCACGTAGGTCTGCGGCACCGGCGGTGGTGCGAACGCATCGTAGGGCAGCGGCGCGGGCGCGAAGCCCTGGCTCTGGGCGGCGAGCGCCTGCGACGCCGCGACCTGCGGCTCGTAATAGACGTTGGGCCGGGTCTGGCTGCCCTGCACGTCGCGCGGGGTGCCCGGCGCCCAGTTGTTGGTGCGCTTGCGCTCGAACGAACCGGCCTCGTCGGCCAGCCGCGGAGGTGTGCCCTTCGAGCCCGCCAGGCGCTGGGCGGCGAGCGCCAGCTGATCGCGCAGCTCCTGCGCGCGGCCGTCGACGGGCGGCTGGACGTGGATGCCCCACGGACCGTGCGGATCGACGCCGGCCGGGCCGATCGCGAGCTCGGCGCCGTAGAGCGTGATCGTGGGCCGGGTCTGGTCCGGGCTCTCGGCGTAGGCGCGCATCATCACACGCTGTTCCGCCCAGCCCTCGGCGACGACCATGATGGATCGGTAGTGGGTCGGCGGACTGGCCGGGCTTCGCAGCCATTCGTCGACGATGCGGATGCGTGCCATGCCCCGCGTGAAGCATACACCGCGGCCCCCGGTTGTGGCGCGGGGGCCGGCGTTTGACTACGCTCTCCGCATTATGAGTTCGTCTCGCCTTCGCGCCCGCTGGTTGTCGGGCCGCCTCGCCGCTGCGTTCGCGCTGGCCTCTGTCGCCGCCTGTGGTGGCTCCTCGAAGCCGGTCGCCAAGCCCGTCAAGGTGAAGCCCGCCATCAACGCCGACAAGCTGCTCGGCGACGCGCGGGCCGCGGTCGCCGCGGGCGACAAGGACGGCGCGCACAAGAACTACCTGGCCTACGAGAAGGCCAAGCCCACCGACGTCACGGTGCTCGGCGAGCACGTCGACTTCCTCATCAAGGTGGGTGGGATCCAGGACGCGGTCGCGACCAGCAAGGGCTACTACGAGGCCCACCCGACGGACATGAAGGGCTACCACCTGTACGCGAACTCGCTGATCGCCGCGGGCGACTTCGCGACCGCGCTCGACGTCACCGGGCAGATGCTGCAGCTCGACGAGAACGACGCGCAGGCCCACGAGAAGCGCGGTCGCGCGCTCATCCTCGCCGGCAAGATGGACGACGGCCTCGAGGAGCTGCGCAAGGGCGCGACGCTCGCGCCGCAGGACCCGCAGCTGCTCATCTCGCTCGGCTCGGCGCTGCAGCGCGGCGGCAAGCCCGAGGAGGCGGCGCTCCAGCTGCGCGAGGCGATCAAGCTCGCGCCCGAGGACGCGCGCGCGCACCGGCTGCTCGGCAAGGCGCTGTTCGATCAGGTCGACCTCAAGGAGGCGCAGGTCTACCTGACCAAGGCGACCCGGCTCGATCCCAACGACGGCGGCGCCTGGTTCGATCTGGGCATCCTGCTCAACAAGACCGGCGACAACCTCGGCGCCGAGGAGGCCCTGGCCCAGGCGGTCAAGGTGCAGCCCAAGGACGCGACCAACTGGTACGCGTACGGCGAGATGCTCCGCCTCAACAAGAAGTTCGACGAGGCGGTCGAGGCCTACAAGCAGGCGATGGAGGCCACGCCGCCGCACAAGAAGGCCGCGGCCAAGCGCGGCATCGCGCTGTTCGAGGCCAAGCGCTACGGCGAGGCCGAGACCTTCCTCACCGGCGTCGTCCGCGCCGACCCGAAGAACCCGTACAACTACGAGAACCTCGGCGTCGTGTACGAGTTCGAGAAGAAGTACAAGCTCGCGATCGAGATGTTCGAGAAGTTCGTCGAGCTGGCCGACAAGGAAGACGGCGATCTGCCGAAGGTGAAGGCGAAGATCAAGGAGCTGAAGCGCAAGTAGCCGGCGGCTGCCGCGCGAAACGACGAAGGCCCGGCGCGACACGCCGGGCCTTTCGTCATTCGGTCGTCGGCGCGATCAGCTGATGACGCCGTAGACGTTGCGCGCCTGGCGCTGGATCTCGATGTTGTCGCGGATCTGCTCGAACAGCTGACGCGACGCCGGCATGCCGTTGATCATCAGGTGCGGCGTGACCACGTCGGCGGTGAAGATCTCGACGTGCGAGATGCCGAGCACGCGATCGATGATCGTCTGCTTGTAGCGGATGTCGCGGCAGCGCCAGAGCGGCAGGACGTCGATCTTCTTGGCGAGCACGCCGTGCTCGGTCTCGATGTTGCTCGAGGTGATGCGGATCTTGATCGAGCGGCGATGCAGGTGCAGGCCGAAGAAGTAGATCGCCGCGAGCGACAGCGGGATCAGCACCATCAGGATGCGGCCCGAGCTCGACATGTCGAACGAGCGACCGAGCCAGTTGAAGATCACCGGCACGATGACCGCGCCGAGCACGCCGAGGGCGTAGTAGCCGAGGAACGCGCGCCACGACGGCACGCCCTCGTAGACGATCTTGCGCTCGGTCGCCGGCTCGTGCACGCCGTGGCCAGCGTCGGCGGCGGCGCGCATCGGCGGCGGCCCGGACGCGTGCGCGGGCGCGAGCGCGGGGGCAGGCGCGGCCGGCGAAGCGGGGGCCGCCGGCGCTGCAGGTGCGGGCGCGCTCGTGGGAGCCGCGCTGAGGAACGAGCCACAGTGCTTGCACTTGATGGCCTCGTCCTGGATCTCCTCGGCGCAAAACGGGCAACGCTTCATCGCCCGCATCATACTCCCAGAAGCCCGGACGCGTTGACGCACCGGGCGCGCGTGCCGGTCGATGCCCCGGCCGAAACGCAGCAGCGCCCCCGGGGCAGATTGCCGCGGAGGCGCCAAGACGAGATGACGGAGCGGCTACCGCGTCACATGCGGTAGCCGAGGCCGGCCATGAAGCTCAGCATCGTCAGCGACGAGATGTCGTCGCGGAAACCGGACTTCGCCGGGCTGAACGCGAAGGAGATCGGGATCACCGAGGCGACCAGGTTCTTGGTGATGAAGTACTCGGCCGAGGCCGCGATCCGGAAGTTGAACATGGTCAACGTGCCAGTGGCGGGCAGGCCACCGCCGGTGAACGGGTTGCCCTCCTCCAGCTTCGACATCATCAGCACGCCCGCGCCGACATCGATGCGCGCGTTGATCTTCGCCGCGACGGCGTAGTTCGCGCCGACGTTGGCGAGCAGCTGGGTCAGGCTCGCCGAGGCGCTCGTCATCCTCGAGGTGTCGTACTGCAGCGGCATCAGCCCGAGGCCGACGCCGAGATCGAGCTCGATCTTGTCGCCGACCGCGAGCGGGTAGCCCGCGGTGAGCGACGCCGCGAAGCGGGTGACCTTGAGCGGGCCCGCGCCGAACATCGCCGCGCCGGCCGCGAAGCGCGCCGAGAGCAGCGTCGGCGCCGTCGAGGTCGACGCGCCGATCGCCGCGTCGTCGCTGCCATCGCCGTCGCCATCGCCATCGCCGTCACCGTCGCCATCGCCGTTGTCGGCGACGTTCGAGCCGGAACCCGAGCCCGCGCCCGAGCCGGAGCCCGCGCCCGACCCGGAGCCCGCGCCCGAACCGGAGCCCGCGCTCGAACCCGAGCCGGTGCCGCTCGTGGTGCCCGAGCCGCCGCCCGGATCGGTGCCGTCGGGCGGCTTGTTCGCGAGGTCGCGCTTCACGCACTCCTCGAGCTCGGTGATGCGCCCTTCGACTTCCTTCTGGACCTCGGGCTTGATCGGCTTCTTGGTGTCGTTCTGCTTCAGCGACAGGAAGCGCTTGTAGAAGAACAGCGACTGCTTGCAGTTGCCAGCCTGGCGGTACGCCTGCGCGATGTTGAAGAGGAACGCCGGCTCCGGCCACTCCTCGTACGCCTTGGTGAAGAGGTCGATCGCCTTGTCGAACTGGCCCAGGTTGTAGGCCTTCTCGCCGTCGGCGTAGAGCACCTTGGCCTTTTCCTGGTCGGCCTGCGCGATGGTGGCGGTGCTGGCGATCGCCAGCGCCGTCACCCCCGCGAACAGCCACGTACGAAGAGCAGTCATGGAAGTCGAGTCCTCTCTACCGCGACGACCCAGGCGGCGCGGCACGTCCCTATCATGGATCAAACGGGTTGATCGTGTTGTCGCCGGCGCCAGATCCCTTGCCCGAGCCCGAGCCCTTGCCGGTCCCCGAGCCCTTGCCGGTCCCCGAGCCCTTGCCGGAGCCGTGACCCGAACCGCCGCTCACCACCGTGCCGCCGCGCTTCTTCATGCTGACGTCGACGCTGCCGTTCTGCGCGAGGCTGACCGGCCGCTTCTCGTCCATGAAGCCCGACAGCTTCAGCACGATGTCGGCATTCTGGTTGGCCTTCTCGACCTGGAACGGCTCGCACGGGGTCTTGCACCGGGGCGTCCGCTCGTTGGCGAAGAACACCGACGCACCAGCTGGAGTGCTGTCGACGGTGATTGTGACCATCTCCGGCTTCGGCGGCGCCGCCGAGCCCGAGCCTGCATCGCTGCCGCTGCCGGCGACCGCCGCCGAGCCCGAGCCCGAGCCCGAGCCGCTGCCGGCGACCGCGGCCGAGCCTGAGCCCGAGCCGCTGCCGACCGCTGCCGAGCCCGAGCCGCTGCCGGTCGCCGAGCCCGAGCCGCTCGCGACCGCGCTGCCCGAGCCGGTCGTCGCCGAGCCGGTGGTCGCCGAGCCCGCCGCGGTGCCGGCGCCCGAGCCCGCGATCGCGCCCGTGCCCGCGACCTCGCCGCTCCCCGCGGCTGCGGCGCCGGTGTCGGGCTTCTTGCCGCCGCCGACGAGCAGCGCGACGCCCGCGCCGACCGCCGCGAGGCCGACGGCGAGGCCGATGTACAGGCCGACCTTGCTCTTGCCGCCCGACGCGCCGACCTGGCCGGCGCTGCCGCCGAGCGTGGTGGGCGTGGGCGCGCCGAGCCCGGTGAGCGAACCTGGCACCGGCGTGAGCGGTGACAGCGGCGACGGCGTGAGCCGCGACGGGTTCACCGGCGAGTTGGTGGGCACCAGGCGCGTCTGCTGGAACCCGGCGATGCCGCCGTGCGCCTCGACGTAGCCGACCGGGTCGGCGATCGCCTTCATGAACTCGTCCATCGTCGGGTAGCGATCGTCGGGCCGCTTGTGCAGCGCCTTCATCACGATCGCCTCGACGTGCGGCGGGATCAGCCCGCGGATCGTCGACGGCGCGGCCGGCATCTGCGTGAGGTGCTGGACCAGGATCTCGCCGTAGCCGTCGCCCACGAACGGGACGCGGCCGGCGATCATCTCGTACAGCACGATGCCGAGCGCGTAGATGTCCGTGCGGTGATCGATGTTGCCGCGGCCCTCGCACTGCTCCGGCGACATATAAGCCGGCGTGCCCATCACGATGCCGGTGCGGGTCCGGCTCGAGCCCGGCTGATCACCCGTGAGCTTCGCGATGCCGAAATCGAGGAGCTTGACGAAGTCCTTCTCGCGGCCGCGCTGGATCAGGATGATGTTGTCGGGCTTGAGGTCGCGGTGGACGATGTTGCACTTGTGCGACGCCGACAGCGCGTCGGCGACCTGCAGTGCGATCGCCAGCGAACGCTCCGGCGGCAGCGGCGACTCGCGCCGCGCCAGCTCGGTCAGCGTGAGTCCCGGCAGGAACTCCATGATGAAGTACACCATCGACTCGCCGGGGTTGGCCGTGGCCAGGACGCCGTAGTCGATGATGTCGACGATGTTCGGGTGCTGGATGTCGTTGACCGCCTTCGCTTCGTTGAAGAAGCGGGTCACGACCTCCTGGTTCGACGCGAACTCGGCGTGCAGGACCTTGAGGGCGACCTTCTTGCCGATGTGCGGGTGCTCGGCCAGGTACACGGACCCCATGCCGCCCTCGCCGAGCTTCTGCCGAACAACATAGTTGCCGATGGTCTGACCGATGAGCGGATCCGGACCTGCCGGCTGACCCGGGGCTCCGGGCGACGGATACTGAGAGTTCATGCCAACCTCCCGCGACTTCTGATTGTACCCAAGCCGGCATCTTCACGCACGAGCTTCGTGGGCGATCCGACAGGTGGAATCGACGGAGCGCGTGGCGCGTTCACGTCCCCGATGGTGAGGGCGCTGCCTCCAAAATGGCCCGGCGATGCCCGGCATGCTACGAATCGTGAGATGCGTCGGGGTCCATTGGTCGCCTGGCTCACGTTCGTCGGCGTGATGGTAGCCGCACACGGTGCGCACGCAGGGCAGGGGGGCCTACCTGAGCTGAAGTCACGTTCGGCTGCCGTGCTCGACGCAGGCACCGGGGTGGAAATCTTCGGCAAGGACGCCGACCAGCCCCGGGCGATCGCCTCCACGACGAAGATCTTCGTCGCGCTGGCGGTCCGCCGCGCCGGCGTCGATCTCGAGGCGTACACCGAGATCACCCGCGAGGACGTCCGCGCCGCGCGCGGCGGCGCCAAGACCCGCCTCGACCTCGGCCAGTCGTTCCGCAACATCGACCTCATGCGCGCCATGCTCATGGCGTCAGACAACCGCGCGCCCACCGCGCTTGGACGCGGCGCGGGCCTGTCGCCGAAGCAGCTGATCGCCGCGATGAACGCCGTGGCCAAGGACCTCGGTCTCAAGAAGACCAAGTTCACCGACACCTCGGGGCTGCGCGGCAACGTCTCGACCGCGCGCGAGATGGCGCTGGCGATCCGGGCGGCGCTCGAGGACGACGTGATCCGCGACATCATGGGCACCGACTATGTCGTCGTGAAGTCGCAGAGCGGATACGCGAAGATCGGCTACGGCACCACCGATCAGGTGCTCGGCTCGTCCAGGTGGCACGTGATCGGCGGCAAGACCGGCTACACCGAGGCCGCGGGCTACTGCTTTGTCGTCGGCGCGGAGATCGCGGGCCGGCCGCTGGTGATGGCGTTCCTCGGCGCCGACGGCAAGCACGCGCGGTTCGGCGACTTCGAGCGGATCGCGGAGTGGGTCGACGCGGGCGCGCCGGGCAGCAAGGTGAAGGTCAAGCCGGCGAAGGCCCGGACCGCGCCGCGGCTGTCGGTGTCGGCGCGCGGACGCGCCGAGCCCTGAGGGTCGGGACGCAGACGCGGTAAGCTGCCGCGGTGGACGACTGGTCGCGGCGACGATGGCTGAGCGCGCTGGGCTGCGGCGCCGCCTCGACGATCGCGTGGGCGTGCGGCGGCGGGCGCGGCCGCGGCGTGGCCCGGCCGGTCGACGAGCTCGAGGATCTGGGCGCGCGGCTGGTCGGCGAGGGCGCGCGCGTCGCCGACGAGTTTCGGCGCGGCGCGGTCCAGGTGGTCGCGCATCGCCACGTGGTCGCGTCGGCGGACGCGAGCGGCGCGGTGATCCGCGACGAGGTCACGACCCGCGCGCTCGCGCGTGGGCAGGACGCTCACGGTCGGTTCCGCGAACGCGCGACCAGCGGCGCGAGCCGCGAGGCGATCGCCGCGCTGGTCGACGGCCTGCTCGGGGGCCGGCGCGCGGCGGCGGCGCGCGGTGACGAGCTGGCGGTGCCGTCGACCGCCGCGAACCACCGGCGCTACACCGGCGCCGACGATCCGGCGCTGGCGCCCGCGACCGCGTGGCTCGATCGCGCGATCGCGCTGCGCACGCGCGCCGACGCCGCCGGCTCGAGCCGCATCGTCTACCGCGCCGGCTTCGTCGAGCTCGACGACACCGAGGTCTGGTGCGCCGATCGCACCGGGCTCCGGCGGCAACGGCTGGTGCGCGCGCGCGCCGGCGTGCTCCTGGTCGCGTGGACCGGCGGGCGCCCGGTGCACGCGGTCGCCGAGGTCGCCGCGCCGATCGGGCTCGACATCGCCGCCCGCCTCGACGACGCCGCGATCGCGCGGGCCGCGCAGCGCGCGCTCGAGCCGCTCACGCCCGGCGAGGGCCCGAGCGGCGACACCGCGGTCGTGCTCGATCCGTCGGTGGTCGCGGCGCTGGTCGATCGCGGCCTGGTGCCGCGGCTGACCCGCGGCGGCGATCCGCGGGAGCCCGACTGGCAGCTCGCCGCGGCGATCGAGATCACCGATGACGCGCGCGCCGCGAGCTACGGCGGCTACGCGTTCGACGATGATGGCCAGCCTGCGGCCGCGCTCGCGCTGGTCCGCGGCGGCGCGCGCGTCGGCCTGCTCGGCGGCACCGACGTCGCGCCCGCGCAGCAGCGGCGCCCCGGCCACATCGGCGGCGCGCGTTCGGCGGCCGCGCACCTGGTGATCGCGCCCGGCGAGCACGACGTCGAGGCGCTGATCGCCGGTATCGACAAGGGCTACCTGCTCGAGGACGCCGGCGCCGCGCAGCTCGACCGCGCGCGCTGGGAGCTCGCGGTCCCGGTCGCCCGCGCGCGCCGCATCGAGCACGGCCAGCGCACCGGTCACGTCTACGGCGATCTCGAGCTGCGCGGCGCGGTGCCGGCGCTGCTCGGGGGCGTCACCGCGGTGTCGCGCGACGTCGGGGCGATCGCGTGGCGGGACGAGGAGGCCGAGCTGCCGCTGTGGCGCTCGGCGCAGGCCCCGTGGTGCGCGACCCGCGGCGCGCTGGTGGCGCGCTCGTGAGCTTCGATCGCACGCTCCGCGCGCTGCGCGCCCAGCGGGTCGCGCGCGAGTGGGTCGTCGCGTCGCGCACGCGCCGGGTCGCGACCGTCGAGCACGGCGCGCGCGAGCTGCGGCGCGAGGACGAACACGCGCGGGTGACCGGCGTGGTCCATCGCGATCTCACCACCGGTCGCGGCTCGGGCCGGTTCGTCGTCGAGGGCGACGAGCGCAACGACGCGCTCGATCGCGCGCTGGTCCAGGCCGCGATCGCGGTCGGGCCGGCGTGGTCGATGGCGCCGCCCGCCGCCGCGGCGCACGTCGCGCTCGACGACGCGGCGCTCGGCCCCGATCTCGAGGTCGCCGCCGAGGCGATCACGACGCTGGTGTTCGACGCGATCCGCGCGCCGCACCTGATCGCGCTCGCCGGCGGCGCGCTCGAGCTCGTCGACGTGACCGCGATCGTCACCCACGACGATCTGCGCCTCGCGAGCTCCCACGGCCAGGACGCGCGCTGGACCGCGTCGACGATCGAGCTGCGCGCGCGGCTGCGCCGCGGCGATCGCACGACCGAGCTCCACACCCGCACGCGCCAGCGCGGCGGGCTCGCCCTGACCGCGCTGGTCGCCGAGGCCGCCGAGCGGCTCGGCGCGCGCGACGCCGGGCCGCCGCCCGCGGGCCGCTACCCGATCGTGCTGCGCCTCGCCGCGCTCGCGCCGGTCGAGGGGCTCGGTCTGTGGGCCGCGCTCGTCGCGCAGGCCGACGCCGGCACCGTGCGCCGCGGCCTGTCGCGCTACCGCCCGGGCCAGCCGATCGTCGCCGGCGCCGATGCGCTCGGCGAGCCGCTGACGATCGCCAGCGACGGCACGCTGCCATTTGGCCTGGCGTCCGCGCCGCTCGGCGACGACGGCGAGCCGGTGCGGCGGTTCACGCTGGTCGAGCGCGGCAAGGCCGCCGAACTCGCCTACGATCTGCGCGAGGCCGCGCTCGCCGGCGCGCATCCCAACGGCGGCGTGCGCAACCTCGTCGTCGAGCCCGGCGCCTCGCCCGCGGGCGCGCTGGTCGCGAGCGACGACGGCCCAGTGCTCGACGTCGCGTCGCTGGCGTGGCTCGATCTCGATCCCGCGACCGCGCGGTTCTCGGCCGGCGTCGAGTTCGGGTTGCTGCGCGATGGCGATCGCCAGACCCCGGTGACCGGCGCGGTGATCCGCGGCGATGCGATCGCGGCGCTCGCCACCGCGCGCCGCGCCGCCGAGGTCTCGACCCGCGGTGCGTATCGCGGCCCGGTCGCGCTGCGCCTCGCGCCGCTGTCGGTCACCTGAGAGCATCGACCGCGGCGACGATCGCCGCGGCGTTGTCCGTGCCGTGCTGCGCGGCGGCGCGGACCAGGCGGTGCGCGGCCTCGCGCGGGTCGCCGGTGGCCTCGATCGCGTGATCGCGCGCGAGGTTCACCAGCGTGTGGTCGCGGGTCAGCGCCGCGAGCGCACCGTCGCGCAGCACCACCGCGCGTGCGAGGTCCGCGACGACCGCGTCCTCGTTGACCGCGCGGTGCTGCCCGCGATCGGTCGCCAGCGAGATCCGGATCCGCCACGCGCGATGAGCGAGCTCGCCATCGCTCGTGAAGCTCGCGGCGTCGCGCGGCGATCGCATCGCGCGATCATGTCACGCGCGCGGCTACGGCTGCCAGCTGCGCGCCGCGGCCCACGCCACGTACGCGCGGACCCGCTGCCAGTAGAACCGCGCGATCCGCGGCGGCAGCGTGCGGAGCAGCGCGTCCGGCGGCGGCATGACGTCGTCGTGGCCGATCGCCGCCAGGAGCCGCGGCAGCTCGCCGGTCGCGAGCAGCGCGCTCACCAGCGGCGCCGCCGCGGCGAGCCGGGCGCGCAGCGCATCGGTGACATCGTCGACGACGCGGGCCAGATCGACGACCGCGAAGCCGTGGCGCAGCGCCGCCTGTTCGAGCCGCGGGTCGGGCCCGCCGCGCTCGGCGCACCAGTGCGTGATCGTGTCGAGCGACAGCGTGTGCGCGTGCGCGGCCTGGCGGATCGCGATCGTGGCCGACAGCACCAGCTCGACGCGGCTGACGTTGGGCACCACGCGCGACGGCGCGGTGCGGAGCGGTGACGAGACGACGGCGGACGCAACAGGCGGCATGGACCTTGGACCTTCTCCCGGCGCGACGAGCGCGGGACGATGAGCCTCGAGGTGGAGGGCCGCTCGGAGATCGTGGCGGCCGACCGACGTCACTTCAAGCCGTGTGCCACGCGCTCGGCGCGCGAAGTGCCCGAAAACCGCCCGCGGGCCGCTGCCGCACCCGTTGCAAAGGTCAACGGGGCCGCGATCCGCAACGATCCTCATGACGCGCTGGCGGACCCCGCGTCGAGCCTGTCCGACCATCGCGCCCGACGACGAACCCGGGCGATGAGCCGTGCTATAAGCGGGGCGCGCGAGAGTGGCGAAATTGGTAGACGCGCGGGATTTAGGTTCCCGTTCCGAAAGGAGTAGGGGTTCGAGTCCCCTCTCTCGCACGCGCGAATTCGAGCGGTTGGAAAAGCCTCGAAAGGCTTTTCGCCGCGTGGGTAACGACCGCCGTCATTTCCGCTACGCTCCGTCCGAGGCTCCAGCGGCGCGGGATGCGTCTTCGCCCAGACGAAACAGGTGCCAGGTGAGTGACGGCACGGCCGAGCCCGTCGACGTCTCCGCGAGTCTGGCTGCACTGCGGAGCCGGTTCGCCGGCCTGGCGGTCGACTACGAATCGCTCGATCGGCTCGAGGACGAGCTCCTCGCAGCGATCGACGCCGGCACCGATACCGCCGTGCTCGAGACCCAGATCTCGCATGCGATGGGGGCGGTGCTCGTGGCGCAGGTCAAGGGCGCGGCCTGGGCGACGACGCCGAGGATTCCGCGGCCGGTGATCGCGATCAACGGCTTCCCCAGAGGTCAGGTCGTCGATCCCAAGCCGAGCGTCACCAAGCTGCGCCGGGCGCGCGTGCGCGGAATCGTGCGCGATGACATCGAGCGCTTCGATCTGCCGCGTCGCCAGGTGCTCGCGCGCGAACTCGCGGCCGTGAAACCCGGCGGCACCATCGCGTCTCTCGGCAGGCTCGAAGCGTCGCTCCGCGCGCTGCGGGCGGCGAAGACGGCGGTGTACCGTGCCGGTGTCCACCAGGCGCTCGTGGCGTTCGCCCGGGTCGCGAAGCGGGTCGCGCCGAACCGGAGATGGACGGCATCGGCGAACGCGAAGAACCTCGTCGCGTACGGTGCCGTGAACTTCGCCGACGACTGGAACGTGCCGCAGACGATTCGATCGATCGTGATCGGGACCGCGCGGCCCGACTCGCTCGGGCCGGCGCTCGAGGAGCTCGCATGACCGCCCGCCGCACGGTTCGCCGCGACGTCGTCTGCTCGACCACGCATGCCGTGCCGCTCGATGGCGCGTGCCCGCCATCGATCGCGATCGCACGCGCGGAGATCGACGCGGGGACGACGCGATACCGGATCGATGGGACCGCCGCCGCCGCGGAGCGCGTCGACGACCTCGCGTTCCGGTTGATGATGCGCGTGCGCGGCCGCCGGGAACCCACGACATCGAGCTCGGCGGCACGCATGCGGTCACGGTGCGCGCGGAGCGGGGCGCGAACGCGATCGTTCGCGTGGAGCGGTAGATGATCGCCGAGATCGCCAGACAGCTCGACGCGCTCGCGAAGCGCTATCCGGACATGACGCTCGATCGGTCGTTCGCCTCGCTCGATGCCGTCGAGGATGCGTTCCTCGCGGGCCTGGCGAAGGGCGAGCGCGGCGCAGGTCCCGAGATCGCGGCGTACATGGGCGCGACCGTGATCGAACACGTCGACGGTGCGGCGTGGGCGAAGGCGAAGGACGTGGACTACCCCGTGGTGCGTCTTCCCGGCATGCACCCCGGCGTGGTTTACGACCCGCGTGACGCGACCGGCAAGGTGCGGCGCTCGCAGATTCGCTGCTTGCTCCGCGATGACGCGGAGCGCTTCGACCTGTCGATCGGGCGCGCGAAGGTCGCGGCGCTCGGCAGGCTTGCCAAGGGCGGCAAGCCCGCGGATCTCGACAAGCTCGGCGCGTCGCTTCCTGCGAGCGCGAAGAAGCCGACCGCCGCGTGCCGGGAGGTCATCCAGGCCGGGGTGGAGCTGGTCGCGAGGGTCGCCGCGGCGGCGAGACCGAAGGCGACGTGGAGCGTGTCCGACAACGATGTCGACATCGACGAGCGCGGCGAGATCCTGCTCGGCGGGGCGTGGGACGTGTGGCGTTCGGTCCGCTGGGTGATGCTCGGGACCAAGCCGCCGACGCACCTGTCCGAGATTCTCGACGATCTCTAGCGTTCACGGCGCGCGTTACAGTCGCGGCGTGACCCCCTTCGAACGCGTCCTCGCGGAACCCGGGTCGATCGCCGCGCGCGCGGCCCTCGCTGCCGCGGGCGATCCGCGCAAGCCGTTGATCGAGACGCAACTCGCCGCGCTCGCCGCGCGCCGAGCCGGTCATGTCGACACGCGCGTGGCGCTCGATGCGCAAGCGCAGGGGCTGATCACGGCCGGCGGCGCGGCGTGGGCCGGCACGATCGCGCGGCTCGTGCCCGAGTACGAGTTCCACCGCGGGCTCGTCGCGCGCGTCATCCTGCCGGCCGACGAGTGGCGCGCGAAGGCCGCCCAGCTCGTGAAGCTCGCGCCGATCCAGCATGTGAAGCTCAAGCGGGTCGGCGGCTCGATCGCCGAGACCGTCGCGATGCCGGAGATGCGGCAACTCACGTCGCTGATGATTCCAGACCAGGACATCGGCGATGCGGGCGCGATCGCGATCGCGACGTCGCCCAACGTCGCGAACCTCAGGTACCTCGACCTCGGTGGCAACGACATCGGCGAGGCCGGCGTCGAGGCGCTGGCGGCGTCGCCGTATCTCGCGCACTGCGTGTTCGTCCACTTCACCGGGAATCCCGCTGATCCGACCCCGATTGCTGCGCCTCTCGACAACTACTTCGGGCGCCCGCCGCTCGCGGCGAAGCTCGAGCAGATGTTCGGTCATCGCCCGTGGCTCGACGTGCCGAGCGCGGAGCTGCCCCCCGACTTCGACGACGTGGGCGCACGCTGATGGCCCTTGCACCCGCGCCCCGACATGGTGGGGCCGTGCGTGTTGCCTCGAGGCAACGCGATCGCGCGCGGCGCGGGCGCGACGACGACGGTGCGCGGTGTTGCGAGGCGGCGGCGCCGGCACGTCGATTGCTCACGTTGGCGGCATGAAGAAGCTCAATCCCCCCGCTCCCCGCTCCTCTGAATCGATCACGCAGCTCGGCCTCCTGGTCGGTGGCAACTCCAGCGCCGTCGGCAACGGCCTGGTGCTCGACCCGACGGAAGGCCTGATGGGCACGCAGATCGGCAACCCGGGTTCGAGTGGCCTGATCGACTTCCAGTCGGTGGCGCACTGGGGTGTTGGCAACGGCTGAGAGGCCAGCCACGCCGCGGGCGCTCACGGCGAGCGCGGCGAGTCCTTGGACGCTGGCGACGCGAAGAAGCCGGTCCACAGCTCGTTCTTGGCCATGGTTTGCGGATCGATCTTCTCGCTGAACCGGCCGCGCAGGGTCGCGACGACCGGCACGACCGCAGCGTAGTCTTTGCGCACGAGCAACACTGCCGCCAGCGTCCACCATGCGTTCTTGTTGTCGGGCATGCCCTCGGTGGCCTTGCGCGCCCACTGCTCGGCAGCGGCCAGGTGCTCCGGTTCCTGATCGATCAGATAGGCGCTGGCGCGCATGACCGCGAGATAGGGATCGCCACCGACCTGCTGGTCGAGGTGATCGAGGGCGGCCACGGTCTTCGCGATATCCTTCTTCAGATAGTAGTAGTCGATCGACATCATCTCCACCGACGGATCACCGGGGAAGTCGCGGCGGTACTGCTCCATCGCCGCATCGTAGTCGACGGGATCCAGGCTCCCGGCGCTCATCAAGTCCATCATGCGCATGGCCTTGGTGTTGCGCAGCTTGGCTGGCAACTCCCGCATCAGGCGGCGCACGGTGGCGTGGTCGCCCCGGGCCGCCGCCTGGCTGGCCTCGTGCATCTTGGTATCCATGCCGTCGCCGTCGCCGTCCTCGACCACCGCAACACCTTGCTGGAACAGCTGGGCCAGGGTGTCGCTCAGGCGGTCTCCCGAGGTGTAGATCTGGATATCCACGATTCGCACCCGATGGTCGGTCCTGGACTTGCCGAGCTCGAGCTCATGGTAGTTGACTGCGCTGTTGGAGATGATCCGGAGCAGCGGTCGCGGCTGGCCATGGACATCCTTGATGCGCAACAGGTCATACGTGGAATCGGCGGTGACTCCCGCGCACAGCATCTGACCGGCGCCGCCCTTCGCGCGCGCGCCCTCCGCGATGCCACGCCGCAGGTCGTCGGGTGCCTCGACGCGCTGGATCGCCCGGCGCACCAGCGATTCGAAGTCGAGCAACGCGTCGACGCGGGCCGGATCGCAGGGCACGTACGCCGCCTTGAACGCGGCCGCCACCGCCTTGGCCTCGTCGAGCGAGACCGGATCCATCTCGTCGGGCGCCGGCACGGGCTTGCTGCATGCCGTCAGCGCCAGCGCCGCCAGCATGATGGCGGCCAGGCGCGGCGCGCGGGCGCCGGTCAGCCGGCGGCGCTCCTCGTGTGTGTGGTGTCCCATGCCGAGCATTCTCGGCGCGAGCGCCGGGGAGTTGCGAGGCCGCGGCGCGTCTTCCTTCAGAGGCGGTCATCCGTCCGGGTGGCCGCCTCCTGTCCGTTCGTGACAATCGCAGCCACGCGTGTCGCGCCCGGCGTCGCAGCGCCGTCGCACTGGCGACGAGCACAGCGATGCTGTAGCAACAACGCCATGAAGAAGCTGATCGCAGCGAGCCTGTTCCTCCTGGCGTGCGGCGGGAAGACCGCACCGACGACCGCGCCTCCGCCGTCTCCGGCGCCGACCGACCCGGTCGCGGTGACGCCACCGCCGGCACCGGATGCACCGGCCTATGTCGGCAAGGCCCAGATCGGCACGTACGGCTTCGACGCCGCGGGCATGAACCCGACGATCGCGCCGGGCGCGAGCTTCTACGGCTACGCCAACGGCACCTGGCAGACCACGACCAAGCTGCCCGACGACAAGTCGAACTACGGCATGTTCACGGTGCTCGCGGACATCAGCGACGAGCGCACCAAGGACATCATCCAGAACGCCAGGCCGACCGACGGCCCCGAGGCCGAGAAGATCGCGACCTACTACGCGAGCTTCATGGACGAGGCGGCGATCGAGGCGCGGGGGCTCGCCCCGATCAAGGCCGACCTCAAGCGCATCGCTGGCATCAAGACGCCCAGGGCGCTGGTGCTCGAGTTCGCGGACGCGGCGCGCCACTTCCGCGGCAGCCCGATGGTCACGATCGTCGCGCAGGACGACAAGGACCCCGAGGCGTACATCGCCAACCTCGGCCAGGGCGGCCTGGGCTTGCCCGATCGCGACATGTACGACGCGAACGCCGCGCAGTTCGCCAAGGTGCGCGACGGCTACAAGGCGTATCTCGCGACGATGCTCGGCTTCGCGGGCATCAAGGACGCCAAGCGCGCCGCCGCGGTCTACGCTCTCGAGGAGAAGATCGCCGCGGTGCACTGGACCAAGGTCCAGAACCGCGATCCGCAGAAGACGTACAACAAGCTGACCGTCGCCGAGCTGGCGAAGCTGGCGCCGGAGTTCGACTGGAAGACGTGGCTGCCGGCGGTCGGGCTGGGCCAGGCGACCGCGATCAACGTCAACCAGCCGACGGCGATCGCCGGCATCGCCAAGCTGGTCAAGTCGGAGCCGATGCAGGTCTGGCGCGACTGGCTGACGGTCCGCACGCTGGGCGCGGCGGCGCCGAACCTGGCCAGGCAGTACGTCGACGCGCAGTTCGAGATGTACGGCCGCGTGCTCACCGGCACGCCGCAGCTCAAGGATCGCTGGAAGCGCGGCGTCGACGGGGTGACCGGCGCGCTGGGCGAGGCGGTTGGCAAGCTCTATGTCGCCAAGTACTTCGCGCCCGAGACCAAGGCCGCCGCGGACAAGCTGGTGCAGAACCTGCTCGCGGCGATGGGCCAGCGGCTCGACGCGCTGACGTGGATGAGCCCGGAGACCAAGGCCAAGGCCAAGGCCAAGCTCGCCACGTACAACCCGAAGATCGGCTATCCCAAGGCGTGGCGCGACTACTCGGCGCTGAAGGTCGTCGCGGGTGATCCGGTCGGCAACGCGGCGCGCGCCGCGGCGTTCGAGTACGACCGTCGCCTGGCCCGGCTCGGCAAGCCCGTCGATCGCGACGAGTGGGGCATGACGCCCATGACGATCAACGCGTACTACAACCCGGGCCTCAACGAGATCGTCTTCCCCGCGGCGATCCTCCAGCCGCCGTTCTTCGACGCCGGCGCCGACGACGCGGTCAACTACGGTGGCATCGGCGCGGTCATCGGCCACGAGATCAGCCACGGCTTCGACGACCAGGGCGCGCAGTACGACGCCAAGGGCGCGCTCGTCGACTGGTGGACCGCGGACGACAAGGCCAAGTTCAAGGAGGCGACCGCCAGGCTGGTCGCGCAGTACGATGCGTACTGCCCGTTCCCCGCGGCTGATGGCAAGCCCGCGCAGTGCGTGAAGGGCCAGCTCACCCTCGGCGAGAACATCGCCGATCTCGCCGGCCTCACCGTCGCGTATCAGGCGTACAAGCTGTCGCTCGGCGGCAAGCCCGCGCCGGTGATCGACGGCGTCACCGGCGATCAGCGGTTCTTCCTGGGCTGGGCCCAGGTGTGGCGCCGCCTGTACCGCGATCAGGAGCTCGCCAACCGGCTCGTCACCGATCCGCACAGCCCGTCGGAGTTCCGCACCGCGGTGGTGCGCAACCTCGACGCCTGGTACGCGGCGTTCGCGCCGGCGGCGAAGGACGCGCTCTTCCTCGCGCCGGACCAGCGCGTCCGCATCTGGTGATGCTGGCGTCCCGACGTCAGCGCGCGTACACGCGCACGTAGTCGACCGTCATCGTCTGCGGGAATCGGGTCGAGCCGTCGGGCGAGCCGGGCCAGTTGCCACCGACGGCGACGTTGAGGATCAGGAAGAACGGGTGGTCGTAGACCCACGCGGTGCCGGGCGGGAGGTCCGCGGGCGTCCGGCGCTCGTACATCGTGTTGTCGACGTACCAGCGGACCTCGCCGGGCTCCCACTCGATCGCGTAGGTGTGGAAGTCGTCGGCGAGGCTGCCGCTGGGCAGCTGGTACGTCCCGGTCAGCGGGTTGCCGCCGGAGTAGCCCGGGCCGTGCGCGCTGCCGTGGTTGATGCGGAAGTCGCCGACGGCCTCCATGATGTCGAGCTCGCCGCACGAGGGCCAGCCGACGCTGCCGATGTTGTCGCCGAGCGACCAGAACGCCGGCCAGATGCCCTTGCCCTGCGGGACGCGGATGCGGGCCTCGAAGCGGCCGTAGCGCTGCGTGAAGCGCCCGGCCGAGTTGATGCGCCCCGACGTGTACGGCATGCCGCCGTAGGACTCGGCGCGCGCCACGATCTCGAGGTGGCCTTGCCCGTCCTTGCGGACGTTGTCGGTGCGGTTCGTGTAGTACTCGAGCTCGGCGTTGCCCCAGCCGTTGCCGCCGGTGTCGAAACCCCAGCGCGAGCCGTCGACAGGCGCGCCGGCGCCGCCGTCGAACTCGTCGCTCCACACGAGGTTCCAGGTCGGCGCGGCCACGCCGCCGCCGACGACGAACGCCTCCCAGCCCTGGATCGTCGGGCCATCGGCGGTCACGCTGCCGCCGCCGCCTTGCTGCGCGGACATGAACAGCCCGCTGACCTTGGTCTGCAGCGCGATCTGATCGCCGTCGCGGACCGCGCCCGAGCCGCCGATCTTGACCGCGCGGAACGTCTCCCAGTCCTGGGCGGCGGTGCGGTTGGCGTTCACCGCGCCGCCGCCGCCGTTTTCGGCGCACACGAAGTGGCCGTCGAGCGAGCGGAGCGTGACGAGGTCGCCGCTCTGGAGATCACCGCCGTTGAGATCGGTGAGCGTGAACGTCTCCCACGTGCTCGCGGCGGGGCGGTTGGCGTTGAAGGCGCCGCCGCCGCCGTTCTCGGCGACCGCGTACTGCCCGCGGAGCGCGGTGCGCAGGGTGATGGGGCGGGTGTTGGCGCCGGCGCCGAACTCGGATGGCGCGCCCGCGTCGGGCGACCCGAAGCCGGAGCCGGCGCCGGGATCGGACGGGTCGGTCATACAACCGGTGACCGCGAGCGCGAATACGATGGATCGAATCGGCCTGATCTTCACGAGGATCTCCTTCACGGGCAGAACGTCACTTCGAAGCTGGTGTCCGAGGGGCACGCGTGCAGGCCGTTGGCGTCGTCGTACGAGTACGCGTACGCCGACGGGCACATCGCGTGGAGCGCGCCGACGTAGTCGGTGTGGACCACGCTGCGCGGATCACCCTCGGCGCGGCACGCCTCCGAGGTCATGCAGCCGTTCGCGGCGGTGCAGTTGCCGCTCGCCGGATCGATCGGCGTCGGGCAGCACATGTGCAGGCCCGGGTCGACGTTCTCGGGCAGGCCGAGGCCCCACGGCGCCGGGTAGTTCACCTTCTTGCACGGCGCGGCGCAGGCGATCACGTTGCCGGCGGCGTCGCGGACCCGCAGGTCCTCGCGCGCGTAGCCCGGGAACGCGCCACCGGCGCTGAGATCATCATCGGCCGGGCAGCCATCGAGGGTGAGCTGCGAGCAATCCGAGCTGACGCACGAGCCCTTCTCGGCGCCGCTGCCGAACGGCTTGACCGCGAACGGCAGGGTGTAGCCGTCGACCTGGCTCAGGTTGTACCAGGTCTGATCCGCGGCCCCGACGGGCGCGAAGGTCGCCTCGAACTTCGAGTCGAGCGGCGGCTGGCAGCCATTCGCGGGGCAGGGCTTGCCGCCGCCCTGGCCGTTGTCGCCCATCGCGCAGCCGTGGCCGCTGCCGTCGCAGCCGATCTTGGGCCAGAACCGCACCGCCGCGAGCCCGCCGTTCGGGATCTGGTAGTCGCGCGACTGGCCGCGATCGAGCCGCACGTTCTGCGCGTCGGAGACGTTGTCGGAGTGCGCGATCCAGATCGGCTGCGCGCAGTTGCTCGTGATCCGCAGGCGCGTCGCCGGCGGCGTGCCACCGCCGCCACCACCGCCACCGCCACCGACGCTGCCGCCGAGCACGAACGCCTCCCAGCCCGAGACCGACCCGCGATCGGCGACGACGTTGCCGCCACCGCCGTTCAGCGCCGACAGGTACAGGCCCTTCGTCTTGGTCTGGAGCGCGACCTGATCGCCCGCGTTGATCGCGCCCGAGCCGCCGACCTTGATGACGCGGAACGTCTCCCAGTCCTGCGCGGCCGTGCGGGTCGCGTTGACGATGCCGCCGCCGCCCTGCTCCGCGCACAGGAAGTGGCCGTCGAGCGCGGCCAGCGTCACGAGGTCACCGCTGGTGAGCGCACCTCCGTTCAGGTCGCGGAGCGTGAAGGTCTCCCACGTGCTCGCCACGTCGCGGTTCGCGTGGACGTCGCCGCCGCCGCCGTTCTCCGCCGCGACGTACTTGCCGCCGACCGCGGTCCGCAGCGTGATCTTCGGCGCCGCCGCGCCGACCTCCGTGATGTCCGGCCCCGCGGATGGATCGTCGCCGACCATGCAGCTGGTGGCGGTGACGGCGAATGCGAGCGCGAGAGTTTTTCTCATGACTTCCTCGGTGCGGGGGGGCCCGGCCCGAGGAAGGAGCGCGACCGCGAAGCGATCGGGTCACGGCGATCGTCGAAAAAAGACGACGCGTGCGCGATCGGTTCAGTCGCGTCTCCGTCGGTGATCTGGCGTACGCACGCGTGCGATCACGAACGATGGTTGTGGTGCGCGTGGTCGCTACTCGCCGAGTGCGTCGTAGGCGGCGATCTCATCGGAGACGCAGCCGTCGAGCCAGGCGGAGAACGTCTCGGCGACGCGCCGGAAGGTCTGCTCGCCCTCGGTGAACAGGAACACCGGCGGATCGCCCGAGGGCCCGCATTCGAAGAACAGGAACTCGTAGCCCTGGTGGACGGCGAACACGAACGCGGTGGGCGTCAGCACCAGCGAGGGCGCGCACTCGCGGAGCAGCCGCGCGGCGTCCGGCTTCAGCGAGCGCAGGGTATCGAGGCGAACGTCGGTGCCTGTGAGGAAGCGCCCCGCGGAGCACCCCATTTTCTCGAGGAATACGCGATAGGCGACCGGCAGCGTGACGCCGAGCGCGCCCTCGAGCTCGGCGATATCGTGCGCGCTGCATCCGCGAACGTCGTGCGCCATCGCGAGGCCTGCGTCCGCGAGCCGGGCGACGATGGTCTGGAGATGGGCTGACGCGTGTCGACGCAGGTCTGACGGGCGCATGCTGAGACGCACCTGTGCGGTTTCCTCGATCAGGTCGACGACGGTGGCCTCGACGACGCTCCCGATCTGGGGATAGTCATGCATGTCGAGTGAGCGTGTCCCGTCCTCGATGTTGGTGACGAGCACGAGCGCGGCGACATCGTCATGGTCGAGCCGGACGAAGGCGCCGAAATCCTCCAGGTGCATCACCGTGCCGCGGACGCGTGTTCCGATCGGGTACCGGTTCTTGATCGCGATCCAGCGCGCGGGTTCGATGGCCATGGGGCGTCGCTCCGAGATGTCGCGGCACGCTATCGCACGCCGCGCCCCGGTGTTGCGCGCGCGCGATCCTGTTCACGCTTCCACGAAGTTCATGAACAGGAACGTGCCCCGGGCGTCCTGGCGGAGCGGTCCGCGCCAGTGGCGGAGGTCCGTGCCGTGGAACGTGACGAACTCGCCGTCGAGCATCCGCGCCTGCAGCACGCGCCGGCGCCCGCGGTTCGCCGGCAGCTCGATGGCGAGCGGCCACGCGCGCGCGCGCGGGACCGCCGGCGTGAGCTCGATCTGCAGTGACATCGTGAGCCCACCCTGCCCACCGTCGGTGTGCGGTTCGAGCTCGGAGCCGGGGCGATAGATGCCGAGGTAGCAGCCGGTGGTCCGCCACGGCTTCTCGGTGAGCGCGGTGAGCAGCGGGAGCAGCTGGCGCTGCAGGAACACGCTCGCGGGCTCGTCGTGGATCATGCTGCGACCGTGCGCGTGCTTGGCATGGCCGAACCAACCCTCGGCGTCGAGCACGCGATAGTGGTGCTGCAGCGCGCGCAGCTGGAGCGGCGGGATCCCGAGCGGGAACGGCGTCGTCGTGAGCTGCGTCGTGAGGAGCTCGCGCCCGCGCCCGTTCAGCCAGGCCGCGCGCTTCGCGTGCGCGCGTCGCTCGACGGCGGACACGAGGATGCCGGCGGCGTGGAACGCGGCGCGCGCCTCGGCGGGCAGCGCCGCCGCCGGGCGTCCGTCGAGCGTCCGCTCGAGCGCGGCCACCCACCGCGCGGGGACGCGGTACGGGAAGACGACGCGGGTGACGGGATCCTCGACCCAGACCGTCGGTCCCGACAGGTCGAGCCCGTCGAGGACGAGCTCGCGCGCGAGCGTGCTCGGGACGGGGCAATTCCGGTCGAAGTGGACGCTCGCCGCGACGACGAGGTCGTCGTCGGTCGCGCGCGCGCCCTCCGGTGGAGCCTCGAGTGGGCAGCGCATCCGCGACGGCGCGGAGACCTCGTTCCGGTTCACCAGGACGCCGAGCTCGCGCAAGCGCGCGCGGACATCGGCGGAGAGCCGCTCGGCCTTCGACGCGCCGTGGATCACCGGCAGCGCGGCCTCGAGCAGGGCCACGTCGGTGGCGTGCTGCGCGACCAGGTTCCAGCGTCGGAGCCCCGACCCTTTCACCGGTGATTCGACGGCGATCACCGTCTCGCGGCCCTGTCGGTCAGCGCCGCGGACGAGGCGGATGTTCGGGTTTGCGATCATGGCACTTCCTGCTGACGTGTGGAATCGGGAGAGATTCGAGAGGGGGAGTGTGACGTCCGTGAGCTCGTGCGGATCAGGCGATCGCGCGGGCGATCGCGCCGAGCCCGTCGAGCCGGGCCGCGAACGAGCCCGCGAAGCAGTCGAGCGCGACCTCGCGGGCGCCGTAGCGGCGCGCGAGCCCGGCGATCGTCGCCGCGCAGCGGTCGGGCGTGCCGAGGAACGATGGCCGGGGCGGCGGCGCGCCCTGGAAATGCGCGGCCCACTCGGCGACGGCCGCGGGCTCGCTGCCGGCGCACGCGCCGTAGGCGGCGATCGCCATCCACGGGGTGTCGAGGCCGGGCCCGGGCACGAACGCGCGGCGGTAGGCCTCCGCGGGCGCGAGGGCGCCGTCGGCGGGCGAGCCGACGAGGAAGTGATGGAACGCGAAGCGCATGCCGAGCTCGCCCGCGAGCTCGGCGGCGGCGACGCTCTTGCCGCACAGCCAGAGCTCGCCCGTCGCGAGGCCGTCGGCGCGCGCGCGCACCTCGCGGACGAGGCGCCGGACCCGCGCGACGTAGGTGTTGCCGTCGGCGATGATCGTGTCGGGCTCGTAGCGCTCCAGGCAGGCAGCGCCGGGCAGCGCGCCGACGACCCCGAGATCGAAGCGGCCGGGGTAGTAGAGCTCGACCAGCGCGCGCTCCTCGATCACGCGCGCGACGCTGGCGAGCCGCAGCATGATGCCGGCGGTGCCGACGCGGATCGAGTCGGTGACCGCACCGGCGAGCGCCGCGGTGATCATCGGACTGGCGCTCTGCCACGAGGAGTGGTGTTCCGAGGCCCAGTAGCGGTGATAGCCCATCTCCTCGATCGCCGGCGCGAGCTCGGGGACGTGTCCAGGCCAGCAGGTGTCGAGCAAGGTGAGCGGGATCGTCATGGCAGATCTCCGATCGGCGTGATCGGCACGAGCGAGCGCGGCTCGAGCACCGGATGCCGGATGAACATGTTGAGCGTCAGGCGCGCCGCGGCCAGGGTGCGCGGCGGCTCGTACGTGCGCTGCGTGGCGCTGTGCCACATCCACGTCGGATACGCGACGAGGCGGTTGTAGCGGGCGCGGACGATCCCGGTCCGCTGCCACACGCCGTGGCTGCGCTCGGGGAACGGCGGGCGGACGTCGCGCTCGCACAGGCCATTGGCGAACTGCTCGAACGTGCTCGCGGGACTCCGGCCCAGCGGGCGCAGGACCTTGTCGAGCATGCGCGTGCCGAACACGTGATCGATGACGCTCATCTGCTTCATCGGGTTCGGGCCGAGGTACATCGACTCGAGCCCGTGCTCGCGCTGGCGCCAGAACGCCGTGCCCGAGGTGCGCTCGCTGTCCTTCGACAGGTACAGCAGCACCGCGAGCCAGCTGTGCCCATCGACATGGATGTTGAGATACGTGGCGCCGGGTGCGGGCGACATCGCGCTGAACAGCGGGCGGGGACAGTCGGCAAGGTCGAGCGTCGGGCTGGGACGGTGACCGAAGCCCTCGGTCCACATGCGGCGCGCGACCCACGCGGTGATCTCGTCGATCCCGGGGAGTGCGCAGTCGGCCTGATATCCCGGGTAGTAGCGCAGGTGATCGCCGCGCCGGAACCGGCTGTCGAGCGCACGCGCGCGGATCTCGTCGGGGTTGGCGAGGAAGTCGTCGACCACGAGCACGGGATTCCGGTCGCGGCCGACGCGCCGCAGCGTCGGCGCGAGGCGATCGGCCATGCGCAGGCGCAGGCCCTTCATGCCGCCTCCGTGAGGACATCGCACAGCCCGAACGCGGTGCGACGCAGCGCCGGGTCGCGCTCGAGCACGGCGAGCACGTCGTAGGCGTTGAGGCGAAACACGTCGTCCTCGATGCCGTGCTCGTAGCGCAGGAAGAACGCCGCGGTCTCGATCCGGAAGCGGAGGTTGAGCCCGAGGCCGGCGCGGGTGACGCGCTCGAGCGCCGCACGCTCGCCGCGGCGCCGGGGCGCGGTCACGCCGGCGAGCGCCCAGAGCCGGCGGCACGTGAGGTCGTCGATCGTCTTCGACAGCGTGTTCGCCAGCACGAAGGACAGGAACACGACGCGCGCGGTGGCCGTCCAGCCGACGAGCTCGATCGTCGCCCGGAGCGCCTCCTGGCCGCGCGCCTCGACGCGACTGAAGCTGTTCTGATCGTAGAAGTAGCGGTGCACGGCGGTGTCCGCGGCGACCGCCCCGAGTAGCTCGCTGGTGTTCGCGAGCGACTCGCCGAGCGCCGCGCGCAGCGCGATCGCCCGGGCGGCGCTCAGGCCGCGGACGCCGAGCGTCGCGGGCAGCCGCTGATCGGCGACACAGTGGGCGGCCTCGTGCATCAGGAGGTTCGCCTTGACCGGCATCACGTTGCGGAGCGCGCCGCCCGGGCGCCGGTCCTCGGCGCGGCGCAGCACGCCCACGTTGTCCTGATACGGCACCTTGCGCGCGCGCAGGATCGGGCCGAGCGCCGCGAGCGACGCGACGCCATAGGCGCAGAAGTCCTCGGTGGTGAACTCGACGCCAGCGGCGCTGGCCCGATCGCGCACGGCGCGAAAGATCGGGTTCGCGCAGTACAGGTATCCATCACCGAGGTTGCCGGGGACGGTCGTGAAGCCCCGGTATGCGTCGTGGGTCGCGAGGATATCGACGATGCGCATCAGTGCAGCACTCCCTCGAATGACGCATCGACGAAATGCAGGAAGAGATAGGTGCCCTCGCGTCCGGCGGGCAGCGGATCGCGCCAGTGGCGCAGCTGCGTGCCCTGGAACGCGACGCCTTCGCCGTCGAGCATGCGGGCCTCGAGGAGGCGCGGGCGATCGCCCGCCGGCGGGAGCTCGATCGTCAACGGCCAGCCGTGTCGGCGATCTCGGGTCGGCGAGAGCTCGACCTGCAGCGAGATCGAGAAGCCGCACTGCGGGCGATCGATGTGCGGCGCGAGGTCGGCGCCGGCGTGGTAGCGCGCGAGGTAGCAGTAGCTGGGCCGCCAGGGCGAGCCCATGAGCGCCGTCACCACCGGGCCGAGCTGGCGGTGCAGGAAGCTGCTCGCCGCCTCGTTGTGGATGACCACGCGCCCGGGCGCCTGGGTCGAGGGGCCGAACCAGCCCTCGGCGGCGAGCGCGCGATAGTGGCGCTGCAGCGCGCGCAGCTGGAGGCGCGGGATGCCCAGATCGAACGGCGCGGTCGCCTGCTGGGTCGCCATCTGCGTGCGCAGCTCGCCCGCGAGCGCGGCGGCGCGCCGCTGCTGGGCCCGCAGATCGTCGCCGGACACGAGGATGCCCGCGGCGTGGAAGGCCGTGCGCGCGGCCGCCGGCACGCGCGCGATCGGCTGGCCGTCGAGGAGGCGCGCGAGCGCGCGCGTCCACCGGGCCGGGACGCGGTACGGGAAGCCCACGCGGGTCGCCGGGTCCTCGACCCAGGCCGTCGGTCCGTCGAGGTCGAGCCCGTCGACGAACAGCGGGTCCGCGCGGAGCCGCGGGACGCCGCCGGTCGGCTCGAAGCGCACGCCGGCCGCGAGGACCAGCGCGTCCGGATCGATCGCGACGCCGGGGAGCGCTTCGAGGTCGCAGCGCAGCCGCGAGGGCGCGGACACCTGCCGCCGGTGGACGAGGATGCCGAGCTCGATCAGCCGCGCGCGGACGTCGGCGGGCAAGCGGTCGCCGTTCGAGGCGCCGTTGATCACCGGGATCGCCGCCTTCAACAGCGCGAGGTCGGCCGGCGACTCGGTGGACAGCGACCACTGGCGGAGGCCGGAGCCCTTCACCGGCGAATCGACGCCGACGATGAGCGCGCGACCCTGGGTGTCCGGCTTGCGGACGATGCGTGTGTTGGGATTCGAGATCATGGATGCGACTCAGGTCCAGAGCACGAGCGCGGGCAGCCGTCGGGGTTCGGCGAGGCGCAAGAGCGTGTAGCCGACGCCGGCGACGCCGACGTACAGCGAGGGATGGGCGACCGCGCGGGCGGGCGACAGCAGCGAGAAGCCGCCGAGTGCGGTCGCGCGGGCGACGAGCGCCGCCGCCTTGCGGGTCGCGGATGCGCGCAGCGCGGGGCGATCGAGGATGTCGGCGGCGACGGCCTCGGCCTCGATGCGCCCGAAGTTGCCGCAGCACACGTGATCGATCTCGAGCATCCCGACGCGCGTGCACGCGGCGACCGCGGCGTCGCAGTCCGCGCGGAGCTCGGGACTCGCGAGCGCGGACAGGCTGCCGACGCGAGCCAGCAGGATGCCGGCGGCGCCCTTGCACAGGCTGCCGGGGTAGGAGCGCGGACGCGAATCGAACCACGCGCCGTGATCCGGCGAGTAGCGGGCCCGCTCGTACGCGAACGCCTCGTCGGCCGCCGCGAGGAAGCGCGCGTCACCCAGCGCCCGGCCGAGCTGGCCGAGCGCGAGCCCGAACCCGCTCTGACCGTGGAGCAGGCCCACGCCGACGTGGCCATCGGCGGTGCGCCAGGCGCGGGGGCCGGCCTCGGTCCGGATGCGCCGCGCGAGCAGGTGCTCGCCGAGCGCGCGCGCCCGAACGAGGAGCTGTGAGTCGTCGGTGCGGCGGTGGAGGGCGAGCGCGGCGAGGATGAGGCCGGCGGCGCCGCCGGCGACGTCGAGGAGCTGATCGGCGGCGACGCGCGCGGGGGTGACGAGGTCGAAGACGCGGCGCGCGTCGGCGTGCAGCGCGCCGGCGCCGAGCAGCTCGCCCGCGACGGTGAGCGCGTAGACGCTGGCCGCGATGCCGCGCAGATCGTCGCCGGCGGCGCCGTGCGGCCGGCGGACGGGCACGAGCGCTCGCTCCGCCAGCTCGGCGAACCGGCGACGGCCGGTCACGCGCGCGAGCGCCGCCAGGAACACCGCGATGCCGGCCGCGCCACCACCGTAGTCGGAGCCGAGCCGCATCAGCTGATAGCGCCCGAGATCGGACAGCTCCGGCGCGAGCCAGGTGATCGCGCCGTCCTTGCCGGACAGCGCGGTGCGCTCGAGCGCCGCGCCGATGCGCAGGGCGTGATCGACGAGGGTCGCGGTGCGGGCGATCGGCGCGTGCGGCCATCGGACCTCGCGCCGGCGTCGGCGCGCCGGTGGCCGCGCCGCGAAGCACACGACGTGCGCGCGGATCAGGAACACCTGGCGCGCGAGGTCCGCCGCGTCGAGGGCGCGCGCGCGCTGGCGAACGGTGTCGAGGCTGGTCTCGGCGAACACCGCCGCCACGGTCCCGCCGCCGTCGAGCCGCAGATCGGTGTCGACGGGGCTGGCGTGGAACAGCGGGACGTCGATGCGCTCGAGCGCCGCGAGCTCGCGGCCGCCGATCGGCCAGGTCGGTGGCCGCTGCGGGTCGCCGAGGCGGACGCGCGAGAGCGAGTCGAGGGTGATGGCGCGCTCGCGACCGTCGCGCAGGTAGTCGGGGTGCAGCGCCGAGCTCTGGAGCAGCTCGTAGATGCCGGTGCCGCGCGCGATGTAGCGGATCGCGTGGGGCGCGGCGAACACCGCGAGCGGCCCGGTGGCGGATGCGAGCGCGCGCTTGTGGCGCTGGAAGAACCGGTACATCGCCGTGAAGCCGCGCACGACGTCGTCGACGTGCGCCGCGGAGTCGACGGCGCGACCGCCGAGGCGGGGCTGGTTCGCGGGCCGCCGGCCGACGCCGCCCGCCAGTGCGCCCTCGGGATAGGGCTTGTCGCTGATGCCGCCGCCCTCGCGGCTCCGCGCCCAGAACGGCAACATCGCCGTCCGCGCGACGTCGTGGACCAGCTCGACGCGCACGTCGAAGCCGCGCGCCGCTGCGGGCGTGCGCTCGGGCCGGAGCAGCGTCTCCAGATCGAGCGGCATCGGGTGCTCGCCGACCGCGATCAGGTTCTGGCTGTGGCAGTCGCTCTCGCCGAGCAGGTAGAAGATCGCGAGCAGCATCCCGGCGCGCTCGTGGAAGCGGATCACCTCGCCCGCGTCGCGACAGGGCGCCGCCGCGACGAACTCGACCCAGCCGTAGTCGTCGCGGGTCGCGATCTGCGGCGCGCGCAGCGGCAGCAGGCCGCTGTGCTGGTTGCACCAGGCGAGGAATCCCGCGAACGCGTGCTCGAGGCCGAGGCGGCGCGGCTTGTAGACGACCGTGACGCCGGACGCGAACGTCAGCGCCGCGACCGTGCGGCCATCGCGATGGCGATCACCGAGCATCGCCTCGACGCGCGCGAGCCGGCCGAGGGCGCGGCCGCCGTTGAACGTGTCGGCCAGGAGCGCGGCGTCGGCGGACGCGCGCGTCAGGAGCTCCGCGGTGCTCGCGATCCACTGCTCGCAGATCGTGGCCCACAGCCGCCCGAGGACGCTGTAGCGCCGGAGCAGGCCGTCGAGGCCGTCGGCGAAGAGCGCGTCGACGAAGGCGCGCGCGGCGCGGCGGGGCGAACCGGCGGCGAAGCGCTCGGCCTCGCGGGCCAGCGTGGCCTGGCCGATCACCGCGAGCTGGCGCAGGAGTGCGTGCTCGAGATCCGCGCGCGCGGCGGGCGCGACCTGCGCGGCGCGATCGAGGCGGGCGTCGAGCCGCTGGCGCGCGACCGCCAGGAACGGCCGGTAGACCTCCTCGAACGGCTGCGGCGCGCGGGCGCGGACGTGGCGCGGGCGGCGGGTGTCGCGGACGAGGCCGCGGGCCGCGGCGCCGACCTCGAGCAGCAGCTCCGCCCAGCTGGGGCGCGCGCGCGCGGCGGGCGACGACGCGCGCGCGGCGGTCGAGAGTCCGTCCCACGCCAGCCGCTTGCGGAACGTGGCCGGATCGTCGTCGGCGACCAGGCTGCGCCAGCGCGCCTGCTGCCGCCGGGTCAGCCGGCGGGCGTCGATGCGACCGGCGGCGTCGAGCCCGGTCGCGCGCCGGACGATCTGATCGATGGCCAATCGCATCGAAGCTCCTACTGCCACGTTCGGAAGAAAGGGTGTGAGCACCCGAGTGGCGGCGCCGCCACTCGAGCGTGCTCGGCAGAGCCTGTCACCGTCTCCGGCGGACAGACTCCGTGCGATCTCGGATCGAGATCAGCAGCTGATGTACGGGTTGTGGCTCCACGAGCAGACCGGCTCGTTGGGGCGCATGCCGCCGGCGATCTCCTTGAGATCCGCCTCGGACAGCTTGTTGGTGCGGGGCAGGACGGGCTTCTTCGAGTTCTTCTTCTTTTCCATGGTCGCTTCTCCGTGCGTTCGTGATCGTGTCCGTATCGAAAGACCATCCCTCGTATCGGACAGCGGTGAGACGCGGATCGCGAGCCTTGTGACGAGCGCGCGCGCAAAAAGAAGCGCCCCGCGCAACTGTCATGCTGAGAATGCGCGTCCGGCTTGTGACGCGACAAAGAGTGGCAATCTCGCCGCGATGGCGGGCGCGTCGGCCGCCGTCGAGCGTCGATCGCCGCTGCCGCGATCAGCGTCGGGCGCGATGCGCAGGATGCGTGTGGCGGTGCCGATGACGCGCGCGGCTCACCGGCCTCGAGATCGACGGCAGCGTGACGCGCGCAGGATCGACGGGATACTTCGCGATCATGAATCGCGCGATCTCCGCGTCGGTCGCGATGATCTCGTCGCCCGTGCGCGTCGCGACGAACGCGTCGGCGTCGGCCGCGCCCTCGCCCACGACGAGCGCGTGGCGCGCGCTGGCATCCGCGCGCAGCGGCACGGTCACGCGCAGCGGCTGGCTGCGGCCGCGCACGACCAGCGAGTCGGGCCGCTCGCGCATCTCCGGCGGGATCACCGGGACCGCATCGGGCGCGGGCGGCGCGATCGCGGCGGCGGCATCCGCGAGCTGGCCGAGGAAGCGCGCGCGCTCGCGATCGTCGAGGAGGCGCGGCTGGCCGTGCTCGGTGCGCGTGTAGATGTGCGCGACGGTCAAGAGCCGGCCGGCGTGGATGTAGAGCTTGTCGACGCTGGCCTCGCGCTGGGGCTCGCGGTACTGCGCGAACAGGATGTTGCCCGGGCCGTAGTGCACGTAGGCGCCGGCGTGCACGTCCCACGGGTGCGCGACGTGGGCCTGGCTGCCGAGCACGAAGATCGCGCCTGCCTCGGCGAGGTGGCGCAGATCGCGCACGAGATCGGGCGCGGGCGCGTGGGTGCGCAGCTCGCGGTGCTGCACCGTGGCGATCGGCAGGTAGCCGCGTCGCCGCAGGTCCTGGATCTGCCAGATCATCCGCGGCCAGTCGCAGTGGGCGACGCCGGGGCCCGCGCTGATGGCGCCGACCCACCAGTTGACGGCGTTGCAGCCGACGAACGCGAGGCGATTGCCGTGGTGCTCGATCACGCGCGGCGTGGTCGCGTCGAGCTGCGTTCGGCCGCCGCCGAACCAGCGCCAGCCGCGGCGCTCGTAGGTGTCGATCGTGCGGACCAGAGCCTGCGCGCTGTGATCGACGAGGTGGCTGCCGGTGAGCTCGATGATGCTGGCGTGCAGCGCGTCGAGCACGCCGACGTAGCTCTCGCGCGAGCAGAAGTGCAGCTCCTTCTGGCCGAGGCGTGGGTGGCAGTCGCGGACGAACGCGACCTCGTTGCTGACGTGCACGAGGTCGGCGCTCGCGAAGAACGGCCGGATGAAGCGCACGGTGTCGGCGACGCCAGCGGTGTCGATGCGCTCGGCGGTGCGCCCGGTCAGCGCGGTCGTGCCGCTCATGACGAGCGTGGTCAGCCGATCGGGATCGATGTTGCGCACCGCCGTCGTCGCCGGGCCGCAGAGCGGCACGACCAGCGGCCCGTCGCGATCGATCAGCGGATGCGCGTGATCGACCGGGATCACGCTCCAGCGCGGATCGAGCTGGTCGGCGGGCACGATCGCGCGGCGCGCGCGTGACGGCGCGGGGCGCCCGTCGAGCCGCGCCGCCGCCGGGCGCGGGCCGAGCGCCGTGACGAGCGCGGCCGCGGTGTCATCGGATGCGGCGATCTCGCCTGCGCGCCAGGCCGCCTCGAGCGCGGTGCGCGCGATCGACGCGTCGGGATCGAACGGCTCGGAGATCAGCGCGAACCGCCACTCGCCGATCCGATCGCGATCGCCCGGCGCGCAGATCCGCAATCCCGGCGCGGCGCAGGCGGCGACGGGCACGCCGGCGGCGCACCGCGACGCGACCACGGGCGCGACCACGGGCGCGGCTGGCGCGGCCTCGCCATCCCCGTCGCCCTCGCTCGCGTCGGCGTCGGCGCACGCGACGACGCACGTCGCCAGCCCGGCGAGCAGCACCTCGGCCCAGCCTCTCGCCATCGCGCTCCCCGATGCGCCCACGCGGGGCGATTGTACGATCGTCCGCACGGTGGGCGCCAATGCCCGTCCTCGTGCGCGCAGGCGCACGCCGGGCGCTGGCGCTCGGCAGCGCGTGGCCGCTGCGAGGGCTTGCGCGGTGTTGAGGCTGGCGCACCAGGTGCAGTGCAATCGGGGATGACGATTCGACTGTTGCCTGCCCTGGTTGTCGGTGGCTGCCTGGCCGCGATCAGCGGCTCCGCGTTTGCCGACGACGATGTCGCCCCCGTGAGCACCGCGCCCGACGGCGGCGATGCGGTTCGCCGCGGCGTCCAGGGCCCCGAGGGCCTCCTGGCCGCGCGCGTCCTGCTCGCGATGAACCTCAGCAAGGGCGCGGTCGGCGAGCCGCTCTCGCTCGCGCCGGACCTGTTCTATAGCGTCACCGATCGCCTGCAGCTCGGCCTCGTGCACGACGGCCCGATGCGCTGGCAGTCACGGCCCGGGCTCGGGCTCTGCCTCACCGGCAAGACCCACGGCTGCGCCTCGGTCTACGACAACATCGGCGTCGATCTCATGTACGGCCTGGCGTTCGGGTCACAGCTGCACCTGTCCGCCCATGGCGCGTTCTACGTGACCAGCTTCGACAACTCGACCACGATGCTGGCGCTCGGCGCCGCGGGCAAGCTGCACTTCAGCGACACCGTCGCCCTGTTCTTCGACCCGCAGATCGGGATCGAGCTGTCGAAGCGCGACACCGCCGATGACGCCCTGTTCGTGCCCCTCGAGCTGCAGTTCCAGGTCACGACTCCGACGACCTTCAAGGTGCTGAGCGGCATCAGCGGCGGCCTGTCCCACTTCGGCGATACCGTCGAGATCCCGCTCGGGCTGGGGCTGGTTCACAGCTTCACCGAGCACGTCGACCTGGGCGGGCGGGTCAGCTTCGACAACCTGCTCGGCCACCAGCCCGACGGTGTCGGCCGCGCGGACGCCCGCTCGATCGCGCTCCTGCTGCTGGTCCGCAATTGACCTGACCGCGCCGGACGGGCCGCGACCGCGGCTCTCGCCGCTGCGAGCGGCTGTTGTCAGGCCGTGGCTGCCGGGAGTGGCAACGTGTGTATGCTCCGGCCGCGGCGGTCCTCGCTGCATGTCGATTCCTGGAGCTCGCGTCATGACTCGTCTGATCTCTCGTTGCCTGCCTGCCTCGCTCGCGGCATTCGCGGCCTTCGCGGCACTGGCCTCCGGGGCCTGTGGCCCCTCGACGTCGCCCAACGGCGCCGATGCGAACCCCAACGCCTCGTGCACCGGCAGCGAGACCCGATGCCTGGGCCCGCAGTTCCAGACCTGCGTGGGCGGCTCGTTCCAGACCACCGAGAGCTGCGCCGGCGCCTGCGACCCGACGGCGGGTTGCTCGGACTGCGATCCGGCGGCAGGCAACACCTGCAACTCGAACAACCAGGTCGTGACCTGCAACGCCGATGGCTCGTTCGGCACGGTCGTCGAGACCTGCGCGACCGGCACCAGCTGCGGCGCCGGCGTGTGCGAGCGGTCGTGCTCGGCGGACGGCGTCGACCTCATCTACCTGGTCGATACGTCGAACAACCTGCTGAGCTTCGACCCGCGGATGCTGACCGCCGCCGGCGGCCCGTATCATGTGATCGGCCAGCTCAACTGCCCCAACCCGGGCACGCCGATCGATGGCGCGCTCGGCGCGGCCACCCCGTTCTCGATGGCCGTCGATCGCGGCGAGCACGATCCCGCGAACAACTACCCGATGGCGTGGGTGCTGTTCAACAGCGGCAAGATCTTCAAGGTCTCGACGCACGACGCGTCGTGCACCGCGACCAGCTTCGCGATCCAGCAGAGCACGCCGCCGCAGACCTGGAACCTGTTCGGCATGGGCTACGTGACCGATGTCGCCGGCCAGGACGCCGAGAAGCTGTGGATCGGCGGCGGCAACCTCGACTCGACCTCGGGCTCGATCGGCTACGTCGACGACAGCATGTCCGCGCACTATGTTGCACCGATGGGGCCGTCGGCGGAGTACAGCGCCGAGCTCACCGGTCTCGGCGACGCGACGCTGTGGGCGTTCTTCCCGGACACGGTCAACAACGCGTTCGTGCAGCAGATCGACAAGGCGACCGGCGCGGGGATCGGCAACAAGCTGATGTTCGACCTCGCCGCCAACGGGCGCGCGGTCCAGGCGTGGGCGTTCGCGCAGTGGGGCGGCTCGTTCTACGTGTTCGTCACCACCGTCGACGCGCTGCTCGGCACCGACCCGAACGCCGCGGTCCACGTCATCGATCGCACGACCGGCGCGCACTCGATCGCGCTGCAGAACCAGGCCTACGTGGTCGTCGGCGCGGGCGTCTCGACCTGCGCGCCGGTGATCATCGGCCACGAAGCGCCCTGAGCGTGCCCCGCAGCGTGCCGGTGGGTCAGTAGAGATCCAGCGGGTACGGCTTCGCGAGCGGCGCGGTCACCGTGCGGCGCACGCCGCCGGTGATCCGCACCACGCCATCGCTGGTCGCAAGGAAGCGATCGGCGCCCACCGTGACCGCGCGCACCGGCGGCGGCACGGTCACCACGCCCGGCTGCCACGTCGCGCCGCCGTCGTCGGTCGACACCCCGGGCGCGCGCAGGTTCGCGCCCGGGGCGCGCGCGTCGCCGGGATCCTCGGCCTCCTCTTCCTCCAGCCCGCCGTCGCGCGCGATCGTGAGCCGATCGAGGTTGCCGCCCGCTGCGGCGATGCCGATCGCGTCGATGCTGGCCTCATCGGGGTTCCACTCGAGCAGCGTCCACGTCCGTCCGCCGTCGCGCGACCGCGCCACGCGCCCGGGCGAGAACATCCGGCTCTCGCCGACCCGGACCCCGTCCGGCACCGGCGCGCGCACGACCAGATGCTTGCCGGTCGAGTCGACGAGGACCTGCGAGATGCCGCCGGAGAAGCCGTCGTACAGCGCGGGGATCGTCACCGGGACGGCGCGCCACGTGGCGCCGCGATCGGTCGAGCGCCAGAGGCCGCCGCCGTCGGTCATCCACACCACGCCGCGCGCGCTGGTGGCGATCGACGTGATCGGCCGCGCCGCGTGCTCGCGGCGACGCCGCGGATCGGCGTAGTTCGTGACGCGCAGCTGGAAGCCACCCGGGTAGTGGCAGTGCACCCCGAAGCGATACAGCACGAGGGTCGTGTCGTCGTCGTCGAGGCCCTCGAGGCCATCGGCGAGCATCGACGGGTCGCTCTGCTGGCCGCGCGGCGCGGGCATGTCGAGGCACGTGAGCCAGTGGTTGATGGGCGTCTTCGGCGAGGTGTAGACCTTGCGCGTCGCCTTCGTTGCCAGCGTGAGCGCGGAGACGCCGGTGCCGTCGGTGTACAGCAGCTCGCCGGCGCGCGTGAGCCGGGCGCCCGCCAGCTCGGCGCCCGGGCCGAGGTCGGCCAGGATCTGGGCGGGTGGCGCGCTCCGGCAGTCGACGCGCCAGAGCGCGTGGTCGCTGGCGTAGAGCGTCGCGCCGCCGGTCTCGCCGATCCGCGACGCGTGCGCGATCGCGACCGCCCCGTCGATCTGCAGATCGCCGTCGACGATCGCGCCAGGGCAGGGCGTGGTGGGCGGCGCGGGCTCCGCGACCGCGGGCGCCGCATCGGGCGCGGGCGCCGCGTCGGGCGGCGCCGCATCGACGGTGACCACCGGTGGCGCGGGCGCGATCGGCCGCGGATCGCGCGAGCCACATCCGGAGCCGAGGACGAACACGATCGCGAAGCGCCGCATCGCCCGATGATGACGCACTCCGCGCCAGCGCGCGCCGGGATCAGGGCCTCGGGGGCGCCTTCGCGGCCGGCGCGCGCGGCGCCGCGTTCTTCACGTACCTGTCGAACCAGCGCAGCTCCTCGTAGGCCAGCTGCTCGTTGGACTCCATCGCCGCGTACCAGTGCGGCTCGTGCGGCAGCATCACCAGCCGCGTCGTGCCGCCGTTGCCGCGGATCGCCTCGAACAGCTTCACCGCCTGGAGCGGCGTGGTGCCGGGGTTGGCGTCGTCCATGCCGTGCACGACCAGCAGCGGCAGCTTGATCGTGTCGGCCATGAAGAACGGCGAGACCTCGAGGTACACCGCGCGCGCCTTCCACACCGACCTGCGCTCGTTCTGGAACCCGAACGGCGTGAGCGTCTTGTTGTACGAGCCGCTGGTCGCGGCGCCGGCGCGGAACAGATCGGTGTGCGCGATCAGGTTGACGGTCATGAGCGCGCCGTGGCTGTGGCCGGTCACGCCGATGCGGTCGCGATCGACGATGCCGAGCGCGACCGCCTTGTCGACGGCCGCCTTCGCGTCGTCGACGAGCTGCGTGAGGTACGTGTCGTAGGCGCGCCGAGGATCGCCGATGATCGGGAACGACGCCGAGTCGATGATCGCGTAGCCCGAGAGCAACAGCAGCTGGTAGCCGCGCAGCTGGGTGAAGACGCTCTGGGATCCCTTGACCTGCCCGGCGGTGGCGCTGCTCGCGTAGTCGAGCGGGTACGCGTTGAGGATCGCCGGGATGCGCGTGCCCTCGACGTAGCCCGGCGGCGTGTAGATCGTGAACGACAGCGCCGTGCCATCGCGGCGCGTGTACGTGACGAGGCGCTTCTTGATCGCGCGCACCGCCGGGGTCGGGTCGGTGACGCGCGTGATCGCCGTGGAGGTGGAGGCCAGCGCGGCCTCGCCCGCTGGCGCGGAGGGCAGCGGGTCACCCAGCGTGCGCAAGTATGCGTTGGGCGGATCGACCGGCGACTGGTGCCACGTGACGAAGACCCGGCTGGTGGCGTCGGTGAAGCCCAGCGGCGCCTCGAGCGCGTCGGTCGCGCTGCGGAACAGGCGCGTCGACGCGCGGGTCCCGAGGTCCAGGTGGTCGAGGAACGGTCGATCGCCCGCGGGCGAGGCGCCGTCGCCGATCAGGAAGATCGCGTCGCCGTCCTGGCGCATGACCGCCTGGCCATTGGCCAGCACGCGGTACACCGGGGCCCCGGGATCCCGGTAGCGCTCGTCGGACGACAGGTCCCAGAGCAGCGCGGGCTTCGCGGCGCGATCGTCGACGTTGGTGATGAACGTCCGCCGCCAGTGGCGCGTCTCGTCGTACTCGCGCAGGAGCGCGAGGTCGCGGCGCTCGCCCCACTCGAAGCCGACGTAGCGCTGCGTCGTGCGCGCGATCTCGACCGCGGGGCTGGTGAACGGCGCGGCCTGCATCATCACCTTGTCGCGCGCCGGCACCTTGACGTTCCAGTCGCCGCGATCGAGCGCCTCGGCCCAGACCAGCGTCGCCGGCTCGGTCGGTCGCCACGCGAAGGCGCGCGGCCCGACGGGGACGCCGGCGATCGGCACGCGATCGGCGACCGGCAAGTGCGCGACGGCGTGGGTCACGCGGCCGCTGCGGTCCCAGACCTCGACGTCACGCGCGAAGTTGCCGAAGGTCGTCACGTACGAGTACGGCGCGCGGATGCTCTCGACCAGGAGGTGATCGCCGTCGGGCGCCGCGTCGACGTCGGCGAGGATGGCGGGCTTGCCGACGCGCGTGATCGCACCCGAGGCGACATCGACGAGCGCGAGCTGCGAGGTCGCGTAGTACGTGAAGAGCGCCTCGTCATGCGTGCTGGTCAGCGTGTCGCGGGTCTCGTAGGTGCTGCTCTCGCCGCCTTCGCCGTCGGCCTCCTGGATGCTGGGGCCGTCCGCAGCGACCGACGCGGGCGGCGGCGCGCCCGGGTTGTCGGGCACGAGCTTGACCAGCAGCGTCTGCTGGTCCGGCATCCACTGCATCGCGCTGCCGAGCATCGGGTTCAGCCGCGCGGTACCGAGCCGACGCGTCGCGCCGGTGGCCGCGTCGCCGATCCAGATCTCGACCGCGTCGCTCGAGGTGTTGCGAAACGCGAACTGCTTGCCGTTCGCGGCCCAGAGGATGCCATCGGCGCAGCCACCAGCGGGCAGCGGCACCGCGGTCTCGCGGCGGGTCGCGATGTCGACAAGCGTGAACGACTGGGCGCACGGCGCGACGCCATAGCCACCCGGCGTGTCGTGCTTGCGGCGCGTGCGAGGCTCGACGCGCACCCCCGCGAGCCGGAGGAATGGCTCGGCGACCTGGGTGATCGATGCGTAGCGGACCCACGACGCCAGCAGGATCGTGTCATCGGTCGGGTTCACGTACGGCTGCGGCAGCGCCGGTGCGTGGAGGACGTCGAGGATCGCCTGCGGCGGGCGGTCGTAGCCCGACGTCGATGGCGGTACCGCGGGCAGCGGCACCGGCGGGGGGGCGAGCGGCGTCGGTGGAGGCACCGGCGGCGTCGCGGCGATCGCCGGCGGACAGCTCGGGCCGACCGCGGCCGGGTGCGCGCACGCGGCGAGCAGCGTGGACAGGATCGCGAGCGCGGCGCGCCGCGGGGGTACTCGAGTCATGCGGCGAGCTTATGCGAGGTCGATGGTCGCTGCGGCCAGCCACGCGCTGACCGCGGCCACGCGCGCGGTGCCGCGCAGATCCTGGTGCATCACCAGCCACAGGTCACGCGGCGGCGGCTGCAGCGCTGGCAGCACCGGGACGAGCCGCGGCTCGTGCGGAGCGATGAACGTGCCGACGAGCGCGATGCCGGCGCCGGCGGCGCACGCGAGGACCTGCGCGGTGGTCGTGGTCGCGCGCACGGTCCAGCGCGGCGCGCCCACCTGGCGGCGCAACCAGCGGACCTGCGGGAGATCGTCGAGCGAGGCGTCGAAGCCGACGAGGTCGTGGCCGGCGAGCTCGGCGGCCCGGCGCGGCGCGCCGCGGCGATCGAGGTAGGCGCGGCTGGCGTAGAGGCCGAAGCGCATCGCGCCCACGCGCCGCGCGACCAGCGATGGCTCACGCGGCCGGGCCAGGCGCAGCGCGACATCGGCCTCGCGCCGCGACAGATCGAGCGCGCGGGTGTCGGCGCGCAGCTCGACGACGATGTCGGGGTGCGCGCGGTGCAGCGCCGGGAGCGCGGGGATCACCGCGTAGTGGATGATGCCGTCGCCGGCGGTGACGCGGACCGGCCCGGCGAGCCGCGCGTCGACGCCGCCGAGCTCGCGCTCCGCCGCCAGCAGCTCGGCCTCGGCGCGCTCGGCGCGGGCGACCAGCGCCTGGCCAGCCGCGGTCGCGACCAGGCCGCCCGGCGTGCGATCGAACAGGCGCGTGCCGAACGCCTCCTCGAGCGAGGCGATGCGCCGGCCGACCGTGGTCGGGTCGACGCCGAGGTCGCGGGCGGCGCCGCCGTGGCTGGCCCGGCGGTGGGCGGCGAGGACGAAGCGGAGATCGCCCCAGTCGAGGGTCGGCTTCATGACCCATGCATTCTTGCACGCTGGAGCTGCAAGCAGCGGCAGTTCCGCAGCCCGCGTGGCGCGCGCACAGTGCCTTGCATGCAAGCCATCGCCTTCCCCCATCAGCTCGCCCTCGATGACCTCAGCCTCGTCGACCGCCCGGTCCCGAGCCCTGGACCGCACGAGGTGGTCGTGCGGATCCTCGCGGTCTCGCTCAACTACCGCGATCTCGTGATCGCCCGCGGTCGCTACGGTGCGTACCCGCTGCCGTTCACGCCCGGCTCCGACGCCGCCGGCGCGGTCGCGCAGGTCGGGCCCGGCGTCACGCGCGCCGCGGTCGGCGATCGCGTCTGCCTGCACTACGTTCCCGACTGGATCGATGGCCCGCCGCGCGCCGAGGTCGCGGCCCGGCGGCTCGGCGGCACGGCGCCCGGCGTGCTCGCCACCTACGTCTGCATCGACGAGCGCGCGGTCGTGCGCGCGCCGGCCCACCTCACGGCGATCGAGGCCTCGACCTTGCCGATCGCCGGCGTCACCGCGTGGCAGGCGCTGATCGCCGACGGCGGCCTGCGCCCGGGCGACACCGTCGCGGTCTCCGGCACCGGCGGGGTGTCGCTGTTCGTGGTCCAGGTCGCGCGGCTCGCGGGCGCGCGCGCGATCGTCGTCGGCCGCGATCCGGTCAGGCTCGCGCGGGTCGCCGCGATGGGCGCGATCGCGATCGCCGCCGAGGGCGACTGGGCGGCGCGGGTCCGCGACGCGAGCGCCGGCGGCGTCGATCTGTTCGTCGACGTGGTCGGCGGCGACGCGCTGGCGCGGTCGATCGCCGCGACCCGGGTCGGCGGCACGGTGGCCGCGGTCGGGTTCGTCACCGGCACCGCGGCGACCGTCGATCTGCTCGAGATGATCCGCCGCACCGTCACGGTGCGCGCGGCCTCGGGCGGCAGCCGCGCCAGCTTCGAGGCGCTGGTCCGCGCGCTCGAGGTCGCCGACGTGCATCCGGTCGTCGATCGGGTCTTCGGATTCTCGGCGGCGGAGGTCCGCGCGGCCTACGCGCACCTCGCGGACGGGCGGCCGTTCGGCAAGATCGTCATCGATCTCGCCCCCGGGCTCGGAGGTGCGTCGTGATGGCCGGGCTCGCGCGCTCGCTCGCGCTGGCCTCGTGCCTCGGCGCGTGCGACGTCGCCCGCTCGGAGCCCGCCGCGTCGCCGACCCTGCGCGACCTCTACCATCTGGCCGCGCCGCGCGAGCTGACCGCGGCGTCGACCGCGCTCGTGCTCGTCGATTTCCAGGACGAGTTCTTCCACGGCAAGCTCCCGGTCGCCCACGGCGAGGCGGCGGTCGCGCGCGCGGCGGCGCTGCGGCAGTGGGCGCGGGCCCACGGCGTGCTGGTCGTCCACGTGCGCAACGTGGTCACGCGTCCGGACACGCCGATCTTCGGCGAGCACTCGCCGACGATCGCGATCGTCCCGGCGCTGACCCCCGCCGCCGACGAGCTGGTCATCACCAAGCACCAGGCCGGCGGGTTCTCGAAGACCGAGCTCGATCAGACGCTGCGCGCCCGCGGCGTCGACACGGTGATCGTCGCCGGCATCATGACGCACCTCGCGGTCGACACCACCGCGCGCGATGGCGCGGTCCTCGGATACCGCATGATCGTCGCCGGCGACGCGTGCGCGACCCGGACCCTGCGCGCCACCGACGGCGGGCCGCCGATCGACGCCGCGGTGCTGCAGCGGGTCGCGCTGGCGTCGATCGCGGACCGCTTCGCCGACGTGCTCGACGTCGACGCGATCCGCGCGCTGCCGGTGCGCTGATCAGCGCACCGGCGCGGGGCTACCAGACCTCGCAGCGCTTGTCGGCGGCGCGGACCATCGGCGCGGTCGCCGGGCACGCGAACGCGCTCGCGAACGTCGGCAGGTTCGACAGCGGGCCGATCACGCGGAACTTGGCGATCGGGTGCGGGTCGCCCTGGACCATGCTGCGCTGGGTCTCGGGCCGGATCTCGTCGCCGCGGAACTGGCCCCACGCGATGAAGAACTCCTGCTCCGGCGTGAAGCCGGCGGGCGCGGGCTCGGGCTTCGCGGCGTGGGCGAGCTGGAATGCCTTGTAGGCGATGCGCGCGCCGCCGAGGTCGCCGATCGACTCGCCGAGCACGAGCTTGCCGTTGTGGTGGATGCCGGGCTCGATGAAGTAGCTGTCGAACTGATCGACGACGCACTGGCCGCGCGCGGTGAACGCCTTCAGGTCCTCCGGCGACCACCAGTTCTCGAGCCGACCGGTGGCATCGAACTGCGCGCCCTGATCGTCGAAGCCGTGGCTGATCTCGTGGCCGATCACCACGCCGATCGCGCCGTAGTTGTAGGCATCGGAGGCGTTCACGTCGAACGCCGGCGGCTGCAGGATGCCGGCGGGGAAGACGATCTCGTTGAGCAGCGGGTTGTAGTAGGCGTTGGAGGTCGGCGCGGTCATGCCCCAGCGCGTGCGATCGGTCGGCTTGCCGATCTGCGCGCGATCGTCAGCGACGACGAAGCTGCGGCCAGCCGCGATGTCGGCGAGCAGCGTGTCGCGCCGGATCTCGACCGAGCCGTAGTCCTTCCAGGTGTCGGGGTAGCCGACCTTGACCTGGAACGTGCCCAGCTTGGCGAGCGCCTTCTGCTTGGTGGCGTCGGTCATCCAGGTCAGCTCCTTGACGATCGCCTTCATCGCCTCGAGCTCGTTCCTGACCAGCGTGGTGGCGCGGGCCTTGGCCGCGGGCGAGAAGTACTTGGCGACGTACTTCTGGCCGAGCGCGTCGCCGAGCAGGCCGTCGATGAGCTCGGCGCAGCGGGTCGCGCGCGGCTTCATCTCGGCCACGCCCTGCAGGTAGCGCTGGTCGAAGTCGAAGGTCTCGTCGGCGAACGCCTTCGACAGCCACGGCGAGGCGGCGTTGAGGGCGTGCCAGGTGAGGTACGTGCGCCAGACCGCGATCGGCGTCTTCGCGAGCTCCTTGTCGAGCGCGGCCATGAACACCGGCTGGTCGATGTTGAGATCAGCGCGCGGCAGCTTGGCGTCGTCGAAGTAGGCCGCCCAGTCGAGGTGCGGCGCCTGCTTCACCAGCTCGGCGAACGGCACGATGTGATCGGAGGCGCGGGGATCGCGCAGCGCGACGTTGTCGAGGGTGGCCTTGGCGAGCCGGGTCTCGAACGCGATCACGGTGGCGGCGTCGGCCTTGGCGGTCTTCTTGCCGAGCAGCGTGAACATCTTCTGGACGTGGGCCGCGTACTTCGCGCGGGCCAGGGCGAAGCGCGGCTCCTTCTTGAAGTAGTAGTCGCGGTCGGGCAGCCCGAGGCCGCCGGCGACGATCTCGGCGAGGACCTTCGACGGATCGTGCTGGTTGACGTTCGCGCTGACCGAGAACGGCACGGCGACGCCGACCGCGTGCAGGTGACGGATGACGGCCTGGACGTCGGCGGCGGTCTTCATGCCATCGATCTGCGCGAGCACGGGCGCGAGCGGCGTGACGCCAGCGGCCTCGACCGCCGCCTCGTCCATGCAGGCGCCGTAGAAGTCGCCGAGCTGCTGATCGACCGAGCCCGGGGCGAAGTCGGTGCGCTTCGCGAGCTCGCCGAGGATCTCGGTGAGGCGGCCCTTGTTGTCCTCGCCGGCCTTCCAGCGCCGGCTCCAGCGATCCATCGACGCGGGGATCGGGTTCTGCGCGCGCCAGCTCCCGTTGGCGAACTGGAAGAAGTCGGTGCACGGCTCCGCGCTGCGATCGAGATCGCCGAGCTCGATGCTCTTGGCGGGCGCGGCCGGCGCGGGCGGCGCGGGCGGCGTGACGTCGGTCGCGCTCGCGGGCGCGTCCGGCGGAGGTGTCGGCGCGGTGGTGGCCACCGGCTTCGACGAGGAGCACGCCGCGAACGCGACGAGCGAGAGCAGAGGAATACGACGCATGGCGGGCATCCTACGCGCGTCGCTGCGCGCGGCGATGGCGGGACGTCGCGCGATGTCGCGTGCGCGTGACGCTTTCGCATGCGACGCCCCACCCGGTGTCACACGGTGTCCCGGTCGGAGACGCCAGTGTTACGCCGCGACCGTAACCGCCGTGATCGACGCAAGCGCCGGGCATCGCTCGACAAGCGTCGCCGGGCGCGTGGCCCCGATGTTGAATTGGTGCCGCGCATGACCACGCTCCTCCGCTCGCTCTCTCTTGCGCTCCTCGCCGCGGCCGCGTGCGGTGGCTCGACCTCGACACCGCCCGACGGCAAGCCGACCGACGCGCCGACGACGCCTGACACGATGCCACCGCCGCCTGATGCGTCGCAGCTGGTGACGATCGGCAACGGCACGCCGGTGTGCCAGGGCCAGGCGGCGGTCGATCCGACCACGGCCGCCGATGTCGGACCCAACCTGACCTCGGAGGTCGGTGACCCGGCGCTCGCGCGCATCACGCCGCCGTCGTACCCGTTCAAGGTGACGTCGGTCTCGTATCGCCTGACCGGCATGGAGAACACGTGCGGCACCAACATCGCGCACGCGGTCTCGGTGTTCGCCGCGACGAGCGCCACCACGCCGCCGCCGACGCCGGACAGCCCGCAGCGCATCCCGGTCGAGGCCTCGGCGACCGATCAGCGCACCCGCGTGGTGACCGTGGCGTTGCCCACCCCGATCACGCTCACCGCCGGACAGGATCTCTACGTCGCGGTCGAGATGGACGCCAACCCGGGCAAGACCGTCGCGATCTGCCTCGATGGCTGCCTCATCCCGGCCGACGACGATCGCAACTTCTGGAGCGAGCAGACCGCCGCGCCGTTCACGTGGGACTCGCTCTACAGCTTCGGCATCGAGGTCGACTACGCGATCTGGGCGCAGGGCGAGGCGCTGTGATCGCGCGCGCGCTGGTGATCGTCGGCGTGCTCGGCGCGGCGGCGCAGCCGGGTCGCGCCGCGTGCGATCCCAAGCTCATCGGCGAGGTCTTCGGCCAGCCCGGGCTGGGCGGTGGCGACATCCCGATCAACACCGCGGTGCTGTTCAGCTACCCGGGCACCGCGGCCGCGCTGGCGCATCCCGACCTGACGCTGTTCACCGAGGCCGGCGCGGTCGTCGACAGCACGCTGACCGAGTTGCCGACGCCGGGGCCGGGCCGCCACGTCTTCTTGCTCGTGCCGAAGCAGCCGCTCGCGCCGCTCACGAAGTACCGCATCGGCGACGCGGTCAACTGGGACTGCACCGCCGAGCCGTGCGAGGCGACGCTGGTGCCGAAGTGGGTGTTCACCACCGGCACGGCCACCGACACCACGCCGCCGCTGCCGCCGATCCCCTCGGTCGCGTCGACCGTCGCCGACACCTGCGCCGATGGCTCGTGCTGCGGGCCGTTCCACGCGCAGCTCACGTACCTCGCGAACCCCGCGTCAGGCGCGGTCCGCTACGACCTCTACGACAACGGCGTGCTGATCGAGACCGATGCGCCGCTCGCGATCTCGACGGTCTGTGCCCAGGCCGGCGACGTGACCTACCACTCGCTGCGCGACACCGTGCCGCTCGCGGTCGGTACGCATCACCTGACGATGCGGGCCTACGACATGGCCAACAACGAGACCATCGGGACGCAGGTGCTCGATCTCGCGCTCGCGTGTCCGGCGCCGCCAGCGCCCGACGCCGGCGTCCCCGGCCCCGACGCGGGCGCGCCTGCCGACGGCGACGGCGGTGGCTGCTGCGCCGCGGGCGGTAGCGCGCGCGGTTCGCTCACCGCGTTCGCGCTGCTGCTGGTCGTGCGCCGTCGGCGCCGGCACCCTGCGGCGGGCTGATCATCGCCCGCCGCCCTCACCCGCGGACGTCGGCGACGCGGGGCGTCTGGTTGAGCGCGACCGGTCGGGTCCTGCGGGTCGTCCGGAGGTTGAGGAACTCGACGAACACGCTGAAGCCCATCGCGCCGTAGACGTAGCCCTTGGGGATGTGGACGCCGAAGCCCTCGGCCACCAGCACCAGGCCGATCATCAGCAAGAACGACAGCGCGAGCACCTTCACCGACGGGTGGCGCTCGACGAACTGGCTGATCGCGCGGCCGAGCACCAGCATCACGCCGAGCGCGATCACGTTGGCGGCGACCATCACGGCCACATGCTCGGTCATGCCGACCGCGGTGATCACGCTGTCGATCGAGAACACCATGTCGAGGAGCATGATCTGCGCGATCACCCGGGCGAACGTCGTCGCCGCCGCGACCGCCCCGACCTCGGCATCTGCGGCCTCGAGCTTGTGGTGGATCTCCTTGGTGGCCTTGTAGAGCAGGAACGCGCCGCCCGCGAGCAGGATCAGCGCCTTGCCGGAGAACGCCGTCCCGCCGACCTCGAACAGCGGGCGATCGAGCTTCACGATCCACGAGATCGTCGCGAGCAAGCCCAGGCGCGACACGAACGCGCCCAGCAACCCGAGCCGGCGCGCGCGGTCGCGGAGCTCCGGCGGAAGCCGGCCCGCGAGGATCGCGATGAAGATGATGTTGTCGACGCCGAGAACGATCTCGAGGGCCGTCAGCGTGGCGAGGCTGAGCCAGGCCTCCGGGGACGCGAGCAGATCGAGCATGGGCCAAGGATAACCACGCGCGCGATGCCGGCCAGACCCCCGCCTCGGAGAAGTGACGTTTTTCTGGTTGTTGTGCGCCGATCCGTCTGGTTTCTCGACGCGTGACGTCTGCGAAACCGAACCGGCCGTCAGCCGAAGCCCGAGAACCGCTTGAGCGCGCGCGCGTCGTCGGTGATCGCGTGGTTCGCGTCGCGCAGCACGAGCTCGTCGGCGACGAACGGCTCGGCGGCGCGGGCCAGCGTCCACACCGCGAACAACGGCGGCTTCGGCGCGTGGGCGACGATCGCCGTGCGCGCGACGACGTGGAGTCCCGCGGTCGCGGCGGCCTCGCGCAGGCGATCCTCGGCCCGCGCGTCGCCGCACAGCACCAGCGAGCCGGTGGCGCTCATCGCGACCGCGCCGGTCGCGACGTAGTCGGGCAGGCCGCCGCGGTACTCGATCCGCGCGTAGGCGCGCTGCTCGTCGAGCGCATCGACGGCGGTGTCGGGCGGAAAGTACGGCGGCGTGCCGGTGACCAGATCGAACTCGCCGGGCGTGAACACGCGCGCGGGGTCGCGCAGGTCGCCGTGGTGGATCGCGACGCGCGCGCCGAGCTGGTTGCGCCGCACGTTCTCGGTGAGGAGCGCGAACGACACCGCCTGGGCCTCGACGCCGACCAGGGTCGCGTCGGGCAGGCTCCACGCCAGGTGCAGGAGCACCGAGCCGAGGCCGCAGCCGAGATCGAGCACGCGGCGCGCGTGGGGCGCGCGGCGGCAGGCGACATACGCCGTGACCATGTCGTCACTCGAGAACCGGTGGCCGTGGCGGCGCTGCACGACGGTCAGATCGCGGGTCAGGCGGTCCTCGGTCAGCGGTCCCCAGCGGGCCTCGAGATCAGTGACGGATGTCGGCTCGCTCGGCACGGCGCGGTACTACCAGGATGCGGCGCGGCGCGCGAGGGATCCGTGCCTCGCGGGCGGGCGAACCCGCGTATCCTCCGCAGTCATGCGCGCCCTGATCCCGGTCCTGTTCCTGGCGGCGTGCGGCTCGTCCGCCGCCGCGATCGATGCCTCGCCCTCGGGTGGCGATGGCGGGGCCGATGCCGCCGGCGACGCGCCGCCGGTCTCCGACGGCGGGTTCTCGCCCGAGGCGCTGATCGTGCAGGGCAACCACATCGTGCACGCCGGCGATGGCACGCCGTTCCACGGCCGCGGCGCCAACCTGCACGACGAGCGCTCGTGCGAGGCGTGCGCGTTCGCGCCCCGCGCACCCGACGGGCTCGATCGCTGGAGCGACGAGCTGATCGACAACTGGCACGCGAACTTCATCCGCTTCCTCTTGTCGGCGAAGGACGCGCCGTTCAACGCCGGCGAGCAGCAGTGGAAGAACCTCGTCGACGATCCGCTGTACCTCGCCGACATCGAGCAGAACGTCGCGCACATGACCGCCAAGCCCGGCGTCTACGTGCTGGTCACGATGTTCGCCGACGACACGATCAAGCCCGAGAGCAACGACTTCGACAGCGAGTGGCCGTCGTCGGCGGGCGACACCAACACCCGCTACGCGAAGCTCGCCGAGGCGTTCCGGGACAACCCGCGCGTGCTGTTCGGCCTGACCAACGAGCCGCACACCACCGCCGATCACTTCGCCGAGCTGGCCGCGGTCTACACCGACGCGATCGCGGCGATCCGCGCGGTCGAGGACGCCCACGGCGCGCCGCACCACATCATCGTCGTGCAGGCGCCCGGTGGCTATTCGCGCGACCTGACGTACTTCGTGCAGCACCCGCTGGCTGGCGATCAGATCGCCTACGAGGTGCACCCGTACAACCCGCAGAGCGACTTCGACGCGCTCATCACCCAGCCCGCGCAGCACCTGCCGATCATCATCGGCGAGTACGGCCCGGCGGGGCAGATGACCGAGGCCGACATCCAGGCGCTGTGGACCACGGCCCAGGCCGCGGGCGTGCCGTACATCGCGTGGAACTTCCACCAGCGGTGCCCGCCCAACCTGCTGCAGGACACCGCGCCCGACGGCTGCGGGCTCGAGGCGTCGACGAACTACGCGTTCCCGCGCACGTCGTGGGGCGATCTGCTGCACGCGCACCTCGCGACGCCGTGGTGATCGCCTGATCGGCGATGTCGGGGGCGGTCGGTAGAGTACCGGTCCCCCGATGTCGCGCCCGCCATGCAGCTGATCGTCGCCGAGAAGCCGTCGGTGGCGCGCGATCTGGCGCGGGTGCTGGGCGTGCGGCCGGGCGGCGCGACCGCGTTCGAGGGCGACGACTGCGTGATCACCTGGTGCGTCGGCCACCTGGTCGAGCTCGACGAGCCGGCGTCCTACGATCCGCGCTGGAAGTCGTGGCGGCTCGACACGCTGCCGATGCTGCCGGCGGAGTTCCGGCTGCGCCCGTCGAAGCACGCCGGTCAGCAGCTGCGCGCGGTCGTGAAGCTCTTGCGCGACCGCCGGTTCAGCGCGGTCGTCAACGCCTGCGACGCGGGCCGCGAGGGCGAGCTGATCTTCCGCTACGTCTACCAGTACGCGGGCGGCGGGCCGCCGGTGCGGCGGCTGTGGATCTCGTCGCTCACCGACGACGCGATCCGCCGCGGCTTCGCGGCGCTGCGGCCCGGTGGCCAGTTCGACGCGCTCGGCGACGCGGCGCGCGCGCGCTCGGAGGCCGACTGGCTGGTCGGGATGAACGCGACCCGGGCGGTGACCGCGCGCGGCCGCGCCGCGGGCGGCGATGCGCTGTTCTCGATCGGCCGGGTCCAGACCCCGACGCTGGCGATGCTGGTCCACCGCGAGCAGGCGATCACCGCGTTCGTGCCGCGCGACTACTGGGAGCTGCGCGGCGACTTCACGACCGCGGACGGCAGCACGTTCACCGCGGGCTGGCGCCACGGCACCGTCGCGCGGCTCGACAGCGCGGCGATCGCCGACGAGATCGTCGCGCGCGATCGCGCACACGGCGCGATCGATCACCCCGAGGGCCCGCGGGTCGAGCGGGTGCGCGCGCGCACGGTGCGCGAGCCGGCGCCGCTGTTGTTCGATCTGACCTCGCTGCAGCGGACCGCGAACCGGCGCTTCGGGTTCTCGGCGGCGCGCACGCTCGAGATCGCGCAGGCGCTGTACGAGCGCCACAAGCTGCTGACGTATCCGCGCACCGACTCGCGTCACCTGACGAGCGACGTCGTGCCCGAGCTGCCGGCGCTGTTCGCGTCGCTGGGCGAGATCCCCGACTACGCGCCGTTCGTCGCCCCGCTGGTGAATGGCGTGCGGCCCGGGCGCCGCATCGTCGACGACAGCAAGGTCCACGATCACCACGCGATCATCCCGACCGGCAAGCGCGCGAACCTCGACGCGCTCGATCGCGACGCCCGGCGGATCTTCGATCTGGTCGCGCGGCGGTTCCTCGGCGCGTTCCATCCCGACGCCGAGTTCGCGGTGACCGAGGCGTGGCTCCGGGTCGGGCCGGGCACCGGCGCGCCGCTGCCGGCGCCCGCCCAGCGCGCGGAGAAGATCGAGGGCGAGGCGCCGGTGCTCACCAGCGCGCCGCCGATGCCGGATCGCTACCTCGCGCGCGGTCGCGTGCGGGTGCAGGCCGGCTGGCAGGCGGTCGCTGGCATCGACGGCGGCGACGATCGCGATCGCGACGAGGCCAGCGCGACCTTGCCGCCGCTGGTCGAGGGGCAGCGATTGAACGGGCGGTTCGCGCCGGTCGCCAAGCAGACCACGCCGCCGCCGCGCTTCACCGAGGCCACGCTGCTCGGCGCGATGGAGTCCGCGGGCAAGGCGATCGACGACGAGGCGCTGCGGCAGGCGATGAAGGACTGCGGCCTCGGCACGCCGGCGACGCGCGCCGCGGTGATCGAGACCCTGCTCAAGCGCGACTACATCACGCGCGAGCGCCAGAGCCTGCGCCCGACCGCGACCGGCATCGGGCTCATCGAGGCGCTGCCGGTCGCCGCGCTCGCGTCGCCGGAGCTCACCGGATCGTGGGAGGCGCGGCTCGCGCGGGTCGCGCGCGGTGAGGAGACCCACGACGCGTTCATGGCGGACATCGCGCGGTTCGTCGCCGAGACCGTCGACGCGATCCGCGGCGCCGCGCCGCCGGCCAGCGCGAGCGCGTCGACCGCGCCGATCGCGCGCTGCCCGCGCTGCGGCGGCGCGGTGATCGCGAGCCGCAGCGCGTACGGGTGTGATCGCGACGGATGCGGCTTCGCGATCCGCACGCGCATCGCGGGGCGCGCGATCAGCGCGGATCTCGCCGCGGTGCTGATCGGCCGCAAGCGCACCCAGGTGCTGCGCGGCTTCCGGTCGAAGGCCGGCAAGCAGTTCGCCGCGATGCTGGTGCTCGACGGCGACGGCGAGGTGAAGTTCGAGTTCGAGGCGCGGCGAGGGAGCGAGACCGCCGAGGCGCCCGCTCGTGAGCCTTCCGAGGCGACCGACGAGCCGCGCGCCCGCAAGGCCCGCGCCCCTCGCCCGCGAAAGGGCGCGTCGCGCTCCACGGTGTCGCGGGGCGCCGCTGCGCCGGCGAAGGTCGCCTCACGCGCGAAGCCGGCGGCCGCGAAGCCCGCGACCACCGCGAAGCCCGCCGCAGCCGCGAAGCCCGCCGCGATCGGCGAGCTCACCTGTCCCCGCTGCCAGACCGGCGCGCTCATCACTGGCGCGCGCGGCTGGGGCTGCGCGCGCTGGCGCGAGGGTTGCCGCTTCGTCGTGTGGTTCGACACCGCCGGCCGCCGCCTCACCGCCGCGCAGCTCCGCGATCTCGTCACCCGCGGCAAGACCCGCAAGGCGACCTTCGTCGCGAACGGCGCCGAGGTCGCTGGTCGACTCGTGCTCGATGTTGCCGCCGATGGCGGTGCGCGCCTCGAACCGGCGTGACCCGGCGCGTGATATCGCATCGACACGATGCGCCTCGATCCGGTCCTGGAGCTGCAGGGCAAGAACGCCGATCCCACGGTCCTGGTGCTACCCGACGATCGCGTGCTCGCGCTGGGCGGCAGCGGGCTCTCGATCTGGGACGGCAGCGGTGCGCAGCTCCACTGGACGCGCGGCGTGATCGCCGGCGACATCGAGGAAGACGAGGAGGAGTTCCCGGGCCAGGCGATGCCGCACGGCTACGCGAACCTGGTCGCGGCGGGTGACGTTGCGCTGTCGTGGGGCGGGATGTCGAACGTGACGGTGTGGCCGCTCGACGGCGGCGCGCTGCATCGCGTGTTTCATGGCGACGAGGTCAGCGACGCGGCCCTCGCCGCCGATGGCCGCCGGGCGATCTCGGTCGCGAGGGACGAGCGCTGGGTCTGGGACACTTCGACCGGCGAGATCCTGCATCGCCTGCAGCACGCTGCGGATGATCATGCCGATGACGACGATGCCGACGGTCCGGCGCACCGCTGCACCGGTCGGGTCGCGATCCACCCCGATGGTCGCCGCGCGGTCACCGCCGGCACCGGGCTGTGCGTGTGGGATCTCGCGACCGGCGCGCACCTGCGCACGCTCTTCGACGGCCGGGTCGGCGCCCTCTGGTTCCGCTCCGACGGGCGGCTGTTCGTCGCGGCCGGGGGCTCCGGTGGCGTGATCGCGTCGTTCGATCTGGACGATGGGCGCTGCCGCTCGATGGAGGCGCTCGACGGCACCGGCGAGGATCCGGTCGTCGGGCTGATCGGCGAGCCGGCGTCCGGCGTGTCGCGACAGGGCCGCGCGTGGCGCGCGGCGGGCGTGGCGAGCCCGCCGGCGGATCCCGATGACGTCAGCCTCCTGTTCGTCGAGCGCCATGGCTACGAGGTCCGCACGCCGTCCGGCGGCGCGCCCTACGACGTGACCCGCGGCCGCCGCGAGATCGATCAGCGGCGGTTCGGCGCGTGCCTCCCGCTGTCGACCGGCCGCCACGTGATCCTCGAGTCGCACTGGCAGGCGGCGCCGGCGCTCCTGATCGCCGATCACCGCGGCCGGATCGTCCACGAGCTGCCGCTCGCCGATCGCCTCGCGCTGCGGGCCGTCGGCCGCTCCGGTCGCGTGATCGCGGGCGCGGGCGCGGCGCTGCGCGTGATCCAGCTCGTCGACGAACCGACCTGATCCCGGTCCGCGAACTTCCCCGGTGCAACCGGCGCGGCGCTGTGCTGTCCTCTCTCCATGAGGCACGGGATCGTCGCGTCGCTCGTTGCAGGCGTTCTCGCGGGCGCGTCCACCGCCCAGGCCGCGCCGACCGCGGGCCCGGTGCCGGGCGCAGCGGATCTCACCATCACCGTCGCAGCCGACGGCGCGCACTGCGGTGGCGTGCGCTATCGGGTGAAGAAGATCCGCGGCGCCCGCTCGGACGCCGACTTCGTGGCGGCGATGACGGTGGCGTTCCCGAGCGGGCTCGACCTGGCGGCCAAGGACCCGACCCGCAACAAGGCGGCGATGAAGAAGTTCACCGCCTGGTTCGAGGACGCGATGAAGCGCATGACGGTCGCGCGCTCGCACTTCGAGAAGATCGCGTTCGCGTCGCCGCCCCCCGCGCCCGCCGACAAGGTGATCGCGGTCGCGCGCATCGCGCAGCTCGAGCGCCACTTCGCCGACGTGATCGGCACCGCCGAGATCCCGCGCTCGCTCCTGTCCCACGAGTTCGCGAAGGACGCGATCAGCGCCTACTGCGGCACCCTCGACCAGACCGCGGCGCCGCTCGCGGCCAAGGCCGACGAGGCCGCGGCGGCCTGCGCGAAGTTCGCGGCCGACGCGCACGTCGGGCCGGGCTGGTGGGATGCGGTCTGCGTCGCGCCGCCGCCGCCCGCCGCGCCGTGATCACAGCCCGGCGTCGCGAAGCCAGCGCGCGCTGACCCGCTGGAACGCCTGCTCGCGCCGCACCATCGGGCGGTAGCCGCTGCACACGGGCAGCGCGTTCTCGGGGCATGTCGCGCACGGCGCGCGATCGTTGCCGCGGCGCCGGTAGATCGCGAACAGCCCGACGACCGGGGCCGCCGCCGCGATCGCGAGCCACGCACCGCCGAGCACGCCGCGGGTGATCGCGAACGCGAGCGCGGTCGCCGGGACGAGGCGCGTGATCAGCTTGGGCGGCCGACCCGCGCGCCCGAACCAGCGCCGCCACGCGACCGAGGCGCCGAGGATCGCGAGCGCGACGCCAGCGATGCCCGCGGCCAGCGGCAGGCCGACCGGCAGCGCGAGCCCGAGCACGCCGCCGCCGAGGCCGCCGACGAGCGCGTAGGTGCAGCCGCGGCACAGCCGCACCTTGCCGACCCGCACGATCTCGTTCGCGTACGCGCCGCACAGCGGGTGGTGCGCGAGCTGGTGGAAGCGGTGGGCGCGGACCGCGAGGCGATCGATCCGGCGCGCCAGCGCGCGCGGCACCCGCCGCCGCACCGCGGTCACCGGGACGTCGATCATCGGATCGGGCGCAGCTTTACGGCGGTGCCGTACGCGACGATCTCGTTGGTGTTCTGCATCAGCTCGCCCGAGTCGAACTGGAAGCCGAACACGGCGTTCGCGCCGAGCGAGATCGCGTGCTGCTCAAGGCGCTTCATCGCCTGGTTGCGCGAGTCGACCGCGAGCTCGGTCAGCGCGGTGATCTCGCCGCCGCCGAGCGTCTGGCAGCCGGCCTTGAGCTGGCCGCCGAGCGAGCGCGACCGCACGGTGATGCCCCAGCACGGTCCGACGATGGCCTCGACCTCCTGCCCGGGCGGCGGCGTGAAGGTCGTGATGATGAGCACCTGATGCGCGGGATGCTGGTTAGCCACGGCGACCATGGGATGACGCTACCACGCGTCCCGCGCCCGATCAGGTGTGGTCGTGGTGATGGTGGTGGCCGTGGCCGTGGTCGTGTCCCACCGGCGGGCGCGTGATGCGCGCGCGGCGCTCGGCCAGCCACGCGAGCCACTGGTCCACGCCCTCGCCGGTCTTCGCCGATACCAGGATCAGCCGTGGCTCGGGCATCGCGCGCGACAGCGCGTCGCGGATCGCCTCGACATCCAGCTCGAGGTGCGGCAGCAGATCGATCTTGGTCAAGAGGACGAGGTCGGCCTTGCGGAACATCGTCGGGTACTTGAGCGGCTTGTCCTCGCCCTCGGTGACCGCGAGCGCGACCACGTTGGCGGCCTGGCCGAGATCGTAGACCGCGGGGCACACCAGGTTGCCGACGTTCTCGACGAACAGGATGTCGAGGCCGTTGATCGGCAGCTCGTGCAGCGCGTGGTGGACCATCTTGGCGTCGAGGTGGCACGCGTTGCCGGTGGTGATCGCGCGCGACGGGATGCCGGCCTTCTCGAGGCGCGCGGCGTCGCGATCGGTGGCGAGATCGCCGGCGAGCGCGGCCAGGCGCAGGCCGCGCTGGTGGCGCGCGGTGGCCTCGAGGATCGCGGTCTTGCCCGCGCCCGGTGAGCCCATCAGGTTGATCGCGAGCACGCCGGCTTCCACGAAGTGCTCGCGGTTGTGCTGCGCCTGCAGATCGTTGCCCGCGAGGATGTTGTCGTGAACGTCGACCGGCACGAGGTCGGGATCGCCGCAACCACAGGATTCACACATCGTCGTCCTCCATCTCCAGCTCGATGCGTTGCAGCATGATCTCGTCGCCCGACTCGAGTCGGGCCGGCGACGCGCACGGTTCGCAGCGCAGCTTCTCGCCGCGCGCGATGACGGTCTTGCACTTCGGACAGCGCCAGCGCGCCGGCCGCGACTCGACGGCGATCGCGGCCGCGGCGCACACGGTCTTCGGCTTGAACGTGTCGAACGCGGTGACCAGGAGCTCGATCTCCACGCCCGCCAGCTCGCCGATCGCGACGTGGACCACGCGCACGATCGCGCCGGGGTGGGCGCGCGCCTGGGCCTCGACCTTGTCGACCAGCGCCGAGACGATCGAGTACTCGTGCATCAGCCCGGCCCTCCGAACGCCGCCGGCCGCTTGGCGAAGAACGCGTCGAGGCCCTCGGCGAAGTCGGCGCCGTCGGCGATCCGCGCGAGCTCCTCGAGCTCGCGATCGAGGTGCACGTCGAGGCGATCCATCCCGGCGGCGGCGTTCATGAGGTTCTTGGCCACCGCCATCGCCTCGGTCGGACCCGCCGCCAGCCGGTGCGCCAGCGCGCGGGCCTCGGCGTCGAGCAGCGCGTCCGGGTGGACCGCGGAGATGAGCCCCACGCCGAGCGCGTCGCGCGCGCTCAGGCGCGGCCCGATCATCGCCAGCTCGAGCGCCTTGCGCAGGCCGACCAGCCGCGGCAGGAGGAACGTGGTCGACTCCGCTCCCGACAATCCGGTCTTGAAGTACGCCCACTCGAAGGTCGAGCGCTCCGACGCCACGACCAGATCGCACGCCATCGCGAGGCCGAGGCCACCGGCGGCGGCCGCGCCATCGACCGCCGCGATGAACGGCTTGGGTGCGCGCCGGATCTCGGAGATCGTGGAGTGCAGGTACTCGAGGATCGCCTTGAACAGCGCGCCGTAGCCCTTGCCGCCCACCGGCGCGCCGCCCGCGACCAGGTAATCGAGGTCCTGCTGGGTGCCGCCGGCACGGATGTACTTGAGGTCGGCGCCGCTGCAGAACACGCCGCCGTCGCCGCGCAGCACGACCGCGCGGACCGCGCGATCGCGGGCCAGCGCGAGCCCGGCCTTGCGCAGGTCGCGCGCGGTCTCGATGTCGAGGGAGTTCATGCGCTCGCGCCGGGCGATCGTGAGGATCGCGACCGCGCCATCGTGTTCGACCTGGATGTGGCTCATGGGATCATCGTGGCATCGTGGCTTCGCATCAGCAGATGCGGGGCAGGGGCTCGCCGTCGGGCTCGATGAGCAGCCGGCGTCCGAACCCGGTGTCGAGGACCACGCGCCGCGGCGAGTCCGCGATGCAGGTGCCGACCAGCGCGGCCTCGCGGCCCAGCGGATGCGCGCGCACCGCGGCCAGCACCGCCTCCGCGCGATCCGGGCGCACGCCCATCACGACCTTGCCCTCGTTCGCGACGTGCAGCGGATCGATGCCGAGTAGCTCGCCGACCGCGCGCACGTCGGGCCGGATCGGCACCGCGCGCTCCTCGAGCAGGATCCCGACGCGCGCCTTGTCGGCCATCTCGTGCAGCGCGCTGGCCAGGCCGCCGCGGGTCGGATCCTTCATCGCGGTGATGCCGTCGCCGGCGACCGCGAGCGCGGCGCGCACCAGGCCGTTGATCGGCGCGACATCCGAGCGGAGCTCGACCTCGAGCGAGAGGTTGCCGCGCGCGGCGAGCACCGCGAGCCCGTGATCGCCCATCGTGCCGGTGACCAGGATGCGATCGCCGACCTGCAGGCCGCGATCGGGGATCACGCGACTCGTGAGCGCGACGCCGGCGGTGTTGAGGATGATGCCGTCGAGCTCGCCCTTGCCCATGACCTTGGTGTCGCCGGTCATGATGCGCACGCCGGCCTCGGCGCAGGCGATCCGGATCGACTCGGCGATGCGCTCGAGATCGGCGCGCGCGAAGCCCTCCTCGATCACCACCGCGAGCGTGAGCATCACCGGCTCGGTGGCGCCCATCATGGCCAGGTCGTTGACCGTGCCCGCGACCGCGAGCCGGCCGATGTCGCCGCCCGGGAAGAAGATCGGATGGACCACGTGCGAGTCGGTGGTCGTGACCAGCCACTGATCGCCGATGCGCACCGCGGCGCCGTCGTCGAGCGCGGCCAGGCCGATGTCGCCGGCGAGCATCTCGGGGCCCGCGAGCCGCTCGAGGAAGACCTCGCCGATCAGCCGCCGCATCGCGTGGCCGCCGGCGCCCATCTTGAGCGTGACGCGATCGCGCGAGACGATCATACCGCCCTCCCGATCCGCACGAGATCCGGGTGGCCGCCGTACTGGTGCCAGATCCGGCACGTGCCCTCGGACGACACCATGCACGCGCCGACCGGGGTCTCCGGCGTGCACGCCTTGCCGAACAGGTTGCACGCCGACGGCGACGCGATGCCCGCCATGATGTCGCCGCACACGCACTGCGCGACCAGCGCCGGCGGCGCCATGTCCCAGAGCGACTGCATGTCGATCGTGAAGCGCCGGCGCGCGTCGACGTCGGCGTACTCGTCGCGCAGCCGCAGGTTGCCGCTGGGCACGTGGGCGATGCCGCGCCAGCGCCCGCCGGTCGCGCGGAACACCTTCCACAGCAGCGCCTGCGCCACCTTGTTGCCGTCGCGCGAGACGCAGCGCGGATACGCGTTGATCGCGGTCGCGTTGCCGGCGACCACCAGCTCGACCAGCGCGACCAGGCCGGCGAGGATGTCGAGCGGCTCGAAGCCCGCGACCACCACCGGCTTGTGGTGGCGCGCGGCGAACCGCTCGAAGATCGCCGAGCCGGTGATCGTGGCGGCGTGGCCGGCCGCGAGGAACCCCTCGACGGTCGCGCCCGGCATCTCGGCGACGATCTCCATCACCGGCGGGATGTACTTGTGCGCGGACAGCACCGAGAAGTTCTTCGGCACGCCCTGCACGATCACCGCGGCGGTCGCGACGGCGGTGGTCTCGAAGCCGCTGGCGAAGAAGACGATCTCGTCGGTCGTGCTCTTCGCCAGCTCGACCGCCTGCATGACGCTGTAGACGATGTCGACCTTCGCGCCTTCGGTCTGGGCATCGGCCAGCGACATCGAGGTGCCGGGCACCTTGAGCATGTCGCCGTAGGTGGCGATCCGGACGCCGGCGCGCGCGAGCGCGACCGCCTCGTCGACCTCGGGTAGATCGGTGACGCAGACCGGGCAGCCCGGGCCCATGATCACCTCGAGCTGCTTGGGGAACGAGGCGCGCAGCCCGTACTTGGCGATCGCCTGCTCGTGGCTGCCGCACACGTGCATGACCGAGATCTTCCGGCCCGCGCCCTCGACGACCTCGGCGAGCCGCGCCGCCAGCGCCCGGGCGCGCGCGGGATCGCGGAACCGCATCTCGGTGGTCGACCAGCTGTCAGTCATTGGCCGGCCTCGGCGAGGCGCTCGCGGTGACGCTCGCGGCCAGCTCGCCGCGGACGTCGTCGGCCATCAGATCCGCCCCGCTCTTGCCCGCGAGCAGCTCGTCGTAGAGCGCCAGGGTCTCGCCGATGTCCTCGGGCGGGATCCGCCGGATCGCGTAGCCGACGTGGTTGAGGACGTAGTCGCCCGGCGTGACCGGCTCGTCGATCACGTCGAGCCGCACCTGCTTCTTCACGCCCCAGAAATCGACGGTGGCGATCATGCCGTCGACCGCGATGACCCGACCCGGAACTCCTAGACACATGCGGCGGCGCTCCCTTTCGTGACGGTCGCTCCGATCAATACCTGGCCCAGCGCCAGACCGCCATCGCCCGGCGGCACCGCGCGCGGCACGTGCACCTCGAGGTCGCGCAGCTCGGCGCAGAGCCCCTCGGTGAGCAGCGGGTTCTGGAAGCAGCCGCCGGCCAGCGCGATCGGGTGCACGCCGACCTTCGCGATCGCGTCGCGGACCAGCGCCGCGCCGCCGTGGACCAGCGCGCGGTGGAAGCGCGCGGCGATCACCGCCGGGTTCACGCCCGCGAGCAGATCGCCGACGACCGCGCGGACCAGCGGCCGGTGGTCGAGCTGCGCGATCGCGCCGGTGCGATCGATCGCGATCGGGTAGGTCCCCGGGCCGTCCGCGGCGTGGTTCCAGGCCATCGCGACCTGGCCCTCGTGGTGCGAGCGGTGGTGCCGCAGCCCGAGCGCGCCGATGCCGTCGAACAGCCGGCCGATGCCGTGCACGCGCGGCGAGTTGATGTCCTTCGCGATCATCTGGCGCGTGACCCGCACGTCGCCAGGCGCGATCGTGTCGAACAGCGCGAGCCGATCGAGGGGGGCGTCGCCGTCGTAGGCGTCGTCGAGCAGCGCCAGCGCGATGCGCCAGACGTCCCGGACCGCGGCGTCGCCGCCCGGCAGCGCGATCGGCCGCAGGGTCGCGAGCCGCTCGAATCCACCGTCGCTCGCGAGCAGCAGCTCACCGCCCCACGACGCGCCGTCCGAGCCCAGGCCGGTGCCGTCCCAGGCCAGGCCCAGCACCGGGCCGGCGAGCCCGTGCTCGGCGATCACCGCGGCCACGTGCGCGTGGTGGTGCTGCGCGCCGACGTGGGTCACGCCGCCGCGCTCGAGCGCGTAGCGGGTGGAGTGGTAGTCGGGGTGCAGATCGTGGACGACGATCTCGGGGCGGACGTGGACCAGGCGCTCCATGCGCTCGATCGCCTCGGCGAAGAACTCCGACGCGAGCACCGTATCGAGATCGCCGACGTGCGGGCCGAGGTAGGCCGAGTCGCCGTGGGCCAGGCAGAAGGTGTTCTTGAGGTGCGCGCCGACCGCGAGCACCGGATGCAGGACGCGATGGCGCAGCGCGATCGGCCGGGGCACGAACCCGCGGGAGCGCCGCAGGATCATCGGCGCGCCGGCGATGATGCGCGCGACCGAGTCGTCGCAGCGGGTCGCGATCGGCCGATCGTGGCCGAGCACCGCGTCGCACAGCGGGGTCAGGCGATCGTCGTCATCGTCGACGACGATCGGCTCGTCGGACAGGTTGCCCGAGGTCATGACCAGCGGCCGGCCGACCGCGGCGAGCAGCAGGTGGTGGAGCGGCGTGTACGGCAGGAACAGCCCGACCAGCGGGGTCTCGGGCGAGACCTCGGGGGCCAGGCCGGCGTCGTAGCGGCGCTCGAGCAAGGTGATCGGGCGGTCGGGGCCGGTCAGCAGCGCGGCGGCGGCGTCATCGAGGATCGCGATCCGGCGCGCGGCCGCGAGGTCGGCGACCATGATCGCGAACGGCTTGCGATCGCGGTGCTTGCGCGCGCGCAGCTCGGCGACCGCCTCGGGCGAGGTCGCGTCGCACGCCAGGTGGAACCCGCCGAGGCCCTTGATCGCGACGATCGCGCCATCGCGCAAGAGCGCGGCGGCGTCGTCGAGCGCATCGCCCGAGCCGGGTGGCGTGAGCCGCAGCTTCGGTCCGCACACCGGACACGCGATCGGCTGGGCGTGGAACCGGCGATCCGCGGGATCGCGGTACTCGGCCAGGCAGTCGGGGCACAGCGGGAAGCCCGCCATCGTGGTCGCCGGCCGGTCGTAGGGCAGGTCGAGCGCGATCGTGAAGCGCGGGCCGCAGAAGGTGCAGTTCGTGAAGGGATAGCGGTAGCGGCGGTTCGCCGGGTCGCGCATCTCGGCGAGGCAGTCGTCGCAGGTCGTGAGATCGGGCGGGATCGAGAGCGCCACCGCGCCCTCGGCCAGGGACGTGTCGATCGTGAACTCCGGCGTCACCGGATCGCGCTCGATCGGATCCCAGAACAGGTCGCGGACCCGGCCCGGCGCCTCGCGGCCGATCCGTCCGACGAAGGTCTCGAGCACGCGCTCGGGCGCGAACGCCTCGATCACCACGCCGCGGGCGTCGTTGTGGACCTGGCCGGCGACGCCGAGCTCGCGCGCGAGCCGGTAGATCCACGGGCGAAAGCCCACGCCCTGCACCGTGCCGGTGATCGCGATGCGCCGTCCGGTGGTCATGAGCCGCTCACTTCGGCGACCACGCGAGCGCGCAGCTCGGGCATCACCGCGGCGACCTCGGGCGACAGGTCCATGCCCAGCGCGATCACCTTGGGCGTCACGCCGAGCACGACTACGCGCCCGGGTTCGCGCCCGAGCAAGCGCAGGTTGGCCAGCAGATCGTTGATGCCGTGCTGGTGCGGCGACAGCTTGTTCGAGAACGCCTGCGGGATGCGATCGCCCTCGAGCCGCACCACCGCGCCCGGCGTGCCGCCGGCGACCGCGTCGACGATCACCAGCAGATCGAGATCCTCGAGATCGCCGAGGAGCTCGTGGGTCGAGGTGCCGCCGTCGATCGTGACGACGCCGGCGGGGAGCGAGCCGGCGGCGTCGAGCTGCTCGATGCAGCGGATGCCGAGGCCCTCGTCGCCCATGATCAGGTTGCCCACGCCGAGGACCACCACCTTACCCGTGGGCACGCGCGCCATCAGAGTGCCCGGACCTGGATGATGTCGCGCTTGTCGGGATCGATCAGGTGCACCGCGCAGGCGAGGCACGGATCGAACGAGTGGATCGTGCGCAGCACCTCGAGCGGCCGCTCGGGATCCGCGAGCGGCGTGCCGATCAGCGAGGCCTCGTAGGGGCCCATCTGATCATCCTCGTTGCGCGGCGCCGCGTTCCAGGTCGTCGGCACCACCGCCTGGTAGTTCTTGATGATGCCGTCCTCGATCACGATCCAGTGCGAGAGCATACCGCGCGGCGCCTCGTGGAAGCCGAAGCCCTGGATCTCGCCCTTGGGGAACACCGGCTTCTCGAAGGTCGACGAGTCGCCCGCCGCGATGTTGGCCATCAGCAGGTTCCACTGATCCTCGAGGATCTCGACGTTGCGCGCGCACATCACCGCGCGCGCCGCGTGCCGCCCGAGGGTCGAGTGCAGCGCCTCGAGCGGGACCTTGATCTTGGCGATCGCCTCGATGATGCCGATGACGCGGGTGAGGTGCTTGACGACCGCGTCGTCCTTGACCGCGGCGGCCACCAGCACGCGCGCGAGCGGCCCGACCTGCGCCGGCTTGCCGTTGAAGGTCGGCGACTTGACGAACGAGTACTTCCCCTTCTCCTGGAAGTCGGTGTACTCGGCGACGGTCTCGCCCTTGTACGGGTGCAGCGGGCCCTTGCCGCCCTGGTACCACGAGTGCTTCACGCTCTCGGCGACGTTGTCCATCAGCAGCTTGTCGCCGAAGGTGGTGATCGGCTTCAGCCCGGCGAGGTCGCCCTCGGGGATGTAGCCGCCCGAGGTCACGAACTTGGTGCCCTTCTCGTCGAGCGGAAAGTCCGGCGCGGCGAGGTAGTTGATGACGCCCTTGCCGATCTGCGTCCACTCCGGGTAGAAGGCCGCGACCGCGGCGACATCGACGGTGTAGACCTGCGTGATGAAGGCCTTGAGCTCGTCGATCGCTTCCTTGACGAGCAGGAGGCGCTCGATCGACAGCACCGACTGGCTGTTGAGGGCGATCGGGTTCGACACGCCGCCGACCGCCACGTTCTGGATGTGCGGCGTCTTGCTGCCGAGCACCGAGACGATCTTGTTGGCCTTGCGCTGCACGTCGAGCGCCTGGAGGTAGTGCGTGACCGCCAGGAGGTTGACCTCCGGCGGCAGCTTCATCGCCGGGTGGCCCCAGTAGCCGTTGGCGAAGATGCCGAGCTGGCCGCTCTCGACCAGGGTCGACAGCCGCTCCTTGGTCGCGGCCTGGACCTTCACGCCGTTCATCGGCCAGTCCGACAGGCTCTCGGCCAGATCGGCGGTCGCCTTGGGATCGGCCTTGAGCGCCGACGTGACGTCGACCCAGTCGAGCGCCGACAGGTGATAGAAGTGGACGATCTCGTCGTGGATCGCGTGGGCCGCGATCATCAGGTTGCGGATGTACTGCGCGTTCTTGGGCACGGACATCTGCAGCGCGTTCTCGACCGCGCGCACCGACGCGATCGCGTGGACCGTGGTGCACACGCCGCAGAACCGCTGGGTGATCGCCCAGGCGTCGCGCGGATCACGGCCGAGCAGGATCTGCTCGACGCCGCGCCACATGGTTCCCGACGCCCAGGCGTCGGTGACCTTGCCGCCGTCGACCTCGCAGTCGATCCGGAGGTGACCTTCGATCCGCGTGATGGGATCGATGACGATGCGTTTCCCCATGATGATTCGCTCCTCCGCGCTCAGAGCCTGAAGGCCCTAGTGGGTCTCGGTTGCGGGCGCGGTGCGGGTACGGCCCATCTTGGGCAGCACCGGCAGCACGCGGATTGCGATGATGAATCCCAGGATCTCGGCGGCGACCAGGCCGATGGTCACGACCAGCTCGCCCATCGACGGGAAGTAGTGCCAGCCCGCCCCGGTATCGTACGCCACCAGATAGGCATCCAGGCGATACAAGATGCCTGCGATCGCCATCGACATGGCCGCGATGAAGAATCGCCGCGGCTGGGTGCCCCCCTTGCCCAGGAGGAGCACGATGGGCGTCGCGAACAGCGCGGTCTCGATCCAGAACAGGATCGTGAGCGTGCGGATCTCGAAGATCGCCGGCAGCTGACCGCGCACGGCGAGGTCGGTGAACCGCACGAGCAGGAAGATCGCGGTCAGACCCTGGCCGACTTTCATCAGCTTGGCCAGCAGCTCGCGCTCGAGCGGCCGGCGCAGGGCTAGCGCGGTGACGCTGCCCTCGATCGTCACCGCGGCGAGGCCCATGCCGATCGTCGACACCAGGAACAGCACCGGTAGTGCCTTGGTCTGGTAGATGGGGTCGATCTGGGGGCCGAAGACGATGAGCATCGAGCCGAGCGACGACTGGTGCATCGTCGGCAAGAGCACGCCGATCGCGATGAAGAAGAACAGCGCCTTGTCGAGCTTCTGGTGGGCCTTGGCCATGCCGAACTTCTCGAGCACCACCGGCAGGAACTCGATGAACAGCACGACCGTGTAGGCGGCGATGCACACCGCGACCTCGAACAGCACCGAGTTGAGCTGGGCGTAGCGCGGCATGAAGACGTGCCACATGTCCCAGTAGCGACCGACGTCGAACACCACCGACGCGCCGGCCATGGCGTAGCCGAACAGCGCGGTGAGCAGCGCCGGGCGGACGATCGGATGGTACTTGCCGCGGTTGAGGATGTAGGTCGTGAACGCGACGGTGAAGCCGCTGGCGCCGAGCGCCGAGCCGATCACCACGTCCCAGGCGATCCACAGGCCCCAGGGATAGCCATCGTTGAGGTTGGTGACCGCGCCGATGCCCCTGACGAAGCGGACGCCGAGCACGACCACGAGCAGGATGACGAGGACCGCGAGGACCGCCGTGAAAGGCGTCCAGATGCGCCCGCCGATCGGCGCCGCCTCGTCATGGGTGGCGGCCTTGGTGGTCATGGCGCACCTCCGTCATCCGCGTCGGTCGGTGGCTTCGCCGGCGGCGCGACCTCGGCCTTCGGACGCATGTGGCGCCAGGCCAGCACCGCGAGCGTGCCGAGGAACCCGAGCGGCGCGATCAGGTTGTTGTAGACCGCGTGCTGCAGGGACTCCGAGATGCTGGCCGGCGCGACCGTCGGCAGCGGCGGCTTGTTGAGCAGATCGAACGAGACGCCCGAGAGGTGCAGCACCTGGGTGCCGCCGATCTCGGTCTCACCGTAGGTCCGCGCGACGTAGTGACCGGCCGGGCCCTGGTAGGTATCGGTGCCGCCGATCTTGCCGCGCGGGTAGGTGGTCTGGGTGCCGGGCGTGAGCGCGCGGCGCCGCTCGATCTCCTTCTTGAGATCGATCACCGGGCCGTAGAGCGTCGCGCCGGTCGGGCAGACCTCGGCGCAGGCCGCGTACTTGCCCTCGGGCAGCCGGTGCTGGCACAGCTGGCACTTCGAGATCTTGGGGATCGGCGTGTCGTACGTGAACCGCGGCACGTTGAACGGGCAAGCCGCGACGCAGTAGCGACAGCCGATGCAGGCATCGACGCTGTACCGGACGATGCCGGTCTCCGGATCCTTGGTCATCGCCGAGACCGGACACGCCGACACGCACGACGGATCCACGCAGTGCATGCACGAGACCTTCGTGAACGCGAAGCCGTCCTTCTCCTGATCCTTGTTGAGGCCGGTGCCGTCGCGATAGGCCTTGATGACGTTCAGCGTCTTGCCCGAGATATCGAGCGGCGAATCCCAGTAGTCGCCGATCCCGAGCTCGGTGAACTCGGGCGGCATGCCGTTGGATTCCTTGCACGCGGCGATGCACGCGCGGCAGCCGATGCACAGCGTGCCGTCGAACAGCAGTCCGAGCGCCTTGTCGGGCAGCGTCTTGGCGGCGCGGGCCTCGGCGGTGATCGGCGCCGCGACCAGCACTCCGGCACCGCCGGCCAAACCCTTCAGTAACTTTCGTCGGGTCAGCATTGGGCACCTCCGCGGGTCAGGCCTTGGGTTTGTCGGCGGCGGTGGGCTCGTCGACCGCGTCGGGGTGGTTGCCGATGTTCTTCGCGAGCCGCGCACCAGCGCCGATCGCGAGGCCGCCCACGGCGGCGACGGTGGCCACGGTCGCGAGCGTCGAGCCCTGGCCCTGCTCCTCGGCGGGCCGCGCGAACTGGGTCGGCGGGGTCACCGTGAGCAGCTTGGCCAGCGAGTGGATCGGCTTGGTGAAGCCCACGCCCTGCTCGGTGCAGCCGATGCACGGGTGGCCGCAGCCGACCGGCCACGACCCCGAGCCGACGTCGCCGAACAGGATCGAGGGACAGTTGGCGTAGGTCTCGGGCCCCTTGCAGCCCAGCTTGTAGAGGCACCAGCCCTGGCGGTGGCCATCGTCGCCGAACTGGATCGCGAACCGGCCAGCATCGAAGTGCGCGCGCCGCTCGCAGTTCTCGTGGATCAGGCGGCCGTAGGCGAACTTCGGACGGCCCTTGGCGTCGAGCTCGGGCAGCTGGCCGAGCACGAGGTAGTGCACGACGGTGGTCAGGAAGTTGTACGGGTTGGGCGGGCAGCCCGGGATCGTGAGCACCGGCTTGCCGAGGATCTCGGCGACCGGGCTCGCGCCGGTCGGGTTCGGCGAGGTCGAGGGCATGCCGCCCCACGACGCGCACGAGCCGATCGCGATGACCGCGGCGGCGTCGGCGGCGCACTCCTTGACCAGCTCGATCGCGGTCTTTCCGCCGATCTTGCAGAACGCGCCGTTCGCGCCGGTCGGGATCGCGCCCTCGACGACGAGGATGTACTTGCCCTTGTTGGCGGCCATCGCGGCCTTGCGGGCCTCCTCGGCCTGGTGGCCGGCGGCCGCCATCAAGGTCTCGTGATAGTCGAGCGAGATGATGTCGAGGATGAGCTTCTCGAGCGTCGGGTGCTCGGCGCGCAGGAGGCTCTCGGTGCAGCCGGTGCACTCCTGGAAGTGGAGCCAGATCACCGACGGGCGCTTGGCGGCGACCAGGGCCTTGGCGACCGCGCCGGCGGCGCCGCTCGACAGGCCGATCGATGCGGCCACGCCGACACAGAACGACAGGAACTGCCGCCGCGGCATCCCGAATCGCTTCTCGACTCCCTCGAGGTCGTCGATCGGGTCCTGCGGGGCGAGCATCGGCAGCTTCCGTGACATGGCGTTCCCCTTCCGTGATGGCGGCGTGGGGGAGCGCCCCACTCGCGAGGGGCGTTGCATCAAGTGCGCCGGTGATCCGTGGCTGATTCATGGCGATTGCGCGCACGAACCCACGCCGCATCGCAGCGCACATGCAGTTCCTGCGGAGATCGCGACACGGGGTCGCGGGCGACCCCGCGGCAGCGCGCTGCGTCAGGTGCTCGGCCTAGGAATGCTTCTCGAACAGCGCGCCGCAGATCGTGAGCCCCGGGCCGAACGCCAGGCTCGCGATCAACGTGCCCGGCGCGACCGCCGGATCGGCGAGGAGCCGCATCCAGATGTGGGGCAACGTGGCCGACGACATGTTGCCGAAGTCGCGCAGCACCCCGCGGCTGGTCGCGATCTGCGCCGGATCGAGCTCGAGCACCTCGCCGACCCGATCGATGATCTTCGGGCCGCCGGGATGGACCGCGTAGACCGCCGCGCGGGTGGCCGCGAGATCGCGCCCGGCGCGGCGGAACAGCGCCGCGACGAACCTGGGCAGAGCCAGGGCGATCCGCTCGGGCACGTCGCGCGCGAGCGTCATCTTCATGCCGTGATCGCCGACGACCCAGGTCATCGCGTCGGCGGAGTCGGGCACGATCTGCTCGTGGCTGGCGAGCAGGCGGAGGCCCGGGCCAGGATCGGTGGACATCGTGTAGCGGATGAAGCCATCGCCGAACAGGCTCTGCACGACCAGCTGCTCGATCCGGTGATCGGCCGGATCGAGGTGCAGGGAGCACAGCTCGGTGTGGACGATGTCGACGCGGGCATCGGCATCGATGCTGGCGCGCACGAGGCCATGGGCGACGCGGACCGCGGGCATCGCGGCGTAGCAGCCCATGTGATAGGCGTGGGTGACGCGGGTCGGCCACCGGCGGGCCGCGACCAGCCGCTGCGCGCCGCTCGGCGAGACGTAGCCGGTGCAGGTCACGTGGATCAGATCCTGCGGCGGTGTCTCGTCGGGCCCGTACGCCTGCTGGAAGTACGCCGCGACCAGCTCGGCGAAGCGCGTCGCGCGCGCGGCGGTGCCGGCGCCGTGCGGGTGGCGGCGCAGGTCGTAGATCGCGCCGTCGTCCCACTGCGGCCGCACGACCTCGTCGAGCGAGCAGCCGCGCGACGCGATCCGCTCGGGGCCGGGGGCACAGCGCGCGAGCACGTTGCGGATGCGCAGCGCGAACTCGTCGCGCCCGATCGGCCCCCAGCCCTGGAGCGCGGCCTCGGCCTCGCCGTGCGCCTCCGCCAGCCACGCGAGGATCGCCGTCTGAGGGACATCGTGGCGCGGGCGCGTGGCGGAGAACCGGGAGAGCGATGGATAGGGCACGCGAGCCGCCTGTGCACGATGCGAGCCGCGGGCCTCGCATCGCCAGATCCAGGGAGTTGGCGCGCGCGCCGTGGGGCGCTCGTGCTCGGTGTGCGTGGGCGCTCGCGACGGTCGTCCCGGACGGTCGCGATGCCGTCCGCTGTCGGCCGCAACGCCACGAGATCACGACGGCCACGCGCGTGATGCGCCTGGCCCGCATCGTGCGATGGCCGAGCAGGATGCACGCGAGTGATTCGACAGGACACGCCGACCTCCCTCGCGCGATCGAGGTCGCATGACCGCGCTCGTCGTCGGCGCCGGACCGGCTGGCGCCGCGCTCGCGATCCGGCTCGCGCTCGCCGGGCGCGAGGTCGCCTTGCTGGAGCGCGAGGCCGGGCCGGTCGACAAGGTCTGCGGCGAGTTCCTGTCGCACGAGGCGGGCCGCTACCTCGCCGCGCTCGGGCTCGATCTACCGGCGCTCGGCGCGGTGGCGATCGACGCGGTCCGGCTGTGCACCCGCGACCGCGTCGCCACGGTCGCGCTGCCGTTCGCGGCGCAGAGCCTGTCGCGGCGCGTGCTCGACGAGGCGCTGCTGCGCCGCGCGACCGCGGCCGGTGCGATGGTCCGCCGCGACGCGAAGGTCGTCGCGCTGGCCCGCGCCTGCGGTGGCTGGTCGGCGACGCTGGCGCGCGGCCGCTCGGTGGGCGCCGAGACGGTGTTCCTCGCGACCGGCAAGCACGATCTGCGCGGCTACAAGCGCCCGCCCGGGCGGCAGGACGATCTGGTCGCGTTCAAGCTGCACTGGCGGCTGGCGCTGGCGCAGACCGCGGCGCTGGCCCGCCACGTCGAGCTCGTGCTGTTCGAGGGCGGCTACGCCGGGCTGCAGCCGGTCGAGGAGGGCCGCGCGAACCTGTGCCTGCTGATCCGCCAGCGCCGGCTCGAGCAGCTCGGGCAGCGGTGGGACCGGCTGCTCGCGGCGCTCCGCGCGGACTCGCCGCACCTCGACGCGCGACTCGCGGGTGCCGAGCCGTGCTGGGCCCGGCCGCTGGCGCTCGCGGCGATCCCGTACGGCCACGTCCAGCGCCGCGCCGATGGGCCGTGGCGGCTGGGCGATCAGGCCGCGGTGATCCCGTCGTTCTCCGGCGACGGCATGTCGATCGCGCTGCACAGCGCGGCGCTCGCCGCGCGCACGTACCTCGCGGGCGGCGACGCGGATGGCTATCAGCGGCAGCTCGCGCGCGACGTGGCGCGCCAGGTGATGCTGTCGACCGTGCTGTCGCAGGGCCTGGTGCGACCCGCGGCGCAGGCCGCGCTCGGCGCGGCGGCGCGGGTGTGGCCGGGGCTGATGGCAACGGTGGCGGCGCATACGCGCGTGTCCGCGGCGGCGCTGGCGCGGGTCGGGAGCCCAGCGTGAGGCTCGATCCCGGCCGGCTCGACGCCCGCGACCCGGCGCTGATCGCGCGGCTCCTGCCCTGGCTTCGCCTCGCCAACCGACGCTACCTGCGGCTCCAGGCCGAGGGCTTCGATCGCCTGCCGCGCGGGCCGGTGCTCTACGTCGGCAACCACAACGGCGGCATCGCCGGCCCCGATCTGTGCTGCACGGTCGGATCGCTGTGGGACGCGCGCGGTCCGGACGCGCCGCTCTACGCGCTCGCGCACGACTTTCCGATGCGGCAGGCGCCGCGCTTCGGCGCGGTGATCCAGCGGTGCGGCGCGTTGCGCGCGACCCCGGACAACGCGCTGCGGGCGCTCGGCGCCGGCGCGCAGGTGCTGGTCTATCCCGGCGGCGATCTCGACGCGTATCGCCACACCCGTCGGCGCGACGAGGTCGTGCTCGGTGAGCGGACCGGCTTCGTGCGGGTCGCGCAGGCCGCGCGCGTGCCGATCGTTCCGATCGTCGCGCACGGCGCGCACCGCAGCGCGTACATCTTCTCCGAGGGCGAGCGCCTGGCGCGGCTCCTGCGCCTCAAGCGCTGGGCCCGGCTCGAGCGGTTCCCGCTGGCGCTGGCGCTGCCGTGGGGGCTGGCGCTCGGGCCGTGGCTGCCGTACCTGCCGCTGCCGTTCGCGATCCGGCTGCGCGCGCTCGCGCCGATCGCCGCGCCCGCCGAGGCCGATCCGGGCGAGATCCGCGAGCAGGTGCGGGGCGCGATGCAGGTCGCGCTCGATGAGCTCGCGCGTCGCGCGCGGAGCGCCGCATGACCGCGCTCGATCGCGTGTCGGGATGCGCGACCTTGCCCCGCGGCGGCGCGCTGGCCTTCGAGATCGACGGGTGCGCGCACGGCGGCACGCCGCTCCTGCTGATCCGGCCGCTCGGCGGCTCGATGGCCCTGTGGGGGCGGTTTCGCGCGCGGCTCGCCGAGGAGCGCCAGGTGATCGCGTTCGATCTGCGCGGCTCGGGCCACTCGAGCCCGGATCCGGCGTGGGTCACCACCGCCGGGCTCGCGAAGGACAGCCTGCACCTCCTCGATCACCTCGACGTCATGCGCGTCGACGTGTTCGGCATCTCGCTCGGCGCGATGGCCGCGACCTGGCTGGCGATCCTCGCGCCCGGCCGGGTCGGCAAGCTGTGCCTGGCGTCGGCGCCGGCGCGCGGGCTCGCGCTCACCCGCGGCGGGCTGCGGCGCGAGCTGGCGCTCGCGGCGTGCTTCGCGCGGCGCGCCGACGACGTCGAGGTCGCGGTCGTCGACCGGATCCTGTCGTCCGGGTTCCGGACCGAACACCCCGACGAGGTGCGCGACATCGAGCGGCGCGTCCGGGCCGCGCCGGCGACCCGCACCGCGCTGCTCAAGCACGCGCTCGCTGGCGTCCTCCACGACGCGCGCCGCGAGCTGGCGCAGATCGATGCGCCGACGCTGGTGCTGGCCGGCGAGCGCGACGCGCTGCTCGGCACCGCGGCGCCGCGGGCGCTCGCCGCCGCGATCCCGCGCGCGACCTTCGAGGTGGTCTCCGGCGCCGGCCACGATCTCACCCTCGAGCAGCCGATCGCGACCGCGACCCGCGTCGCGGGGTTCCTCGACGCGGCCTACGGCTCGGCGCAGCCGCTCGGGAACGCGGCCGCGAGCGCGCGCTGACACGCCGCCTCGGTCGTGAACCACGGCGTGCCGCCGATGACGAGCGCGTCGTCGGAGGCTGCGGTCACGCGCGCCGTGCCCACGCCGCTCGATCCCGACACGCCCGCGACCTCGCCGTGCTGCTCGGCCGTCGCCTTGCTCGTCCACTCGACCGTCGGCTGGTCCGGCACGAGCCGCACGCCCAGCTTCGCGGTCGAGGTCGCGTCGTGGCGCTCGAGCCCGACGCCGGGCTGGACGGTCCACGTCACGCAGCGAGCCGCGCCGGTCGCCGGCACCTGCACGAGCACGGGCCCGGTGAACGCGCGCGCGACATCGGCGGTGGTCGCGGGGCGCAGGCGGGGCAGGATCGCGGTGACCAGGCGATCCACGCACGGCGGCGGGCCCGGGTCGGTGCCGGCGTTGATCTCGAAGAACGCGAGGCGCGGCGCCTCGTTCTGCGCCGCGACCTGCCAGGCGGTCGCGCGCCACGCCATCGCGTCGACGTCCTCGCCCAAGACCTGGAGCGTGAGCGCGCGCCCGCGCAGCCAGCGCAGGATCTCGGCCTTGCCGGCGTCGCTCCAGCCGCCGACGTGCGCCGCCCGCGCCCTGGCCTCGGCGGCGGCGAGCTCGGGGCGCGCGCCCAGGCCCAGGCCGATCAGCTGCTCGGCGACGTCGGCGCCGTCGATGCGCAGGCTGGCCGGGCCGCTGCCGTAGCCGTCGGGATCGGCGGTGGTCCACGCGATCGCGATCGCGCCGGTCGCGGTGAGCCGCTGGAGCTCGAGCGCGGCGGTGTGGGCGGTCGGCAGCTCGCGCGGCGGCCAGGCGACGCCGTCGAGCGTGGCGAAGCTCGATTGCTGCGCGCGCGCGACCGCGAGCTGGCCGTTGTCCTCGACGCGGTCGAGGCGCCACGGCCCCGGATCGCGATGACACGCCGTGACCGCGATCGCCATGGCAACGCACCAGCAGGCTCCCCTCATCGACCGATCGTAGCGCGGCGCGCGCCGAGAGTCGCGTGCCGACGGATGTGACCGACCCCATCGCGCTCGCGCGCCCGCGCGATCCTCGGTAACGTGGATCGCATGGGCGCTTCCGATCGCACGATCTCGAGCTCGGCGCGGCTGTGGCGGTTGATCGCCGAGCGCTGCAAGCACGGCGCGGACACCGCGGCGATCGACGAGCGCATCTGGGATCTGTTCGGCGCCGAGTGGGCGATCATGTTCACCGACCTGAGCGGCTTCTCGCGTCAGGTCGCGCGCTTCGGCATCACCCACTTCCTCCAGGTCATCTACGAGCAAGAGCAGCTGCTCCTCCCGATCGTCGAGGTGCACGACGGGATCCTGGTGAAGATCGAGGCCGACAGCTTCCTGATCCTGTTCAAGCAGCCGGCGCGCGCGCTGGCCTGCGCGGTCGCGATGCAGCGGCAGTGCGCCGGCGTCAACGCGCGGCGCGCGCCCGAGGAGCAGATCGTGCTGTGCCTGGGCATCGGCTACGGCAAGGTGCTGAAGATCGGCGACGACGACGTCTACGGTCACGAGGTCAACCTCGCCAGCAAGCTCGGCGAGGACATCGCGACCGGCGGCGAGATCTTGCTGACGCCCGCCGCCTACGCCGCGGTCAAGACCCTCCCCGGGATCACCTGGGATGAGGTCCCGCACGTCTACGTCGGCGAGGACCGCTACTGGCGCGCACGCACCTGACGCGCGCACCTGACGCGCGCCGCCGCGATCAGCGCCCGACCACCTCGTGGGTCTTCGCGGACCACTTCTGGGGATCGTCGAGCGGGCCCGTCGCGTCCATCACCAGCCAGGCCGCCGCCGCGCTGGGCTCGAAGCGCGCCATCAGCACGACCTGGCCGCTGCCGTCGGCGAACAGCCGGAAGGCAAGGGCCTCGTCCTCGCGATAGACCGACCGCAGGCTCGTGCGCGCGGCCTCGAGCGCCCGCGCGCCATCGCGGCTCTGCAGGAACACGCGGTTGGCCAGGACGATCGCGGCCGCGAGCGCGGCGTGGGTCCGCTCGGGCAGCGCGTGGGTGCGGGCCTTGATCCGCTCGCGCGTCTCGAAGCGCACGAACGGGTAGTCCCGCAGGACCGCGTAGGAGCCGACGCCGACCACGGCCGCCAGCGTGACCATCACCGCCAGCGTCTTCGTCCGACCGCGCTGGTGATACGCGATCACCGTCGTGACGATCGGCATGATCACCGAGAACGTCACGATGAGCTGGACGGCGAGGCCACCGATCGCCGCGCCGACGAAGCGCCCGAGCGGGATGTCGGGGTACCAGGCGTCGAGGTAGGCGTGCGCGCCGCTGATCACCGCGATCACGAGCACCAGGCCGCTGATCCGGCGGTAGAGCAGGAACTCGCGCCGCGCCTCGCGCTTCCACAGCCAGTACGGCGCGAGCAGCGGGTACAGCACGTAGTACCAGAGGCCGCGCGGCGGCCGCGTCTGGTAGTACTCGCCGAGCCGCGCCATGTTGCCGAGGAACCGGCCGACGTAGCGGATGCCCTCGACCTTGCGCCGCCAGCGCTCGGTCCCGATCAGCGCGATGGCGGTCGCGATCGCCGCGCTCACCACCAGGCCGGTGACCGAGATCAAGAGCGCGAGCGACGCGAGCGCGCCCGGGATCAGCACCACGTAGACGAAGCGCAGGACGAGGTCCAGCGTGACGAGCACGCCGGGATGCTTGCACGATCGCGAGGACGGCGGCTACTTGCGCGCCGTCACTAGCGAGCCTTGACCGCGCGGTTGCGGCCGGCGTGCTTGGCCTCGTACATCGCCTTGTCGGCGCGTTCGGTGAGCCCGGCCGGATCGTCGCCGTCCTTCCAGGCCGCCACGCCCATGCTGATCGTGAACTTCAGCGTGCGGCCCTCGTCGATGGCCCAGTCGCTGGTCGCGAGCTCGGCGACGATCGTGCGCGCCTTGCGGAACGCGATCCGCGCCGACGCGCCGGGCAGGATCACCGCGAACTCCTCGCCGCCCCAGCGCGCGATCAGGTCGCCCTTGCGCACGCGCGGCCGCAGGAACGTGACCAGCGCGGTCAGCACGCGATCGCCGACCTTGTGGCCGTAGCGATCGTTGACCTGCTTGAAGTGATCGACGTCGGCCATGAGCAGCGCGAAGCCGTCGCCGCCGGCGGCCGCGAGATCGCAGCGCCGCGCCAGCTCGTCATCGAAAGCGGCGCGGTTCGCGGCGCCGGTCAGCGGATCGGTGCGGGCCGCGCTGCGCTCGGTCTCGACGCTCTTGCGCAGGATCTCGATCTCGCCGCGCAGCGCCGCGGTCGCGCTGGTCTCCTCGGCCTGGCGCTCGGCGACCGCGGTGCGCAGCCCGGCGACCTCGCTGGTGATCGCCGCGCGCATGCGGACCAGATCCGACAGCCGCGACGCGGCCTCGATGCGCGAGCCGTTCTCGAGCAGCCGCCGGTGATACGCCGCGCTGCCCGAGCTGACCGAGGTCAGGCCGTCGGTCAGGACCGTGATGATCCGGCGCAGCTCGGCGTCTCGGCCGTCGAGGTAGCGGCGCTCGCGCTCGGCGAACGTGAGGGTCTCGTGCTGGCAGCGGCTGGCCTGCTCGGCGAGCGCGGTCGGCGCGCCGCCGGCGCGCAGCGCGGTCAGCGCGTCGGTGAGGCCGGCCTGGATCTCGGGCGCGCCGATCTCCTCGATGTCGAGGACCAGCGCCCGCACGCACGCCAGCATGCCGGCCGCGACCTCCTCGAGCACCGCGACCCGCTCGCGGGCGCCGTCGCGCTCGATCACCACCTGACCTTTGCTCCGGCGTTCGCGGAGACCTGCGAGCAGACTCATGGCGATCGGGATCGGCCGGATTCGCATCCCATGTAGGGCAGACACGCCTCACGGGACGCGTCGCCCAAAGCGTGCCAGGCTGCGCCTCCACGTGATCCGCCGCGGCGTGCTCTACATGGTGGTCAGCGCGCTCGGCTTCTCGGTCATGAGCATGCTGGTCAAGGTCGTGAGCCCGCGGCTCCCGACCGGCGAGATCGTGCTGGTGCGCGCGATCATCACGCTCGCGCTGTCCTACGCGATGGTCCGGCGCGCGGACCTCGCGCCGTGGGGCACGCAGCGCGCGCGGCTGCTGCTGCGCGGCCTGCTCGGGTTCGGCGGGCTCGCCGGCTACTACCTCGCGCTCGCGCACCTGCCGATCGCCGACGCGACGGTCATGCAGAACACGATCCCGCTGCTCACGGCGGTGCTCGCGTGGTGGCTGCTCGGCGAGCGCGTCGGCTGGTCGGTCGCGATCGCGCTGGCGTTCGGCCTGGCCGGCGTGACGCTGGTCGTGCGCCCGCACGCCGGCGGCATCGCGCTCGATCCGGTCGGCGTCGCGGCCGCGCTCGGCGGCGCGGTCTGCTCGGCGATCGCCTACGTCACCGTCCGCAAGCTCGCGCGCACCGAGCATCCGCTCGTCATCGTCTTCTACTTCCCGCTGGTCGCGACCCCGCTCGCGCTGCCGTGGGCGCTCGCCGCGTGGGTGTGGCCGTCGTGGTCCGACGCCGGGCTCCTGCTCGCGATCGGCGCCGCGACCCAGGTCGGCCAGGTGTTCCTGACGATGGGGCTGTCCCTCGAGCGCGCCGCGAGCGCGACCTCGATCAACTACCTGCAGGTCGCGTTCGCGATGGGCTGGCAGCTGCTGGTGTTCGGCGACGCGCCCGCGCTGACGACGATCGCCGGCGCGGCGCTGATCCTGATCGGGACGATCGTCACGGCCGCGCGGCGCTGACGGCGATCTCGATCATGCCGGCCCGCACGCGCACGACGTAGCTCGGCACGACCACGCGCCGGTCGTCGAGGCAGACGCCGCTCGCGAGCGCGAAGCTGCGCGGGTGGGTCGGCGAGGTCACCGTGGCCACGCCGCCGCGCTCGCCGATCCGGCCGCGCGCGAGGACGTTGGCGCCGGAGTACGGATCGCGGCTGTCGAGCGCGTAGACCCGATCGTCGGCCAGGCGAAAGACCGCGATCTGGCGGCCGGCGACCAGCGCGCACACCCCGGTGCCGCGCAGGATCTCGCCGAGCGCGCAGACGAACGTCCAGGAGGTCGGGGCCGCGGGGACTGCGCTGCGCGGGGCGACATGGATCATGATCCCGACGCTAGGCCCGCCTGATTTCGCGCGCGTTTCCCGCGCGCGAGCAGCGATGACGCACTGCAGAAAGAAGGTTCGCGTTACTGACGCGAAACCTTCGTCGCCGCGATTGGACCCGGCTTCAGCCCGCCGCGACCGCGCGCGGCTGGGTCCAGACCTCGTCGAGGAACTCGACGAGCGCGGCCGTCAGCCGGGCCGGCCGGATCCGCCACTCGTAGATCGACTTCGCGACGAGCAGGCGAGCGCCGCTCAGCTCCTTCGCGGTCGCGTCCGCATCGCTGAACGGGTGGATCGGATCCGCGGGGTGGCCGATCACCAGCGTCGGCTGGCGCAGGCGGCGGCGGTCCGGACCCGGCGGCGCGATGCGGCCGAAGGTCAGGCCGTCGAGCACCGCGAGCGACGACGCCGGATCGCGGCGCACGAAGTCGATGAGGACATCGACCAGCCAGTGGGTGCGCGGGATGCGGCGCGTGACCGCCGCGAGCGCGCGCATGACCGGCTGGGTCGTGCGCAGCGCCAGCGCCAGCGGCACGAACGCGGCCGCCGCCGCGGTGATGCCGTTCTCGAGCACCGGCATCTCGAGCACCAGCGCGCGCACCCGCTCGGGCGCGAACACCGCGGCCTCGAGCGCGACGTTGGCGCCGAGCGAGGTGCCGCCGACCACCGCCTGCGCGATGCCGAGGTGATCGAGCAGCGCGATCACGTCGGCGCCGTACTGGCTCATCGAGTGCACGGTCATGTCGTGCGGCTGATCGGAGGCGCCATGGCCGAGCATGTCGACCGTGATGACCCGGAGCCCGCGCTCGGCCAGCGTCGGCGCGAGCCCGGTGTACATCCGCCCGTCCATCAGCAGGCCGTGGGTCAGCACGACCGCGCGCGGTCCGCTGCCGTACTCGCGGTAGGCCAGGCGCCGGCCGTTGGTGACGAAGGTCGCGGGCGTGGGGGTACTGCTCATCCCGCGATGGTACGCGTCCGTGCGGCGGACCGAAATCCCGTCGCGCGCGGCTACTTGACGCCCTTGGCCTGCAGGAACGCCGTGTAGCCCTTGTCGGTCCCCATGATGTGCTTGATCAGCCAGTTCTTGAGGAAGTTCATGACCTCGACTGACAGGGCCGCGGTCGCGCCGGCCGCGAACTTGCGCTGGACCTCGCTGACCTGCTTGGTCAGCGCGTCGTGCTCCTCCTTGTGCTTCGCGAACCCGGGGAACGCGTGCTGCTTCATCTCGCGCTCCTCGTGCTGGAAGTGGGTGACGGTGTAGCTGATCAGCCCGTCGAGGATCGGCCCGAGCCGATCCTTGCCCTTGCCGGCGTTCACCGCGTCGAAGAGATCGTTGACCATGCCGACGAGCCGCTGGTGCTCGCCGTCGAAGGCGCTGATGCCGACGCTGAGTTTCGGACCCCATTCCATCAATGGCATGACGTTTCCTCCTTGCCTGTGAGGCTGTCGCCTCCAGGCTCGTCTTCGATCGATCGGCCCCGTCGAGGACGACGGTCCCGATCTCCTCCGGAATCGGAGAAGGTCGAATCTGATGACAGATTCTCCGGGCTCGGGTTCGGTTCGCGCGCGCGGTCGAGCGCGGCGTCGAGCCGCGCGCTGGCCTGCGCGATCGTGGTGCCGATCGAGGCGACGCTCTGCGCGGCCTCGTCGACGATGCTGGTGACGCTCTGGGCGAGGCCGCGCTGCTCGCCGATCGCGCCGGCGATCGTGGCGATGAGCGCGTGGATCTCGCCGACCTGGGCGCGGGCCTCGGCCATCGCGCTGGCGGCGGCCGCGCTGGCGGCGCGCATCGCGGCGACCTGCGTCTGGATCGCGCACACCGCGGCGGCGCTCTCGCGGGCCAGGTTCTTGACCTCGGCGGCGACGACCGCGAAGCCGCGGCCGAGCTCGCCGGCGTGGGCGGCCTCGATCGTGGCGTTGATCGCGAGCATCCGGGTCTGGCTGGCGACCCGGCCGATGCCGTGGACCAGCCCGTCGATGTCCCCGGCGAGCGTCGCGAGGTGGGCCAGCTTCGCGTCGGTGGTCTCGACCTGCGCGAGCGCCTGATCCGCGATCGTCCGGGCGCTCGCGGTGCTGTCGGTGACCGCCTCGAGCCCGTGGTGGATCTGGCTGACCATCGCCGACACCATCCGCACGTTCATGCCGACCATCTCGGCGTCGGTGCCCGCGGCGCTGGCGTCGGCGCGGAGCGCGTCGCTCTCCGAGGTGAGCTCGGCGATCACGGACGCGGCGGCGCGCGGCGCGACCACCGCTTGAGAGAGGGCGACCATGGGAGCTTTCCCCAAGAGGTCGACCGAGCCGGGCCGGCGTTGAGGGCGACACGCCACCTCGCGGGCGTGGGCGTCAGAACCCGCGCGGGGTCTCGACGAAGCGCCGCGCGATGCCGCGCATGTTCTGCAGGCTGAACGGCTTCTCGAGCCGCTCGTTGGGCACCTGCTCGAGGAACTGCGTGAGCTCGTCCTGCAGCACACCGCCGCTGATGAACACGAACCGATCGGCCTGCGCCGGCGCGGTCTCGTGGACGCGCTGGAACAGGTCGCGGCCGGTCATGTGCGGCATCATCAGATCGCAGAACACCACGTCGAACCACTCGCCGGCCTCGATCAGGGCCAGCGCGGCGCGCGGATCCTCCTTCGCGACGACCACGTGCTCGGCCTGCAGCGAGCGGGTGAGCGCGCGCAACACCGTGGGATCGTCGTCGACGATGAGCACCCGGCCGCGCGGCTCGCGGCTGGCCTTGGGCGGCGGCGGCTCGACGAGCACCGCGGGCGCCAGCGGCAGGCGGACGCGGAAGGTGGTGCCGCGGCCGAGCTCGCTCTCGCAGGTCAGCTGACCGTCGAGCGTGGTCACGATGTTGTGGCAGATCGACAGGCCGAGCCCCACGCCCTGGCCGACCGGGCGCGTGGTGAAGAACGGATCGTAGATGCGCGGCAGCACGTCGGGGGCGATGCCCGGCCCGTTGTCCGTGATCGCGAGCTCGAGCTGATCTCCGATGGTCTGCGAGCGGATCACCACCTGGTTGACCGAGGCGTCGCTGGTCGTGAACGCCTGCGCCGCGTTGATCAGCAGGTTGACCAGCACCTGGGTCAGGCGCGACTCGTCGGCGAGCACCGACGGGGTCGGCGCCAGCGCCTTGACGACGGTCGCGCGCGGCCGCAGCTCGTGCATCGCCATGTCGATCGCGGTGTCGACGATCGGCGCGACCGCGGTCGGCACCGGCGCACCATCGGCGCGGACCAGCGCGCGCAGCCCGCGCAGGATGCCGCGGATCCGTTCGGCGCCCTCGCGCGCGTCGCGCAGCGATTCGGTCAGCGCGTGCATCGGGATGGCCGGCACCGCCGCGGCGATTCGCCGGGCCTCCTCGAGCGCCAGATCGATGTTGGTCAGGGCGTAGGCGAGCGGGCTGTTGATCTCGTGGCCGACGCCGGCGGCCAGCGTGCCGGTGGTGATCAGCCGCTCCTGGCGGAGCGTGCGCGCGGCGAGCTGGGCGGCCGCGCGCTCCGCGGTCACGTCGCGGAACGTGGCGATCACCGCGTACGGCGCGGCCTCGCCGGGCCGCACCAGCGGGCGGGTGTTGACGCTCAGCCAGGCCCGCTGCCCGTTCGGCTTGCGGATGCCGAGGATCCCGCCGGTGATCGGCTCGCCGGTGCGGAGCGTGATCATCGACGGGTGATCGTCGCCGGGGTAGGGCGAGCCGTCCTCGCGGACCGCGGCCCAGCGCGGATCGACCGACGTCACGCCCATCATCTGCGCGCGCGTCAGGCCCAGCAGCTGCTCGGCGGCGGCGTTGCACGTCACGATCGCGCCGCCCTGGTTCTGCATCACGACGCCCTCGACCATGCCGTCGAAGAGGGCGCGCAGCCGGGCCTCGCGCTCGGTGATCTCGGCCTGGCGCGCCTGGTAGGCCGAGACGTCGCGCGCGGTCCCGAAGCAGATGCCATCGGCGACCGACGCGACCCACGCCAGCGGGATCCAGCGCCCATCCTTGTGCAGGTAGCGGTTCTCGAAGTTCGCGGTCCCGTCGTGGTGGCGCATCATGCGCGCGGCCTCGTCCAGGGTCCGCGCGCGATCGTCGGGGTGGATCCACTCGGGCAGCGGGCGCGAGCGCAGCTCGTCGCGGGTCCAGCCGAGCACGGCCTCCCAGGCCGGGTTGAGCTCGCCGAAGACCAGGTTCCGGTCGATCGTGCACTGCAGATCGAGCGTGAGCTCGAAGAACCGGCGGTGGGTCACGAGCGCGGCCTGCTCGATCGTCAGCAGCCGCTCTTGCCGGCGCAGCTCGAGGAGCCTCATCGCCTGCGCCGCGAGCAGCTCGAGGCTCTGCCGCTGTTCCGCGGTCAGCCGGCGGGGGACGCGATCGATCACGCAGAGCGTGCCGAGGACGAAGCCGTCGCCGGTGCGCAGCGGCGCGCCGGCGTAGAACCGGATGTGCGGCGGTCCGAGGACGAGTGGGTTGGTGCTGAAGCGTGGATCGGTCGCGGTGTCCTCGACCTCGAGGAATGACTCGCAGTACACCGCGTGCGCGCAGAACGACGACTCGCGATCGGTCTCGCTCACGTCGAGGCCGACCCGCGACTTGAACCACTGGCGATCGCGATCGACCAGCGAGATCAGCGCGATGGGCGTCGCGGCGATGTGCGTCGCGAGCATGGTGATCCCGTCGAACACGGGGTCGGTGTCCGAGTCGAGGATCCCGTACTCGTAGAGCGCGCCGAGCCGCTGTTCCTCGAGCTGCGGTGTGCCGGCGCGGGTCACGGGCTCATGGTCCGTGACCGACGGCTCGCCAGGCAAGGGGCGTGAGAGGGCGCGGGGGGCATGTTGGCTGCGGGGCGTGAGAAATCATCAGCCGCCCTGCGAGTTCCTCGCAGCGCACGGGGTCAGAACGCATCGATCCCCGCGTCGGCGTTCGGTGTCGCCTGCGCGTCAGGCGCCGCGTCGGGTCTCGCATCAGGCGTCGCGTCGGGCGCCGCGTCTTCCTGCGCATCGGCGAGATCCGGAATGCTGACCGCGTCGATCCCGCCATCGGGGCTCGGCGCGTCGGGGGGCACCGCGCAGAACCCGTCGAGACCGCAGGTCAGGCTGACCGCGCAGTCGCTGTGGCGGATGCACGGTGCGCCGGCCGCGCCGGTCGTGCAGCCGGTGCTCAGCGCGAGCGCGAGCACGATCCAGCGGATCCCGCGCGCTCGTTCAGCGATGTGAGACCTCGCCCGCATCGGTCACCGCGCCGCCGGGGCGATGGCGCGCGCGACCGACTGCCGCACTGCCGCCAGATCGAGCACCTCGACATCACCCGCCTGCCAGGCGTCACCGACCAGCACCTGGTGGCCGCGCAGATCCCGGACCGCGTACGGCACGCCCTGCACGCGCACGATCCGCAGCGCGCCCTGCACGCCGCCGAGGACGCGGAGGTGGCCGCGCGTGTCGGCGCGCAGGTAGAGCACGACCTCGGTGCCCGGCGCGAGCGTCGCCTCGCCGTCGACCCACAGGCCGCGGCCATCGCGCTCGCCGCCGCGGCGCCGCACGGTGAGCGCGATCGGGCACGACCCGGCGACGCACTCGTCCACGAGGATCGCGCTGTCGGTCGCCAGCTGGCCATCGTCGGAGACCGCGGTCGCGACGACCCGGCCGCGGATCACGAGGTCGGCGCTGTCGGCGAGATCGACCAGCGTCAGCTGGCGCAGCGTGGCGGCGTCGGCCGGCGCGCCGGCGAGGACGACCGCGGTCATGGCGGTCGCGACCACCGCGGCGCGCGCGCGTCGGCGGCGCAGGATCACGATCGCCAGCACGACGAGCGCGGTGCTCGCGGTCCCCTTCGCCGAGCCCGCGGCGCAGGTCCCGGGCTGGGGCGGCGGCGTCGTCGGGCGATACAGCTCGTCGATCCCGTCGACATCATCGGCGGCGAGATCGCGCTTGCTGATCTCGCACGGCTCGGCGGTGGCGAACATCGTGGCCTCGGGGTGGCCGAGCGCGTGGGCGAGCCCGAGCGCGTGCCCGAACTCGTGGGTCAGCGCGCTGGCGACGTCGTAGCGGGTCGTGCACGCGGTCGGATCGGTGGCCCACGCGAAGTCGACCCCGTTCATGACGATGTCGGCGTCGGTGATCTCGCCGCTCCCCGACTGGTACGCGACGAACGTCAGCGCGAGCACGCCCTTCTCGATGTTCGGATCGTCGGCGGTGAGCGCCCAGCGCACGCTGTCGACGCCGTCGGTGTGATCGGTGCCCGCGGTCCCGGGCTCGGTCATGAGCGTCACGCCGGTGCCGTCGAGCGCCGCCTGCCAGGTCGCGAGCCCGTCGTTCGCCGCCGCGGTCGCGCGCACGACATCGACGCCGGCCGGGGCCGGCGTGAACGCGAGCGTCAGCGTCACGTCGCCGGTCGCCCAGTGCACGGGCGCGCCGGTGGAGGTCGTCTTGACCGTGTAGGCATGAGCGGTCGAGGCCGCGAACACGATCAGGGCGACAGGGAGCGCTCGGCGCACGCGATGCATGACGTGGAAGTTCGACCGCGCGGCCGCGAACTTGAGCCACACGCCCACCTACACGACGGGCTGCCCCGGTCGATCTCGCAGGGTGATGATCGCGATCACCCGGGTGTTCGTCGTGAGCGGGATCGCGCTCGGCATCGCGTGCGTCGCCCCGGGATCGGCCGCGGTGCCGCGCGGCATCGACGGCATCGAGGAGGCCGATGAGGCGCTCACCGATCTGACCGCGCAGTGCGGCTTCACCGCCGGCACCGGCGTGCTGACGCTCACCCTCGACAACGGCGACACCGCGCTGATCGTGAAGGCGGGCACCGCGCTGACGATCAACGGCTTCCCGTGTGGCACGGCCACGGCGGCCACGGTGAAGCGCATCGCGGTCACGGAGGGATCGGCGGGCCCCGAGACGCTGATCCTCGACTACTCCGGCGGGTTGTTCGCGATCGGCGCCGCCTCCGGACCGGGGGTCACCGTGGACCTCGGCGGCGGCACCGACGCGCTCAAGATCATCGGCGCGACCACCGCCGACAGCTACACGATCGGCGCCAGCGGCTTCGCGATCAACACCGACGGGTTCGCCGACGTCACCGCGATCGGCGTCGAGACCTTCGTCATCAACGGCGGCGACGGCAACGATCAGCTGTCGGGCGCGGGCAACGCGGCGACCGGCGCGGCCTTCGCTGGCGTGCTCACGCTCTACGGCGGCGAGGGCGACGACACGCTCCGCGGCGGCGCGGGCGCCGACATCTATTACGGCGGCAACGGCAACGACACGTTCGTCGGCGGCCCGAGCGCCGATGGCGGCGATGTGGTCAGCGGCGGCGCGGGCATCGACACGATGGACTACGGCGCGCGGGCCGCGGCGGTCACCGTCGCGATCGATGGCACGGCGAACGACGGCGCGGCCGGCGAGGACGATGACATCGGCGGCGACGTCGAGGTCGTCAAGGGCGGGCTCGGCGACGACTCGCTCACCGGCAGCGCCAGCGCCGACACGCTATCCGGCGGCGCGGGCGCCGACACGCTGGTGGGCGGCCTCGGCAACGACACCCTCAACGGCGACGCCGGCGACGACACGCTCGACGAGGGCGCCGCCACCAGCGGCGCCGACGTGCTCTCCGGCGGCGCCGGCACCGACACGGTGACCTACGCCGGTCGCGCGATCGCGGTCGCGGTGACGATCGATGCCATCGCCGATGACGGCCAGGCGCTCGAGGGCGACAAGGTCGGCCTCGATGTCGAGCACGTGATCGGCGGCAGCGCGGGCGACACCCTCACCGGCGGGGTCGGCAACGACACCCTCGAGGGTGGTCCCGGCAACGACACGATCAGCGGCGGGGCCGGCAACGACACGATCGTCGGCGGGGTCGGCAGCGACACCCTCGGCGGCGACGCCGGCGACGATCGCTTCGACGAGGGCAGCGCGGCCAGCGGCGCCGATGCGATCCACGGCGGCGCCGGGATCGATCGCGTCGACTACGGTGCGCGCACCAACGATCTCGTGGTCGTGATGGACGGCGCCTCCGCGAGTGGCGAGGCCAGCGAGGGCGACACGATCGCCACCGACGTCGAGGAGCTGCACGGCGGCGACGGCGACGACGCGCTCACCGGCAACGCCGGCGACAACCTGCTCGAGGGCGGGGTCGGCGCGGACACCCTGCGCGGGCTCGGCGGCGATGACGTCCTCGATGGCGGCGGCGGCACCGACGATCTCGACTGCGGCACCGGCGACGCGGACATCGCGCTCGACGCGAGCGCGACGATCGCCAGCTGCGAGCTGTGACGTGGCGCCGCAGACGCGGTCACCCCTTCAGAACGCGCCGGAGCGGACGAACCGGATCGTCACTACACCCCCCGTCCCAAGGAGCCACGCCGTGAAGAATCTCAGTTTCGTAAGTCGCATCCTCTGGCCTCTGGTCCTCGCGACCGGATGCGCCGTCGAAGGTGCTCCGCCCATCGACGAGCCCGGCGATGTTCAGGGCATCGAGGAGGTCACCGAGGGCCTGACCGATCTGAGCGCACAGTGCAGCTTCGTGTCGGGCACCGGTGTGGCGACCCTCGCGCTCGCCACCGGCGACGTCGCGCTGGTCAACAAGTCGTCCGCCGGCCTCGTGGTCGTGAACGGCTACTCCTGCGGCGGCGCGACCTCGACCACGCTGAAGAAGCTGGTCGTGACCGGCTCCGGCGGCGCCGAGACCCTGATCCTCGATTACATGGGCGGCACGTTCGCCCCCGGCGTCACCGGCGCGGTCGGCGTCGACGTCGACCTCGGCGGCGGCACCGACGCGCTCAAGATCCGCGGCAGCAAGGCCGTCGACGCCTTCGTGTTCGGCGCCAGCGGCATCACGATCAACGCCGACACGCTCAAGGACATCGCGTTCGCCAACGTCGAGACCTTCGTCGCGACCCTGTCGGACGGCAACGACACGTTCTCGGCCGCGGGCAGCGCGACCACCGGCGCGACCTCCACGGCCGCGGTCACGGTCTACGGCGGCGCCGGCGACGACACGCTGCGCGGCGGCGCTGGCGACGACACGTTCTACGGCAATGACGGCAACGACACCTTCACCAACGGCACCGCGGCCGATGGCGCCGACACCTTCAACGGTGGCGCCGGCACCGACACCGTCGACTACTCGCTGCGCACCGCGGCCGTGACCGTGACGATCGACGGCACCGCCGACGACGGCGCGGCCAGCGAGACCGACGACATCAAGACCGACGTCGAGGCCGTGAAGGGCGGCCTCGGTGACGACGACCTCACCGGCAGCACCGGCGCGGACACGCCGTCGGGCGGCACGGGCAACGACACCCTCGCGGGTCTCGCGGGCGCCGACACGCTCAACGGCGACGCCGGCAACGACACCTTCGACGAGGGCGCGGCCTCGAACGGCGCGGACACGATGAACGGCGGCGCCGGCACCGACACCGTCGATTACTCCGGCCGCTCGAACGCGGTCACGATCAACCTCGACACCACGGCCAACGACGGCGAGGCGCTCGAGCTCGACAAGGTCGTCAACGACGTCGAGAACGGCATCGGCGGTGGCGGCGGCGACACGATCGTCGGCTCGGCCAGCGACAACGTCTTCGACGGCGGCGCGGGCGCGGACACGATCTCCGGCGGCGTCGGCAACGACACGCTCAAGGGCGGCGCGGGCATCGACACGCTCAACGGCGACGCCGGCGACGACGTCTTCGACGAGGGCAGCGCGACCAGCGGCGCCGACGCGATGCACGGTGGCGCGGGCACCGACACCGTCAACTACTCGGCGCGCACCAACGACCTCACGGTCGTGATGGACGGCGCGACGGGCAGCGGTGAGGCCAGCGAGGGCGACACGATCTTCACCGACGTCGAGAACCTGACCGGCGGCGCCGGCGACGACGCGCTGACCGGCAACGCCTTCGACAACCAGATCGAGGGTGGCGCGGGCGTCGACACCATCACCGGCCTGGCCGGCGACGACGTCATCGACGGCAACGCCGGCGCGGACGACGTCGACTGCGGGCTCGGCGACGCCGACATCCTGCTCGACTCGAGCGTGGGCACGGTCGCGAACTGCGAGCTGTAGTCACCTGACGCGCGCAAGCGCGACGCTGCGGGGCGCCCTGAACCGGCGCCCCGCGCGCGTTTTCGGCGCGCGTCCTCGGGCGCGACTACAGCTTGGCCGCGAGCACGTCGACGAGCTCGATGCTCGGCGGCGCCGCGAGCAGCTCGCCGGCCTTGGCCATGAGCGCGGCCGCGATCGGCCCGTCGAGGTGGGCCTGGCGCCCGGCCGCGTCGGGGAACGCGTCGAAGATGCCGAAGTCGCTCTTGCTGAGCCGGATCGCGAACCACACGGTGGTGCGCGGCTCGGCCTGGGCGAGGGGCAGGGCGCCGGCGAGGAACGCGGCGACCTCCTCCTCCTTGCCGGGCTTGGCGACGAGGCGGGCGAAGATGGCGACGGGAGTCTTGGACATCGGGAGCCTTTCCGGTCGCGCGTGCGACCTGGTGTGGCGAGACGGTACGCACGACCGGCGGCTTTGGCTGGAGGCGGAAACGACAACAATGATACTAATTCCGCCATGGGCATCCATGTCCTCGTGTTCGACGACGTCTTCGACACCGGGCTGTCTGCGATCGTCGACACCTTCGAGACCGCGGCGGCGCTGGCCCCGCGCGAGCGGCCGTGGGCGCACGGCGCGGGGACGCTGATCGGCACCCGTCGCAAGGTGCGCAGCCACCAGGGCTTCGGCATCCCGGTCGCGCCGCTGCCGCGCACGCGCCCAGATGTCGTCGTCGTGCCGGCGATGGGCTGCAAGACCCCGGAGACGATCGCGGCGGCGCTGACCCGGCCCGACATCGTCGACGGCTGCGCCGCGCTCGCGGCGTGGGCCCGCGCGGGCACGCTGGTCACCGCCGCGTGTACCGCGACCTTCGTGCTGGGCGCCGCCGGGCTGCTCGACGATCGCGACGCGACCACGACCTGGTGGCTGGCGCCGTTCTTCCGCGAGCGGTTCCCGAAGGCGCGGCTCGACGACACGCAGATGCTGATCGAGAGCAAGCGCGTGGTCACCGCCGGCACCGCGCTCGCGCACCTCGATCTGGCGCTGTGGCACGTGCGCCGCCGCAGCCCGGCGCTGGCCGAGAGCGTCGCGCGTCACCTGCTCTACGATGCGCGGCCGTCGCAGTCGGTGTACGCGATGAGCGATCACCTCGCGCACGCCGACCCGATCGTCGTGCGGTTCGAGCGCTGGGCGCGCGCGAACCTCGCGGGGTTCTCGATGGCGGCGGCGGCCCGGGCGGTCGGCGCGAGCGAGCGGACGATCGAGCGCCGGGTGCGCGCGGTGCTGGGCGCGTCGCCGGTGTCGTTCGTGCGCGACCTGCGGGTCGAGCAGGCGGTGCACCGGCTGCAGACCAGCGACGAATCCCTCGACGAGATCGCCGCCGCGGTCGGCTACGGCGACGGCGTCACGCTGCGCGCGCTCCTGCGCGCCAAGACCGGGCGCGGCGTGCGCGAGCTGCGACGGTTGTGGTGAGCCCGCGCGGCGGACGGATCAACGCGACTGCAGGTACGTGTTGCGGTAGTCGTCGGCCACCACGGTGGCGCGCTGGTCGACCGCGGTCACGGTGAGGTCGGCGTCGAGGGTGCGGGTCGCGAAGCTCCAGCCGCTCGGCAGGGTCAGCGCAGCGCCGAGGTCCGGCAAGGTCGCCTCGGTCTGCGGATGGTCCTGCACGCTGTACGACTGCATCGTGTAGACGTGCCCGTCGGGGGCGGTCAGCTCGAACACCGAGCCGCCGCGCGCGAACAGGAACTGCGAGTCGCGCATGATCGTCCGCGGCGTGTAGGGCATCTGCGAGGTCGAGATCTCCGCCAGCGGGATCGAGATCGCGCCGGCCTGGCGCATGTCGATGCCGCCCAGGCTGCGCACCGTCGGATCGATGAGCGTCGAGCCCGCGGCTGACGTGATCATCCAGTAGCGCGGGCCGTTGAGGATCACGAGATCGGCGCCGGTGTCGGCCTTGAGGGCCGCCTGGTCGATCGCCGACCACGCCGCGTCCGGGCAGTCGTTGAGGCCGACGGTGTTGTAGACCTTCACCTCGACGGTCGACGCGGCGATCGTGCCGAGCAAGATCTCGCAGTAGCGCGCGCCGCGCAGGTCGGGCGCGGCGTCGACGGCGGGCGTCGCGTCGGGCGTGTCGGCGGTGTTGCTCGCGCAGCCGGTCAGCGCGAGGACGACGAGGGCGGTGCGGTGCATGCGGGCTCCCTGGGTTGACGCCTCGATTTTGTATGCCTACAAAGAATTGTCAAGACGGTATCGTCCGCCCCCTCTTCCGATGGCCCGCCCCGCGCGCACCACGACCCCGAGCGACGACCTGCGCGAGCGGATCGTCGACGCGGCGGTGACGCTACTCGAGACCCAGGGCCCGAAGGGCTTCGGCCAGGTGCGGGTGGCGCGCGCCGCCGGCGTGGCTCAGGGCCACCTCACGTACTACTTCCCGCACAAGGCCGATCTTGCCGCGGCGGTGGTCGAGCGCCTGAGCCGTGACGCGCGCCGCGAGCTCGAGCCGCTGCTCGGCGCCGCGCTCGCCGATCCCGAGGCCGCCCACGCGCTGTTCTTCGCGCAGGTCGAGAAGCTGCTCAAGAACGAGAAGCGCAGCCGCGCGATGCTCGGACTCATGGCCGAGGCGCTCGACGATCGGGCGCTCGCCAAGGTGCTCGCGCGGACGCTGGTGCTGCAGCGCGGGATGATGGCGCGGCTGCTCGGCCGCGAGGCCGACGATCCCGACGTGCACATCGCGGTGGCGGCGCTGCGCGGCCTCGGCATCGAGAACCTGCTCAGCCACGGCGATCCGGCGCAGGCCGAGGCGGTGGTCGCGCGGTTTCGCACGTGGCTCGCGGGCTGGCAGCGCCCGCCCGAGCGGCGCGATCGCTGAGTCAGCCCTCGACGAAGAAGTGCCGGAGCTGGAGCTCGGCGTCCTCGACCGCGACGTGGGGCAGCTCGACCTTGAACGTCTTGCCGCGGCCCTCGAACCACGACGACGCGCACACCGCCTTGAACCCGAACGGGTTGTCGCCGAGGTAGGCCCACGCGTACTGCACGATCCACGGCCAGTCGAACGCCGCCGGGCGAGCCAGGAAGCTCGCGCGCTGTTCGCGGTACGGCTTGGACCACGCCGCGAACGCCGCCATCGCCTCGGCCGGCGGGCGCCCGCTCGTCTGCGCGCGCGCGTACGACCCGCGGCTGGTCTTCACCGCCGGGCCGATCGGCGCGATCAGCGCCTCGAAGCGATCGATCACGCCGCGGGTGCGGCTGCCGACGACCGCGCCGAGCTCGGTCATCGAGTGCGTGCCGATGATCGGCCCCGAGGTCTCGATGTCGACCATGATCCACAGCCGCGCGTCGGTCATGCGACCTCCCCGGCGCCGCGGCGCAGCGCGACGGCGAGCAGCCGCGCGATGTTGCGCGCGTCGTCGATGCCGCGGTGATGCGTACCCTCGGGCCTGAGCCCGACCCGGGCCATCGCCGCGTGGGTGCCGAGGCCGCGGCGGACGCCGAGGCGGTCAGCGAACAGCTGCTTGACGTTCAGGTGGTCGGGGCCGAGCGGCGAGGCCAGGCCGTGGCGCGCGGCGTCGGCGGCGAGCTGGTTGCGGTCGTAGTTGCCCCACGAGCAGAACAGCGCGCCGGCGCCGAACGCCGCGAGGCGCGCGGCCGCCGCGGGAAACGTCGGGGCATCGTCGACCTGGTCCTGGGTGATCGTGGTGAGCTCGGTGCAGAACGCGGTCAGGCCCGGGTGGAGGACCGGGCGCACGAACGTCATGAGCTCGGCGACCGGGCGCAGGTGCTTGCCGTCGACGAGCACCGCGCCGATCTCGATGATCTCGCTCTCGTGCCGCGGCACCGCGCCGTGGTCGTCGCAGGTCGCCTCGAGATCGACGACCAGGTAATACTCGGCGTCACGCATGGTGGGATTCCTTCTGGTTCACACCGCTCTTCTACGGCGCCCGTGAGCCGCGCGACCGGACAGAAACCCGGACAGCCCGCGGCCGAGCCGGGCGTGTCGTGGGCCGACCTGCTCGCGGCGCTGATCGAGGCGCACGGCACGCTGACCGCGGTCGCGTGGAAGCTGATCGATCACGCCGACGGCGACGACGTCGCGTCGATCGAGCGCGCGCTGCGCCGCCTGCGGACCCGCGGTCAGCGCGACGGCGGCGTGTGGGGGACGCGGCTCTTGCGGGTCTTCGGCGTGCCGCGGCCGATCGAGGCGCGGCTGCGCTGGATGGGCCTCTACCACAGCCCGTTCACCGACCTGCCGCTCGGGCTGTGTCTCGATCAGCTGCGGATCTGGGATCGCCCGCCGATCGCCGGATCGCGGGCGCGGGTGTGGCTCCACCTCGGCCACGCGAGCTACGGCCTGCGCGCGCGCCACAAGGACGACGCTGCGCTCCACGTCGGCCGCGCGACCGAGGCGCTGGCCGGGCTGCCGCGCGACTACGACGACGCGCGCATCGAGGCCGCGCTGATCGCGGCGTTCCTCGCGACCGGCGAAGACGCGCTCGCCGCGATCGATCGCGCCGACGCGCTCGTCGCGACCGCCGCGCTCGCCGCCGACGATCGCGCGTGCTTCGCGGCGCGCATCGCCGATCAGCGCGCCTACCAGCGCAACCGCGCCTGCGATCATCGCGGCGCGCTCGCGATCTACGCGGCGCTGCCGGCCACCGACGAGCACCCGTTCGCGAGCTATCGCCGCGACGCCGGGCTCGCCTACGGTCACCACAAGCGCGGCGATCGGGCCCAGGCGCTCGCGCTCGCCGAGCGCGCGTGCCGGCACGCCGGCGATGGTGGCTACGTCCGGCTGCGCGCGATGGGCCTGCTCCTGCTCGCCGCGATCCAGGGCCCCGACGGAGATCCCGCGCGGGATCGCGCCGAGGCGATCGCCGTGCGGCTCGATGACGCAGCGCTGCGCGAGCGGGTGGCGCGGAGCCGCGCGGACGCGCGCGGATCGCCGTAGGATCGCGTCGCGATGACGCGCCCGGATCGATCCTGGTGGCTCGGCGCGCTGGCGCTCGCGGCGTGCAGCGGCGAGGCCGCGCCGACCGCGCCGACCGCGCCGACCGGGATGAACCCGCCCGCCTACGCCGCGCTCGGCGCCGCAACGCAGGACGGTGGCGCGCCGCTGCCCGCGCCGCGCGGCGATGGCACGCTGCGGGTCCGCGTCCACGACGATCGCGATCAGCCGGTGCCGTGCCGGCTCACGTTCGCGGGCGTCGGGCGCACGCCGACGCCGCGGTTCACGACCACCGACATCGGCCGCGAGCAGCAGGGCGGCATCCTCGCGTTCGATCGCGCGTTCCTGCTCGACGACGCCGAGCTCGAGCTGCCGGTCGGCGAGTACGACGTCTGGGTGAGCCACGGGCCCGAGTGGGACATCGCCACGCGGCGCGTGACGATCGCGACCGGCGCGCCCGCGACCCTGACCGCGACCTTGCGCCACGTCGTCGACACCAGCGGCTGGATCTCCGGCGACTTCCACGTCCACGCCGAGGAGTCCTCCGACTCCAGGGTGCCGATGCGCGATCGCGTGCACCAGTTCGTCGCCGATGGCGTCGATCTGATCGTCGCGACCGATCACAACGTCATCGCCGACTACGCGCCGATCATCGACGAGCTGCGCCAGGGCGCCCGGCTCGCGAGCCTTCAGGGCGACGAGATCACGACCCGCGACTGGGGCCACTTCGGCGCGTTTCCGCTGCCGGCCGACGAGGCCGAGGCCGGGCACGGCGCGATCCCGGTCAAGGGCCACACGCCCGCGGACCTGTTCGCCGACGTGCGCCGGCTCGCGCCCGACGCGATCATCGACATCCATCACCCGCGCCTCGACGACGGCCAGATCGGCTACTTCCACCTGGGCAAGCTCGATCCGCTCACGCTGCGCGCGGCGCGGCCCGGGTTCTCGCTCGACTTCGACGCGATCGAGGTCCTCAACGGCTACCAGGACGCCGATCGCAAGAGCCTCGCGCTCGTGCTCGAGGACTGGTTCGCGTTCCTGCGCCACGGGCGTCGGGTCACCGCGACCGGCAACTCCGACACCCACCACCTCACCTACAACCTCGGCGGCTACCCGCGCAACTACGTCCAGGTCGCCGACGATCGCCCCGATCACCTCGACCCCGCCGCGCTGGTCGCCGCGGTGAAGGCCGGGCGCGCGTACTTCACGACCGGGCCGATCGTCGACGTCTCCGTCGGCGCTGCCGGGCTCGGCGACACCGTCGTGGCGACCCGCGGCGCGGTCGCGGTCCACGTCCGGGTCCGCGCGCCGGCGTGGATCGCGGTCGACCGGATCACGATCCTGCGCGACGGCGCCGTGGTCGAGCGCCGCACGAGCACGCGCCGCGATCCGGCGGATCCGGTCCGGTTCGACGAGACCATCACCGTGCCGGTCAAGCGCGACGGCTTCCTCGTCGTGCGCGTCGATGGTGATCGCTCGATGGCGCCGGTCATCGGCGACGCCGCGCGGTTCCCGGTGTTCCCGCTCGCGATCACCAACCCGATCTGGGTCGACGCCGATGGCGACGGAGCGATCACGCCGGGCGAGCGCTAAGGTTGGGCCATGACTCCGGACCGGCCCGCGCTCGTCTCGACCAGCGGCTTCACGCTCGTGGAGCTCGCCGCCCTGTTCACCCGCGGCTTCGCGGGCTACCTCGTGCCCGTGCACGTCTCGCCCGAGGCGCTCGCGACGCGGATCCGGGTCGAGCACGTCGATCTCGAGGCGTCGCGGGTCGTCGTCGATGCGCAGGGCGCGGCGCTCGCGCTGGCGCTGATCGCGCGGCGCGGTCGCGAGTGCCGGCTCGCGGCGTTCGGGATCGTCGAGGCGGCGCGCGGTCAGGGCCTGGGCACGCGCGCGATGACCGGGCTCATCGAGGAGGCGCGGACGCGCGGCGACCGGCGGATGCTGCTCGAGGTGTTCGAGGCCAACCGCGCCGGCGTCGCGCTCTACGAGCGGCTGGGGTTCGTGACCCAGCGGCCGCTGATCGGCTGGGAGGGCGCGCTCCCGCCGGTCGAGGATCCCGCGCTGCGCGAGGTCGAGCCTGGCGCGCTCGGCCACGCGATCGCGCGCCATCGCGAGCCCGACGCGCCGCCGCTGCCGTGGCAGGTGCGCGCCGAGGGCTTTGTCGGGATGACCGCGCCGTACCGCGCGTTCGCGCTCGACGACGCGATCGCGACGGTGGTGACGCGCGGCCCGGCGCTGCACCTGAGCGGGCTGTTCACGCGACCGGGGGCGCGGCGCCGGGGTCAGGCCGCGCGGCTGGTGCGCGCGATCGTCGCGCACCTCGGGCCCGATCGCGTGATCGTGCCGCCGATCGTGCCCGAGGAGATCGCGCGCGACTGGTGCGCGGCGGTCGGGCTCGTGCCGAGCGCGCTGGCGCAGCGCGAGATGGCGCTCGCGCTGTGAGTCAGTCGGCGTCGAGCTGGTAGATCCGCACCGGCGCGTACGGCGCGAACAGCCGGAACAGGCTCCGGTGGTGCACGGCGCGGGCGAAGCGCGCGCCGCCGGCGCGGAGCGCGGTCTCGACGGTGTCGAGGTCGTGCAGCTCGGCGACCGCGACCCAGCGACCGCGCTGCCGGCGCGCGGCGATCTCGGTCGCGAGATCGAGCCCGACGACCGCGACCACCGCTGCCGAGGCGCCGATCGTGACGTGGGCGCCGTCCTGCGCGACGAGCGCGATCAGCGTGAGCGCCAGGCCGATCGCCGCGCTGTAACCGATCGCCACGAGCCGCGGTCGACCGACCAGCGCGCGCGTCCACGCCGCGCCCAGCCCGATGCTGCCGACCAGCGCGAGCCCGAGCATCCACGTCGGCGTGCGGAGCATCGTCATCGTGTGGGCCACGAGCTCGGCCATGTCCGGGATCCAGAACAGCGCCAGCATCACCGCGCTGACCAGCGAGGTCACCACCCCCGCGCCCACGAGCGCGCCGAGCGGCAGCCGGACCGGGCCGATCCGGGTGCGCGTGCTCCACGCGACCAGCGCCGCGACCAGCGCACCCTCGGCGATCATGACGACCATCGCGGCGTGCGGCGCGCCCTGCGCGGCGGCGATCAGCTCGCGCATCGCCACGCTCGCGACGATCACGCTCCAGCCGTTGCCGATCCCGAACCGCTCGTCGAGCGCCGCGCCGATCGCGTACGCACCGACCGCGCCGACCAGCGCGCCGAGCGCGAGCCAGTGCATCGCCGCGCTGTCGACCAGGACCGGGTCGTAGGTGCCGTACGCCGTGCTGAGGTACTGGACGATGAACCAGGCCTGCACCACCGCCAGCGCGGTGGCGAGGACGCCGACCGCGGTGCGTAGCGGGGCGCGCATCGCGCGATCGCCGAGGCGGCGCCGACGCCAGCCGGGCACGACGAGCGCCAGCAGCTCGATCAGCACGAACGCGGAGATGATCGGCGTGACGCCGATCGCGCCGATCGTGAGCGGGGCGCGCCCGCCAGCGGCGATGGTCCCGGCGAGCCCGTTCTCGTCGATGCCGGGCAGCTGGATCTGCCCGAGCGCCCAGACCGCGACCGGCACGAACGCGGTCACCGCGACGCGGATGCCGAGCGCGCCCGGATCGCCGACGCGCGCGGGGCGATCACCGCGGACGATCGCGCGCGGTGGCCAGCCGAACGACGCCGGCGCGCGCGCGGACCCGGGCCAGCGCACGCATGGCCACGCGACGACCAGCGTGGCCAGCGCCGCGAGCAGCGCGGCCAGCAGGTTCGCGACCACCTCGCGCCAGGGCGCGCCGGCTTCGCTCGAGACGATCGTGGCGTGGATGCCGACCGGCAGCGGCGCGCCGTGGCCGAGGCTGTCGGCGAGCGCCCTGGCGTCGGCGAGCTGCTTCGTCGGGGCGTCGCCGCCCATCGTGATCTGCAGGTGGCCGCCGCGGATCGGGTCGTTGATCGTCGGCGCCGACAGCACCGCATCGTCGAGCATGATCGCGAGGCGACCGCCGACGTGGCTCGCGGTGAAGTCACCGAAGACGGCGCCGCCCTCGGGCGTGAGGTCGACCTGCACGATGGGCTTCTGGGTGTTCGCGTCCCATGCCTGGTTCGCGCCGGCGATACCGCGGCCATCGATCACCGCGCGGCGCGCGACCACGCGGGTGCGCACGTAGCGGTCCGCCGGGTGGGTGCCGTGCGCGGGGTTCGAGACGGCCTCGAAGACGATCTCGGCATCGGGGTCGGCGGGCAGCGGGGCGATCGCGGCGCGCAGGGCGGCGGCATCGGGCGCCGACAGGAACGACGCCGAATGGCGGATGCCGTCCTCGGCGCTCCACGTTTCGACGTCGCGCGTGATCCCTGCGGGCAGCGTCGCATGCGCGAGCGCATCGACCAGGGGGCCGCGCTCGAGGTCGGCGCGCAGCTTCGCGCTCGGCGGCGCCGAGGGTCGCGGGCAGCTCGACCTCGACGACGATGCCGCCGCGGGCGCCGAGCTCGGTCGTGCCGAGATTGGCGATCCCGCGCAGCCAGCGCGGCGCACCGGTGGCAGCCACGTACGCGTAGATGAGCAGTCCGACCAGCCCCGCGGCGAGCAGCGAACGCGACGAGCGGAGGACGGTGCGCATGGCGTCACTGTACGCCCGCCCCACCGCGACACATCGGGGCGCCTCGAGGTTGCCGGATTGTGCAGCGGCGAAGCGCTACGGCTCCCAGGTCAGCCCGAACGAGGTCGTGACGCCGCTGCGCGTCGGCAGGAGCGTGTAGCCGGGATACGCGTAGCGCACGCCGTCGACCCGCAAGTCGAGCAGGAGGCGCGAGCTCGACGGCCCGGTGCTGTCGTGCAGCACGAACGACAGGCCGAGGCTCGCGAGGTGACCGCGCTGCGGCCCGAGCTCCTTGTCGGAGGTGTAGAACGCGTAGGTCGATGGATCGGCGGTGTACTTGTCGAGGAAGAAGTCGGTCGCCGACTGCGTGTAGTAGCGGTAGCCGAGCTGCATGCGCCAGCTCGGCTCGGCGATGCGCAGATCGAGCGAGGCGGTCAGGTTGTCGCTGCCCCAGCTGTCGTGCCCGAGGCGCAGCATCGGGTGGATCGCGAGATCGGCGCGCAGCGAGTGCAGCCACTCGATCGCGACCGCGTGGCTGAGCTTGCGATCGGGCACCTGCTCGGGCAGGCCGCCGGGATCGCCGATCGTGTTGGCGAAGATGATCTGGTGCTTGCTGTTGACCGTCGTGGTCCAGTCGCCGAAGCGCACCGAGCGATACGGCGAGGCGTTGTAGCCCAGCGCGGCGCGGCCGTCGTAGTGGGCGCGGACCGCGTCGGTCGGGGTCAGCACCCGCGCGACGCCCGCCGACCAGCCGGTCGCCGACATCTGCTCCGCGAACGAGGTGTCGAGGACGCTGGCGATCCAGTTCTGCGTGCGCGAGACGCCGGCGAGCAGCGTGGTCGTGCGATCGAGGATGTCGATCGATCCATTGGCGCCGGCGCTCACGCTCTTGTAGTCGCGCTCGGCGGCGGCCGAGCCGGTCAGGTTGATCGCGGTGCCCTTGCCGTTGTTCCACGCGCCGCCGGCGCTGAACTCGGCGCGGACGTCGGTCATCTCGCCACCGGAGGACGACGAGCGGCCCGACGCGCTGGTCACGGTGTCGACCTTGCTGAGCGCGGGCGAGCTGCGGACCTCGAGCGACGCGCTGGTCACCGAGTCGATGCCGAGCCGGCCGTTGAGGCCCCAGTTGCCCCAGGTCGCGCCGATCAGCGCGAGCGAGCGCAGCACCTTGGTGTGATCGCTGTCGGCGTAGACCCCGCCCTGGATCGCGCCGGTGGTCGGCGAGCCGTCGCTGTCCTCCGAGGCGGTGTCCTCGTCGGGCGCGGGCGCGTCGGGATCTGACGCGGGGTGGGCGGGCTCGGGGACGATCGCGCCGGGGATGACGGGCTGGTTGCCCGGCGCGCCGGCGCCCGAGGCGTCGCCCGCCTGCGCGTCATCGGCGCGGGCGACTGCGCCAGCGAGGCACAGCGCGACCGCGACCCGCGCGATCAGTTGCACCCGCACCCGGCTCCTGCGTTGCCCGGCCCCGCGCTCGGGAACGTGCCGCCCTCGGTGATCTCGAGGACCGAGCCGCGCTGGCCCTCGCCGATCGGATCCATCTGGAACTGCATCGCCGGCCCGGCGAGCCGCTCGCGCTGCGACGGTCGAACGTGGCTACAGCTCAGCGTCCCCGCGAGCATCGACGAGACCAGCACCAGGAACGACAGGCGCATGAGAACCTCAGCAGTTCGACCGCACCCACGGCGCGAGCGTTGCCCGAGCGTGGCACGCACAGCGGCGATCCGATGTGTCGAAGGTCGCGTGATCGCTGTGCACATATCGTACAGAGGCGGCTCGCCGCGTCCGGTCGCATGATCGCCGCTACACTGCCGCGCGATGACCAGCGTGCGACTCGGTGTCATGGGTGCGGGCTCGATCGGCGGCTACGTGGCCGGCGCGCTGCTCGCGAAGCATTCCGATGTCGTCCTCGTCGGGCGAGCCCGGGTGGGCGCGGAGCTGGCGGCGCACGGCCTGACCGTGCGCGACTTCGATCGCCCGGCGACGACCGTGCCGGCGGCGCAGGTGCGGTTCGCGACCGAGGCCGCCGCGCTGGCCGACCGCGACGTCGTGCTGGTTTGCGTCAAGAGTGCGCAGACCGCCGAGGTCGCCGCCGCGCTGGCGCAGGTGCTGCGCCGGGGCGCGATCGTCGCGAGCTTCCAGAACGGGGTGCGCAACGCCGCGGTGCTGCGCGCGGCGCTCGGCGATCGCGTGGTCGCGGGCATCGTCGAGTTCAACGTGGTGTCGCGCGGGGAGGGCGTGTTCCACCGCGCGATCAGCGGCGCGCTCAAGCTCGCGCGCACCGACGCGCCGCCGTGGCGCGAGGCGGTCGCGGCCCTGCGCGGCGCCGGCCTCGAGGTCCGCGAGTACGACGACCTCGGCCCCGAGCAGTGGTCGAAGCTCGTCATCAACCTCAACAACGCGGTCAGCGCGCTGTCGGGTGCGCCGTCGCGCGACCTGCTGCGCGTCGCGGGCTATCGCCGGATCGTGGCCGCGGTGATCGAGGAGGCGGTGGCGGTGCTGCGCAACGCGCGCATCCCGACCGCGCGGCTGCGCGGCATCCCGGTGCGGATCATGCCGCGCGTGCTGCGGCTGCCCGATCCGATCGTCCGCGTGATCACGCGCGCGCAGATGCGCGTCGATCCCGAGGCGCGGTCGTCGATGTGGGAGGACCTGACCCGCGGGCGCCCGACCGAGGTCGACTACCTGAACGGCGAGATCGTGCGGCTGGCGGAGGCCCACAGCGCGATCGCGCCGCTCAACCGGCGGATCTGCGCGCTGGTCCACGAGGCCGAGCGCGCGGCCGCCGGGTCGCCGAACCTCTCGGCGGACGCGCTGTGGACGCGGTTGAACGCCTGAGTCGCACTGACGCGTTCGTGACCCACTGATTCACAAGCTCGCGCCTCGATCGTTCGCGCTTGATTTGCCGCGCGCGATCCGTAGAGTGGCCCGCAGGTGCGGTCGCTGCTGCCGCGCCACCCCGCGCCGATGTCCATTCGACATCGGTACTTCGTCGCGCCCGCATGATCCGTGCGGTCGCGATGCGATCTCGTCCGCGCGATGCCTCGCGCCGGAGCGACTCCTCATGTCCAGCAGCTTTCGCGTTCGCGAGCACGTCTCCCGTGCCGACGACACGCACGTTCGCATCACGCATCCCGATGGCGTCCCGATGACGCTCATGGCGACCGCCGACGTCCCGATCGAGGACGAGGCGATCGTCCAGGCGGTCGACTTCGCGCGACTCGCCGGCACCCTCGATGATCTCTGGCAACGTGAACAGGCGGGCGCGATCGCGCCGTTCTGGGGCGACGCCCCCGGGCGGCTCGAGCGCGTCGTGCTCACCCCCGATCTGCACCGCGGTGGCGGCATCCCGGTCGGCACCGTCGCGGCGTGCCGCGGCTTCGTCGTGCCGCAGGCGGTCGGCAACGACGTCTGCTGCGGCATGCGGCTCGTCGTCACCGACATCACCACCGACGAGCTCGCGCCCCACCTCGATGCGCTGGCGCGACCGCTGCGCCACGCGTTCTTCGAGGGCGGCCGCGACGTGCCGCTGTCGCCGCGCCAGCGCGAGGCGATCCTGCGCGAGGGCGTCGGCGGGCTCGCGTCGACCTTCGCCGACAACGCCGACCTCGGCGTGTGGCGCGGGTTGCGCGCCGATCGCATCGCCAGCGATCTCGCGCGCAGCCACCTCGGTGGCGGCCTGCCGGCGCGCGGCCTGCACGCGTTCGGCGACTGGATCCGCTCGTCGGGCAGCGCCCACGGCCGCGACGCGCAGATCGGCTCGATCGGCGGCGGCAACCACTTCGTCGAGCTCCAGGTCGTCGACGGGATCAGCGATGGGCGCGTGGCCCACGCCTGGGGCGTGACTCGCGGCCGGGTCGCGATCATGGCCCACTCGGGATCGGTCGGGCTCGGCCACCTGGTCGGCGGACACTTTGCCGATCTGGCGAAGGCGCTCTATCCGACGGGCGTGCCGCACCCGGAGCACGGCTTCTACGCGCTGCCGACCCGCGGCCCGCACGGCGCGCTCGCGGCGAAGTACCTCGACGCGCTCGCCAACGCCGCCAACTTCGCGTTCGTGAACCGGCTCGTGCTCGCCGGCCTCGCGGTGCGCGTGCTCGGCGACGTGCTCGGCCGCGAGGTCGACGCGCAGCTGATCTACGACGCGCCGCACAACCTGATCTGGCCGGGCGAGGACGATCGCTACCTGCACCGCAAGGGCGCCTGTCCGGCGCCCGGACCGGACGGGGAGGGCCGGTTCGCGTGGACCGGGCACCCGGTGATCATCCCGGGCTCGATGGGCGCGGCGAGCTGGCTGCTCGCGGGCGAAGGCAACGACGCCGCGCTGTGCAGCGCGTGCCACGGCGCCGGGCGCAGCGTCGCGCGCGGCGCGGCCCGCCACGTCGATGCGGCGGTCTGGGACGATGCGCGCGCGCGCCTGCGCGTCGTGACGCCGGTCGACATGGACGATCCCGTGCTGCGTCGCCGCCGCGACATCGTCGCGCGCCACGACGATCGCCTGAAGGAGGAGGGGCCGTGGGCCTACAAGGACGTGACGCCGGTGGTCGACACCGTCGAGCGCGCCGGCGTGGCCCGCAAGGTCGCGCGGCTGTGGCCGCTGCTCACGATCAAGGGATGACCTCGATGTGCCCGGTGGTCCGCGGCACCCGATGCCCTTCGAGCACCTCGCGGACCTTGCGCGCGAGCGAGTCGGGCGTCAGGGGCTTCTGGACAAACGCGATGCCGCCGTCGAGCACGCCGTGGCGGACGATGCTCTCGTCGGTGTAGCCCGACATGCACAGCACCTTCATCGCCGGCTGCAGCCCGGCGAGGCGCGTGGCCAGCTCGGGGCCGCCCATGTGCGGCATCACGACATCGGTGAGCAGCAGATCGATCGCGCCGGCGTGTCGCTCGGCCAGGAGCAGGGCCTCGCCAGCGTGCTGGGCCACCAGCACGTGGTAGCCCTGCCGGCGCAGGATGTTCAGGACGATCGCCCGGACCTGCGCCTCGTCCTCGACCAGCAGGATGGTCTCGTCGCCGCGCAACGTCGTCGGCGCGGGCTCGGCGGTCGCGGTGTCGACCTCGGCGTCGACCCGCGGCAGGTAGACCTTGAAGCTCGTGCCCTGGCCCGGCTCGCTGTAGACCCAGATGCTGCCGCCGCTCTGCTGGACGATCCCGAAAACCGTCGAGAGCCCGAGGCCGGTGCCGTGGCCCTGGCCCTTGGTCGTGAAGAACGGCTCGAAGATGCGCGCCTGGGTCTCGGCGTCCATCCCGCAGCCGGTGTCGGTCACCGCGAGCATCACGTGCGGGCCCGCGACCGCGGGCAGGTGGGCGCGCGCGTAGGCTTCGTCGAGCTCGACGTTCGCGGTCTCGATCGTGAGCTTGCCGCCGGTCGGCATCGCGTCGCGCGCGTTGACGACGAGGTTGAGGATCACCTGCTCGATGTGGCTCGGATCGACGCGCACGCGACCGCTGGTCTTGGGCGGTACCGCCACCAGCTCGACGTCCTCGCCGAGGATCCGCTGGAGCATCCGGTCCATGTCGACGAGCACGTCGTTGAGGTCGACGACCTTGGCCTCCATCGGCTGCTGGCGGCTGAACATCAGCAGCTGATGCGTCAGCCGGCCGGCGCGGGCGGCGGCGGTCTGGATCGCCTCGATGTCCTCGCGCAACGGATCGGTCTGCTTCAGATCGGCGAGGATCAGGTCGCCGTAGCCCATGATGACGGTGAGCACGTTGTTGAAGTCGTGCGCGACGCCGCCGGCGAGCCGCCCCACCGCCTCCATCTTCTGCGCGTGCCGGAGCTGCTCCTCGCTCTTGCGCAGGGACTCCTCGGCGGCGATCCGCCCGGCCTCGGCGCGCTTGCGTTCGGTGAGATCGGCGACGAACGCGATGATGTTCGGGAACTCCAGCATCGCGGCGCCGACCAGCACCGGCACGCGGGTCCCGTCCTTGCGGAACGTCTCCATCTCCCAGGGCGTCGCCACGCCGGTGACTTGCAGCTGTCGGAGCGATCGCTCCGCGATCTGCGCGTACTCGGGCGGCGTCAGGGCCTCCCAGTGCAGCGCGCCGCTGGCGAGGTCGTCGCGCGTGAAGCCGAGCAGGTCGAGGTATGCGCCGTTCGCCTCGAGGATGACGCCGTTCACGTCCGAGGTCAGGATGCCGATGATCCCGGAGTCGGCGAGGCGCCGGAACCTGGCCTCGCTCGTGCGCAGGGCCGCCTCGGCGGCGTGGCGCGCCGCGCGCTCGGCGCACTCGCGCAGCCCGCGCTCGATCGCGGGCGTGAGTCGCGCGAGCTTGTCCTTCAGGACGAAGTCGTCCGCCCCGGCGCGCATCGCCTCGACGGCGGTCTCCTCGCCGATCGTCCCCGACACGATGATGAACGGCAGGTCGAGGCCCTGCTCGCGCAGGATCGCGCGCGCCGCTGGCGCGGTGAAGGTCGGCATCGACCAGTCCGACAGCACCACGTCCCACGGCGATCGCGCGAGCGCCTCGCGCATCGCCGCCGCGGTGTCGACCCGCTCGAACTCGACCACGCGGCCGCCGCGGCGCAGCTCGTGGACGACCAGCTTGGCGTCGGTCGGGGAGTCCTCGACGAGGAGGACCCGCCAGGGCGCGGTCATGACGGGCCTCGCGTGGCCGGCACGGGCTCGTTGAGGAGCAGCCAGAACATGCCCACGGTCCGGGCCGCGGCGGCGAACTCGGCGAACGCGACCGGCTTCCGGACGTACGCGTTGGCGCCCAGCTGGTAGCTGCCGAGCACGTCCTCCTCTTCCTTCGAGGCGGTGAGCACGACGACCGGCAGGAGCCGGGTCCGGTCGTCGGCGCGCAGGCGGCGGAGCACCTCGAGCCCGCTGAGCTTCGGCAGGTTCAGGTCGAGCAGGACCAGCGAGGGCCGCGGGACGGGCGCGCGATCGGTCGGGGCCGCGCTCGGGAGCAAGTACTCGACCGCGGCCGCGCCGTCGCGCACCACGACGATCTCGTTCGCGAGCCCCGATTGCTTGAAGGCGAGCAGCGTCAGCTTCTCGTCGCTGGCGTTGTCCTCGACCAGCAGGATGATCTTGTTCATGTTGCCCCCGTGCGCCGCGCCGGAATCGTCACGTAGAACGTCGCGCCCGCGTCGACGGCGCCCTCGGCCCAGATCCGCCCACCGTGGCGGAGGACGATGCGCTTCGCGGTCGCGAGCCCGATCCCGGTGCCGGGAAACTCGGTCCCGGAGTGCAGCCGCTGGAACGGCGCGAACAGCTTCCCGGCAAACGCCATGTCGAAGCCCGCGCCGTTGTCGCGGACGAACAGGGTGGTCGCGCCGTCGTGCGCGCGCGCGCCGATCTCGATCCGGGCCGCGGCGACCTTGCGCGTGTACTTCCACGCGTTGCCCACGAGGTTGTCGACGAGCGAGCGCGCGAGCACCGGATCGAGGTCGGCGCGGAGCCCGTCCTGCACGATCACCTCGACGGTCCGTTCTGGATCGGCGGCCTGGAGCGCGGCGACCGAGGCCCGGGCGATCGCCGAGACGTCGACCGACTCGCGTCGGACCTCGGCGCGGGTCACGCGCGACAGCGCGAGCAACGCGTCGATGAGCGCGCCCATCTTGTGCGCGTTCGTGACGATCTCCTGCAGCCAGTCCTGGCCCTCGGCGTCGAACCGGTCGCGATAGGTATCGAGCAGCACCTGGGCGAAGCCGTTCATGCCGCGCAGCGGGGCGCGCAGGTCGTGGGCGACCGCGTAGCTGAACGCCTCGAGCTCGCGGTTCGCGGCCTCGGCCGCGTCCTTCGCGGCCGCCAGCGCGAGCTCCGTGCGCCTCCGATCGGTGATGTCGCGCACCACCTTGGCGATGCCCACGATGCGACCGATCGCGTCGCGCACCGGCGAGATCGTGACGGCCACGTCGAGGTCGCGCCCGTCCTTCCGCCGCCGCACGGTATCGAATCTCTCGACGGCGCCGACCGCGAGGTGCTCGAGGATCATCGACTCCTCGGCCTCGCGCCCGGGCGGGATCAGCGCCGTGATCGATCGCCCGACGATCTCGTCGGCGGTGTAGCCGAAGAGCTGCTGCGCGCCCGGGTTCCAGCTGGTGATCACGCCGGCGAGGGTCTTGCCGATGATGGCGTCGCCCGACGCGTCGACGATCGCCGCGAGCCGCGCGCGGTGCTGCTCGGCGATCACGCGCTGCGTGGTGTCGCGGATCGCCGCCGAGACCAGCCGGCCATCCGAGGTCTCGAGCGGCGACAGGCTCACCTCGATCGACAGGAGCGAGCCGTCCTTGCGGCGCCCCGACAGCTCCAGGCCCGCGCCCATCGCGCGAACCGCGGGGGCGCGAAAGTAGCTCCCCCGGTGGCCGACGTGCCGGTCGCGCTCGTGCTCCGGCACGAGCATCTCGATCGGCTGGCCGACGAGCTCCGCGCGGCTGTAGCCGAACATCGCCTCGGCCTGCCGGTTGACGAGCACGATCGATCCATCGATGCCGACGATCACCATCGCGTCCGGTGCGGCCTCGAGCAGCGCGCGGAACCGCGCGTCGGCGGCGCGCTGCTCCCGGAGCTGCTCGATGATGTCGTGGGCCGCGTTGCGCTCGCTGAGATCGAGCACGAACGAGATGACCTCACCGGCGTCACCCACGACCAGGGCCGAGCCGATCAGCACCGGCAGCCGGCGGCCGTCCTTGCGCACGTACTCCTTCTCGCGCAGCGGGCCGATGCCCGTGGCCTCGAGCTGCGCGATCGCGCCGGCGTCGACGTCGCGCCACTCCGGCGGCGTCAGCTCCTTCCACGCGACCCGCGCGGACAGGATCTCGTCGCGGTCATACCCGACCATCGCGAGCATGGCGTCGTTGACCTCGACGACGCGTCCGTCGAGCGTGCCGACCACGATGCCGAGGATCCCGGACTCGGACAGGCGCGCGAAGCGCGAGCGCGCCTCGTGCATCGCGCGGGTCGCGTGCTCCGCGGCGTCGCGGGCCCGGTGCTCCGCGGCGTAAGCGCGGGCATTGCCGATCGCGAGCGCGGCGTGGTCGGCGATGCTCCGCGCGAACTGGAAGTCGTCGTCGGAGTACGGCCGCTTGGGCGCGCTCCGCAGGAAGCTGGCGACACCCACCACCTCGCCGCGGCAGACCAGCGGGATCAGCATCGCGCTCGTCGGCGCGAGCCGCAGGAGAAACTCCCGGTACGGCGCCTCGCTCGACGCCGCGAACTCGGCCGGGTCGATCGTCTTGATCAGGACCGGCAGCCCGGTCGCTGCGGCGCGCCCCGAGACGCCCTCGCCGACGCGCTGCCGTCTCCAGTGCATGACGTCGCGCGCGGCCGCGTGCAGGTCCGGATCGCGGTGGTAGCTACCGCCGCGCGTGTCGAGCCACACGCCATCCTCGGTGGTCGCGCGGATCGAGCACAGGTCGCCGACCAGCTCGCCGAGGCGACGCGCGACGACGTCGAGCAGGTGCTGGAGATCGTCGGTCGACGCCGCGAACTCGTGCGCGCTGTCCGAGAGGATGCGGAAGCGCTCGGCCAGCCGCCGACGCTCGGCGGTCTCGCGCCGTGCCTCCTCCAGCAGCGTCGCGTTGCCGATCGCGAGCGCGGCCTGGCTCGCCAGGTACTGCGCGACCTCGAGGTCGAGCGAGGTGAGCGCCGCGCTGTCGCGGCCGACCCGCGCCACGGCGAGCACCCCGATCGATCGCCCGCGGGTCCGCATCGCCACCATCAGCAGGCTGTGGAGCTCGACCTGCTGGACGAGGTCGAGCCACGCCGGCGCGGTGTCCGGGTGCAATCCCGCGAGCGTGAGCTTCGGCACGAAGCCGGGCTCGCCGGTCTCGACGACGCGACGGGACATCGGGTGGTTGCTCAACCGCGTGGCCGACGACAGCGCCTGGCGCGCGTGTTCGAGCACGCCCGCGTCGGCGTGGAAGGCCGCGGCCGTGGTCAGCGTCTGGCCGTCGTCCGCGAGCAGCAGCACGAAGCCGAGGCCCTGCGCCAGCTCGGCGGCGCGACGGGCCAGCGCCTCGACGACCTGCGGCGCGTCATCGGACGTCTCGTCGAGTGGGCGCATCGCCGCCGAGAGCACGCGGACGCGTTCCTCGAGGCTGCGCTGCTGATCCCACGCCGAGTCCATCGATGCCCGCCTTCCTGCACGCCATGAGCACCATACGCGATGCTCATCAGAAAAGCTCGCAGGGGCTGGCGCCCGGCGACTCGCTCGCGGCGGGTTGGGCTGGGCTTCACCGACGACGACGCAGGATGAAGCGCCCGCTCGTCACCAGGCGAACGGCTGCGCGACCGCGGGCGCCTGCGCGACGTCGGTGACGCGCGCGGCCCAGGTATCGACGACGGCGTTGGTGCCGTCCATGCCGCCGTTGGTGCCGATGATCCACTGGTGATCGGCGGCGATGCCGGCGCCGGTGTACGCGTAGATATCGGTGGTGGCGTTGCCGTACGCGAGGTCGAGGATGTAGCCCTTCGCGACCAGCTCCTCGAGCCACGCCTTCTTGAAGTCGCCGACGCCGCCGTTGGTCGGCAGCGCCGCGCCCGTCGACGGCGCGAGGTGCAACGGGCCGGCGGCGAAGGCCTTGCCGGCGAGCCAGTCGCGGGTGCGCTGGGTCAGGTAGTACGGGCGCCCGGTGATGTAGACGACGACGTGTCCCCGGTCCGCGTGGGTGGTGGTGAGCTCCGGCGCCATGGGATACGCGGTCGGCACGTAGCTGCCGTTGAGCAGCTGCAGGAACAGCTCGGTGTCGCTGGTGGTGAGCGTGCCGTCGATGTCGCTGATGACCAGGTGCGTGCCCGCGGGCAGCGACCACACGTAGCCGGTCACGATAGACGCATCGCCCAGCACCTCGAACGTCGCCTCGTACACGCCGGGCGCGAGCTCCTGGCCGACCGGCACGTCGACGCCGCCGTCGGCGTCGGTCGTGACCTCGCCGAGCGACCGCCAGCCGCTGCAGTCGTCGATGAACACCGCGACCGGCTCGCTGGTCAGCGCGCTGGTGAGCGCGCCGTACGCGAAGCGCGCGACCGCGTGCGGCGCCGACGGCACGACCACGTCCTCGGCGGCGTGGACCGGTCCGCCGAGCGCGGCGGTGAAGCCGCCGCCGCTGGTCGCGAAGCCGGCGGCCGCGATCGGCGTGAACGGGCGACCGACGCAGCGCCGGAACGCCGTGACCACGCCATCGCCACCGGGCGCGTCACCCGGGAGAGGCTTTGCATCGGCCCCGCCGACCGTCGATCCGCTGCCGCACGCCACCACGCCCAGGAGCATCGTCATCCACACGCTGCGCATGGCGGGTTTGTATCCCGGGTCGCGGCCGATCGGTGCGCCCTTCGATCGCGAATCCTCGTCGAGAAACTGCGCAGGATCCGTACAGCAGGAAGCGCGACTTCCAGCGCGCGCGTGCGGCCTGCGCCCGACACGCGATGAAGCAGGCGTGCGCGCGCCCACGCGATCGCGCGCGTGCGATCGGCGCGCTCACCGCGTGAGGTCGGGCTGTTAGTAGAAAGTCGAAAGCTCAACTTGCTACTTCCCGCGCAGGGCTGCTACCTGCCTTCGGCGTGGGAGGACAGCGGATGCGCACCTGGATCGTGACCGTGGGCGCCGGCATCGCGACGGCGATGGGCCTGGCTGGATGTGGATCCTCGACGAGCCCGGGCGATCCGCCCGACGCCGCGAGCGAACCTGACGCGCCGACGACGCCGGACGCGAAGACCGGGCCGGCGACGTTCCGCCGCCACACCGTGGCGACCGCGGCCAACGGCCCGGCCTACGTCGCGGTCGCGCAGCTCGGCGGCAAGCCCACGATCGTGGTGTCGGCGTTCGGCCATCCCACCGCCAGCCTGCCCGCGGGCACGGTGAAGGCGTTCACGCCGGGCGCGGATCTCGACACGTGGACGAGCTCCACGATCGTCCCCGACGGCGACAAGGTGCTGTTCCCCAACCAGCCGACGCTGGTCGATCTCGACGGCGACGGCGATCTCGACGCGCTCGTGCCCTCGGGGTTCCTGGTCTGCGCGATCCCGTTCATCCCGGGCGCCGGGCCGTGCGGCGCGATCGCCTGGTACGAGAACGCCGGCACGACGTGGACGCGCCACGAGCTCGTGACCAAGCAGGACCTCTTCTACCACCACGCGGTGCTCGTCGATCTCGACGGCGATCAGCAGCAGGATCTGGTCACCGTCGGCGAGACCCAGGCGTTCATGGGCCCGGCGCGCGCCGCGCTGCAGTGGTTCAAGGGCACGGCGTCGGGGGTGCGCTTCGAGACCGAGCCGCACACCCTCGCCGAGGGCGGCGGCAGCTTCCCGCGCGTCGCCGATCTCGACGGCGACGGCGATCTCGACGTCGCGTCGGCGGAGTTCTTCAACTCGACCGCGTCGTTCGTGTGGTTCGAGCACGCCGGCGATGCGTGGACCCGCCACGTCATCGACGATGGCGCCGGCCCGTCGATCCAGCTCAGCGTCGTCGACGACGCGATCGGCGACGGCAAGCTGCGCCTGATCGGCACCAACCACGTCAACACCGCGAAGGCCACGCCGGACACCCATGACTCGGCGGTGTTCATGTTCGACCCGCCCGCGGACCCGCGCGATCCGTGGACGCGCCACACGATCTCCGATGGGATCGTCTCGCGGCCCGGCGCCGCGATGGCGCCGCTCGGCGCGCCCGGCATCTTCGGCACCGGTGATCTCGACGGCGACGGCGATCTCGACGTCGCGGTGTCGGGTGACGGCGACGAGCACGTCTACTGGCTCGAGCAGACCGCGCCCGGCGTGTTCGCGACCCACGTGCTCGAGGCCAAGCTCGGGCAGGCGGGCGGCATGGTGATCACGGATCTCGACGGCGACGGCAAGGCCGAGATCGTCGTGACCGGATACGAGGACGACGTCGTCTACGTCTACGAACGGGAGTGATCATGTTGCACAGGTCTCGTGGTGGGTTCGGCATCAAGCTCGTGGGCGCGCTCGCGTTCGTGGGCTCCGCTCTGGTCGCGTGCGGTGGTGGCGGCACCAGCGGCCCGCCCGATGCGCCGGTGCAGGTCGACGCGGCGCCGGGGATCGACAGCGCGCCGCCGACGCCCGACGCGGCGCCCGACGCGGCGCCGCCGCCCGACGCCACGCCGATGTCCACGGTCGCGCTGACCGTGCCCGCGGGCTACAGCGGCACCGCGCGGCAGCTCGACGTGGTCGCGGTCAAGCACGTGCCGGTGGCGGGCCCGCCCGACTCGATCCTGTTCCTCGAGAACAACCCGGTGATCACCGCGGGCGGCACGATCTCGCCAGCGCTCGACACCAGCGCGCTCGACGGTGACTTCTACGTGGTGGTCGTGCTGTATCAGGTCGGCGGCGGGACGTTCACGCCCAAGTCCGGCGTCGACTACGTCGCGCAGACCGCGACCGCGATCCACTTCACGAGCGGGCAGGTCCAGGATCTGGGTACGCTGCCGCTGGTGCTCGCGCCATGAAGCGGACGCTCGCGCTCGCGCTGCTGGTGGCCTGCGGTCATGGTGGCAGCAGCGCGCCCGATGCCGCGCCGCCGCCGCCCGATGCCGCGCCGCCCGGCGCGTGCCCGGCGCCGTTCGCGACCAGCCCCACCGGCGCCGCCGATGTCGCGACGCCCGAGCCGGCGACGCCGATCTCGTCGACGTTCACGGTCACGATCGATCGCACCGCGCCCGCGCTCGACTCGCCGCAGCGCGAGCCCCAGGCCGCGCCGCTCACGATCGCGCGCACCGCGTGCGAGCTGCGGATCGTCGGTGGCGTGAAGCGGTTCGCGCTCCACGCCGATCGGCTGTGGGTCGAGCTCTACGTCGTCGACGATGGCGCGGATGGCGTCGCCGGCGCGACCGCCGCGCTCGGCGCCCTCGCTGGCGCGACCGCGGTCCGCGATGTCTCGATCGATCCGCTCGCGGCGCCGACCGACGCGCGCACGTTCGCGCTCGGCGGCATCGCGCCCGCCGGCGTCGCGCGCCTGCGCCTCGGCCTCGATCTCCCGGCCGGCACCGCGCCGGTCACGTTCACGCTCGCGATCGCCGGCACCGTCACGCATCGCGTGGCGACCTCGTCTGCGCCGATCGCGATCACGCCCGATGGCGCCGAGGTCTGGGCGCCGTTCGCCGACGGCGGCACGGTCGCGGTCCTCGACGCGGCCGCGAAGACGCGGATCGCGACCGTCGCGGTGCCCGGCCGCCCCGGCGATATCGCGATCACGCCCGACGGCGCGCTCGCGCTGGTCACCAGCCGCGACTGCAACCAGCTGAGCGTCGTCGATGTCGAGTCCCGCGCGGTGGTGCAGGTGCTCGGCGAGGCCGAGGGCATCGGCCGCGATCCGCGCCACGTCGTGCTGTCTCCCGATGGCACCCGCGCGTACGTCTCGAGCTACGTCGGCGATCGCGTCACCGCGCTCGAGCGCGTCGGCGGCGCGTTCCGCGTCGCGAAGTCGCTCGATGTCGGCCGCCGGCCGACCGGCCTGTCGGTCACGCCCGACGGCAAGACGGTCTACGTCGCGCACTTCCTGCCGCGCGGCCCGATCCGCGACAACGAGGGCTGGCTGTCGGCGATCGACGCCGCCGCGATGACCGCGCTGCCCGACGTGGTGATGCGCGACGACGCCGACGAGACCGAGGCCGCGTGCCTCAACAAGACCGGCGCGTTCGCGAGCTACGGCGGCGATCGCCTGACCTTCGAGGCGGTGCCGACCCAGCTGTCCGGCGTGTTCCTCTCGCCCGGCGGCGCCGAGGCCTGGGTGCCGGCGCTGCGCGTCGCGGGCTTCCCGATCTTCGAGGGCGATCCGAGCGCGCTCGGCTTCCAGTTCCTCGCGGTCGGCGCCAACTCGCCCGCGATGCTGTTCCCGCTCGACACCCGCGCGCCGCAGGCCGCGGGCTTCCGCAAGACCCCGGCGATCATCGACATCACCGATCGCACCGAGGACTTCCTCGCGTGCGTGCCGGCGACCGATGACGCCGAGGCGGTGCGCACGCGGCCGGGCGCCAACCCCGACGAGACCATCTACGCTGGCGTCACGATCCCGTCGCAGGGCACGTTCCTCGACGAGACCGGCGTGTCGCGCTTCATCGGCTACACCCGCGGTGGCCGACGCGCGCTGGTGCTGTCCTATGTCGCCGACGAGCTCGCCGTGCTCGATCCCGCGACCCACAGCCCGACCACGCGCGGTCACTTCCTGCTCTCGGGCTCGAACCCGATCGGCCTCGCGGTCTCGCCCGATGGCGCGAAGGCGTATGTCGCGTACGAGAACTCGCCGTTCGTGTCGGTGGTCGATCTCGCCGCGTACAACGGGAGCGCGCTGCCCGAGCCGATGATCGTGCCGTACCGCCTCGATCCGGGCGCCGCGGCCGGGCAGGGCGCCGCGATCATCACGTTCCTCATGCTGACCCGGTCGCTCGCCGGCGTGCCCGCGGTGCCGCCGGTCACCGAGGTCGGCCAGATCGCCCTCGGCGAGGACCCGATGGATCCGGTCATGCGCCGCGGCAAGGTGCTGTTCACGTCGTCGTCGCCGGTGAAGTACCCGACCCTGTCGGGCACCCGCCAGGCTGCGTGCGCGTCGTGTCACCCCGACGGCGGCGCCGATGGCTCGGCGTGGTCGACGATGGAGGGCGAGCGCCGCACGATCGCGCTGTGGGGCGGCGTGGCCGGCCGCGGCTGGCTGCACGCCTCGGGCACCCATCGCAGCATCACCGACTTCGCGACGACGATCGTCAAGGAGCGGCTCGGCGGCACCGGCCTGTCCGCCGACGACGAGGCCGCGCTCTCGACCTACGCCGCGCGCGGCATCCCGGAGCTGCAGCGCCCGGTGGTCGACGCGACCTCGGCGGCGCGCGGCCAGGCGATCTTCGCGGCCCGCTGCACCAACTGCCACAAGGACGTGCGCGGCGATGGGCGCCTCGATGCGTCCAACCCGTACGGCGGCGGCGACGTCGCCGGGCCGACGTTGTGGAACATCGACACCTCGACCGACTGGGCCGGCGTGACCCTGTCCGAGGCCTACACCCACCTGTTCCCGCCGGTCGCGAAGAAGGTGCTCGATGCGCTCCGCGGTGATCGCGCGCTCGGCCCCGACGACTACGTCGAGCAGACCCTGAAGTTCACGGGCCGCCCCGCGCGCCCGCGGGGCCGGCTCAAGGTGCCGCCGCTCATCGACGTCTACGACCACGCGACCTACTTCCACGACGCGCGCTTCACCTCGCTCGAGCAGGTCGTCGACTACTTCGACACCAACCTCGCGCTGTCGCTGTCGGCGGGCGATCGCGCCGACCTGATCGCGTACCTGCGCACGCTGTAGGCGGAGTATCGTCAGCGCGTGCGCATCGCGCTGATCTCGGACCTCCACGCCAACCTGGTCGCGCTCGACGCGGTGCTCGCCGACATCGCGGCGCGCGGCGCCGACCAGGTGGTGTGCCTCGGCGATGTCGCGACCCTCGGGCCGCACCCGCGCGAGGTCCTCGACCGGCTGCGCGCCCTCGACGGCCCCGCGATCCTCGGCAACCGCCGCGGACGGCTGCGTGCTCGAGCTCTTCCACGGCACGCCGCGGCCACACCCACCTGCCGCTGGTGCGCCAGCACCACAGCGCGCTGATCGTGAACCCCGGCTCGGTCGGCCTGGCGATCCGCGAGTTCGTCAACGGCGGTCCGCCGCGCCTGCTCGATCACGCGCAGTACGCGGTCGTCGAGCTGCTGCGCGGCGCGGCCGCGGTGACGCAGGTCCAGGTGAGCCTCGATCGCGCGGCGCTGCGACGCGCTGCCGCAGCCGTCGACCACCCGCTGCGCGCGATGCTGGTCGCGTCGTACGCCTGATCGCGACCGGGCCGATTCGCTGGTAGGGTCGGCCGGCCATGGCCGACTTCGCGTTCTCCGAGATCTTTCCGCTGGGCGACGACGCCACGCCGTATCGCCTGCTCACCACCGATCACGTCGGCACGTTCTCCGCCGGCGGTCGCAGCTTCGTCGAGGTCGCGCCCGCCGCGCTGACCTTGCTCACGCGCGAGGCGATGCGCGACATCGCGCACCTCTTGCGCCCCGGGCACCTCGCGCAGCTGCGCGCGATCCTCGACGACAAGGACGCGTCGTCGAACGATCGCTTCGTCGCGCTCGACCTGCTCAAGAACGCGAACATCGCGGCCGGCGGCGTGCTGCCGATGTGCCAGGACACCGGCACCGCGATCGTCATGGGCAAGAAGGGCCAGCTGGTGTTCACCGGCGGCGGCGACGACGAGGCCATCGCGCGCGGCATCTACGAGACCTACCAGACCGACAACCTGCGCTACTCGCAGCTCGCGCCGCTCGACATGTACAAGGAGATCAACACCGGCACCAACCTGCCGGCGCAGATCGAGCTCTACGCCGAGGACGGCGACGAGTATCACTTCCTGTTCATGGCCAAGGGCGGCGGCTCGGCCAACAAGAGCTACCTCTACCAGGAGACCAAGGCGGTCCTGAACCCGAAGAGCCTGCTCGCGTTCGTCGAGGCCAAGCTGCGCAGCCTCGGCACCGCGGCGTGCCCGCCGTACCACCTCGCGGTCGTCGTCGGCGGTACCTCGGCGGAGCACTGCCTCAAGACCGCGAAGCTGGCGAGCGCGCGCTACCTCGACACGCTGCCGTCGGAGGGCTCGTCCCTCGGCCACGCGTTCCGGGATCGCGCGCTCGAGGGCGAGATCCACTTGCTGTCGCAGCGCACCGGCATCGGCGCGCAGTTCGGCGGCAAGTACTTCTGCCACGACGTGCGCGTGATCCGGCTGCCGCGCCACGGCGCGTCGTGCCCGATCGCGATCGCGGTGTCGTGCTCGGCGGATCGCCAGGCCCTCGGCAAGATCACCCGCGAGGGCGTGTTCCTCGAGCAGCTCGAGCACGACCCGGCGCACTACCTGCCGGTCCCGTCCGACGAGGATCTCGGCGGCGAGTGCGTGAACATCGATCTGTCGCGGCCGATGAGCGAGATCCGCCAGACGCTGTCGCGCTATCCGATCAAGACCCGGCTGTCCCTGTCGGGGCCGATGATCGTCGCGCGCGACATCGCCCACGCCAAGCTCAAGGAGCGCCTCGACGCCGGCGACGGGCTGCCGGCGTACTTCAAGGATCACTGTGTCTACTATGCTGGACCCGCGAAGACCCCGGCCGGCATGGCCTCGGGCTCGTTCGGGCCGACCACCGCCGGGCGCATGGACAGCTACGTCGAGCTGTTCCAGGCCGCGGGCGGCAGCATGGTGATGCTGGCCAAGGGCAACCGCTCCAAGGCGGTGACCGCGGCGTGCAAGGCGCACGGCGGCTTCTACCTGGGATCGATCGGCGGCCCGGCGGCGCGGCTCGCGCAGGACTGCATCAAGAAGGTCGAGGTCCTCGAGTACCCCGAGCTCGGCATGGAGGCGGTCTGGCGCATCGAGGTCGTCGACTTCCCGGCGTTCATCGTCGTCGACGACAAGGGCAACGACTTCTTCGCCGACATCGAGGGCGCGCTGAAGGTCCTGTAGCGCGCTGTCCCAGTGCGGCGCGCGCACCTGGCTGTCGCCGTGCGCGGGCGCCGCGGGTGTGCCGGTCATGGGATGCGCCGCGCGCTATCGTGGCGCGATGGTGGTCGTGCTCATCCGCACTCAGGTCCGCGCCGACGCCGATCACGCGGCGTACGATGCGCTCGGCGACCGCATGGACGCGATCGTCCGGACGATCCCGGGCTTCGTGTCCTCGACCGGCTACACCTCGGCCGATGGCGACGCGATCTCGCTGATCCGCTTCGCGTCGCACGAGGCGCTCCGGGCCTGGCGCGATCACCCGGAGCACGCGGAGGCGCAGCGGCGCGGCAAGGCCGAGTTCTACGCGTCCTACGAGGTCGAGGTCTGCGAGGTCACGCGCGCGTACGCGTTTCCGTAGCGATCGGCGGCGCGACGACGACGTACAGGGTCGCGTCGCCGTGGCCGCGGTTGACGAGCGCGTGGGGCTGGCCGAGGCGGAACGCGACCGCGTCGCCGGCGAGCAGATCGTGGGTCTCGTCGGGGAGCTCGAGGCGCGCGCGGCCCTCGGCCACCAGGACGGTGACCGCGCTGGCGCTGGTGTCGTCGCGGAGCGAATCGAGGCCGGCCTTGCCCGTGGCGCCGAGCCGCACCTGGTAGAAGCGCGCGCCGATCGCGTGCCCCGCCGGAAACAGCGCGCGGATCGCGAGCCCGCCGTCGCTGGTGATCGGCTCGGCGAGCTGGTCGTGGCGCAGCACGATGGTGCCGCCGCCGTGACCGGCGACCAGCCGCCCGACCTCGACGCGCAGCGCGCGCGACAGCCGGGCCAGCACGTTGATCGTCGGGGCGCAGCCGCCGCGCTCGATCTGGCTGATCGTGGAGCGCCCGACCCGGGCCAGCCTGGCCAGCGCCTCGACCGACAGGCCGCGGCGCAGGCGCGCGCGCCGCAGGTTGGTCGCGAGCTGCGCGGTGAGCTGCGCGCGCGCCGCGCGAGGCTGCGCCGATTTGCCCGTCACCGCGTCGCGCGCAGGACCAGGTGGAACGCGACGATCGCGACCGCCACCACGCCCGTCACGAGTCTCACGAGGCCACCTGCAACGTCCGCGCGGTCGCCTGCGCCTCGGTGATCGCCTGGGCCACGCCGTCGGGGCGCAGCCGGCGGAGCAGGAGGTGCGGGCGCTGATGGGCGAGCGCCGCGCGCCGCGCCTGGGCCACGCCGTTGTGGCTGTTGAGATCGGTGATGATGAGCACGACGTCGGCGCGGCGCACGATCGACGTGATGTCGGCGGCGCGACGACCGGCGCTCTGGCCGTCGTGGTGCTCGAGCTGGACGCCGATCGCGGCGCCAGCGCGGCGCCACTGATCCGTCGCGCGCGTGAGGCCGCCGATGACCGCGACCCGGAGCTGGGGAGGGTTCCTCGTGGCGAGCATGGGACCACTGTCCGCTATCACGGATGATGTGTCAATCAAAACGGAGCGAGTGCTTGACGGATGTCTACTATAATGGAATAGACAGATCCATGACGCCCGCCTGTCCCACGTGACGAATCCACTCTCTCTCCAAGGACAGCTCATGCGTCTGCGAATCGCTTCGATGATGGTCGCCCTCGTGCTCGGTGGCGCCGCGTGCAAGAAGAAGGAAGGCGCCGAGGCCGGCAAGCCGGTCGAGGGCTCGGGCGCTGCCACGGGCTCGGGCGCGGCGTCGGGCGCGGATCCCGCCGCGGGTAGCGCGGGATCCGCCGCGGGTAGCGCTGCCGCGGGTAGCGCTGCCGCGGGTTCGGCTGCCGCCGGTAGCGCTGCCGCGCCCGACCCGGTCGCGGGCAAGGACCTGCTCACCACCGCGAAGGAAGCGGGCAACTTCACGACGCTCCTCAAGGCGATCGACGCCGCGGGCCTGACCGATACTCTCGGCAAGAGCGGGCCGTTCACGGTGTTCGCGCCGACTGACGAGGCGTTCGCCAAGGTCCCGGCCAAGGACCTCGAGGCGCTGCTCGCCGACAAGGCCAAGCTGACCGCGGTGCTCCAGTACCACGTCGTCTCCGGAGCGGTGCTCGCCAAGGACCTCGCCGGCCAGAAGGAGGCGAAGTCGATCCTCGGACCGGCGCTGCCGCTCGATACGACGAGCGGCGTGAAGATCGGCGGCGCGACGGTGACCAGGGCCGACATCGTGGCGTCGAACGGCGTCATCCACGTCATCGACACCGTGCTGCTGCCGCCCCAGTAGACCCGGGATGGCGCGCTATCTGATCGTCCCGGGCTGGGGCGGCTCCGGCCCGGACCACTGGCAGAGCCGGTGGGAGCGCGACCTCGACGGCGCCGAGCGCGTCGAGATGTCGGACTGGCTCGGGCCGCGGCGCGCCGACTGGATCCTCGCGATCGACGACGCGGTCGCGGTCGCGCGGATCGCGGGCGAGCCGCCGCCGGTGCTGATCGGCCACTCGCTGGGCTGCATCGCGATCGCCCACTGGGCGGCGCAGGCGACCCAGCCGGTGCGCGCCGCACTGCTGGTCGCGCCGGCGGACGTCGAGCGACCCGCGTGCCCCGAGCCGCTGCTCGACTTCGCGCCGCTGCCCCGGCGCGCGCTGCCGTTCCCGGCGCTCACGATCGCATCGGATGACGATCCGTACATCTCCCTGGAGCGCGCCGCGGAGCTCGCGCGCTGGTGGGGCAGCGGGCTGGTGCCCATCCCGCGCGGCGGGCACCTGAACGCCGCCTCGGGACTTGGCGACTGGCCGCAGGGCCGCGCGTTGCTCGACTCGCTGGTCGAGCGCGCGGCCCGGACCGCCGCGTAGACCAGGAAGCGTCTCGCTCAAGAGACGTCTGCCGCGCAGTCAGGACACCGCCACGCGGGCGTGTCCGGCGCGTCGCTGCGGTGAATCGTCGTCGTGATGGGTCACGCGATTCGCCTCGCACGGGTGTCGGAAATCTCTTGCCTCGTCTTCGCAATCTCTGATATCAGACAAATGTCCTGTTTAACGGAGGGTCGATGATGACTCGATGCTCGGCGCTCGGCGCCCTCGCCATCCCGCTCTTGCTCGCCGCCGGCCGCCCGGCGGTGGCCAAGCCCTGCAACGATCCGACGATCGTCAACCCGATCTACGGCCTGGGCGGCAGCGCCTCGAAGCCGTTCCTCGCCAAGCTGTCGACGGCGCTGGCGAAGCTGTCGGGGGCCGACCAGGCCACGATCGTGTTCCAGTCGCCAGGCGCGTGCGTGGGGATCTACGGCGTCATCGATGACACCAAGATCACCGGCACCGCGAGCTACTGGGACGCGAGCGGCGTCGAGCAGACCTGCGATCTGCCGGCGGGCGGGCAGGCGATCGACTTCGCCAACATGGCGAACTCGGCGGCGCTGTGCTCGCAGGCCCCGAACCCGCTGCCCGCCGAGATCGGCGACTACGAGGGGCCGGTCAACAGCATCGACTTCGTCGTGCCGCTGGCCTCGAGCCAGGTCGCGATCAGCGCGGCCGCCGGCTACTTCGTCTTTGGCTTCGGCACCGCCGGCCAGGCGGCGCCGTGGGTCAACGAGTCGCTGATCTTCATCCGCGACCAGAACTCCGCGGTCCAGCAGCTGCTCGGCGTGGCGATCAACGTGCCCGCCGAGAAGTGGACCCACGGCGTCAACGCGCTCAACCAGAACGGCGTGATCACCAAGGTCGCGGCGGCCTCGGATCCCGAGGCCGCGATCGGCATCGTCAGCGGCGAGGCCGCCGATGGCGCGCGCGACAAGGTCCGCATCCTCGCCTACCAGCACTACGGCCAGAGCTGCGGCTACCTGCCTGACTCGACCTCGACCGCGTTCGACAAGCGCAACGTGCGCGACGGTCACTACTACGTGTGGACGCCGCAGCACTTCTTCGCGCGCAAGGACGCGATCACCGGCGAGATCGTCAGTCCGTCGGCGCGCAAGCTCATCGGCTACATCACCGGCGACGTCGCGCTGCCCGCGGGCTTCGATCTGCTCACGCTCGAGATCCAGGCCAACACCGTGCCGAAGTGCGCGATGAAGGTCTGGCGCAGCGGCGACCTCGGGCCGCTGGTGAAGTACACGCCGCCCAGGTCGTGCGCCGGGTACTTCGAGAGCCTCAAGGGATCGACGACCGGGCTCACGGCGTGCCCGGGCGGGCCGAGTGACTGCCCGTCGAGCGCCCCGGCGTGCAACTACGGCTACTGCGAGGTGCAGTGATGCGCTCGATGAAGCATGGCGCGTCGCGCGCCTCGATGATCGCGGTCCTGGTGGCGGCGTGCGGCGGCGGATCCAACCCGCAGCCCGATGTGCCCGATGCCTCGCGCGCCGACGCGCGCGTGCCCGACGCGTCCGCGGACGCCAGCCCCGACGCCGCGCCGAGCTGCACGAGCGACGCGGGCTGCTTCGTGTGCGAGCCCGCCACGCTGGTCGACTTCCTGAACTCGTGCACGGACTCGACGTGCCAGCCGTTCGACAACGTCGCGCGCCTGCCGCTGTACAACAACGGCGCGCTGCCGCCGCTGCCGTAAGTCATGGCGATCGCGCGCAAGCCAGTCTGGTCGCTGATCGGGGCGATCGGCGCCTGCCTCGTCGGCGGTGAGGCGATGGCCGCACCGCCGGAGGGCGGCGATGATCTCGACGTGCCGGCGGCGCCTGCGCCCGTCGCCGCGCCAGCGCCGGTGCCTTCGCCGGTGTCTGCGCCTGCGCCGGTCACTGCACCGGCCCCGGTTCCGGTTACGGCCCCGGTTCCTGTCACGGCCCCGGTTCCTGTCACGGCACCGGTCCCGGTCACTGCCCCGGTCCCGGTCACGGCCCCAGCACCGGTGCCAGACCCGGGCGCGAAGCAGGGCCCGCAGGGCGTCCAGCTCACCGGATACATCCAGGCCCAGGCGCAGCTCGATCAGCAATCGCAAGATCAGCTGGCCCAGGGCGGCGCGCAGCTCAACCAGGATCTCCTCCTCGTGCGCCGCGGCCGCATCGCGATCACGCGCGCGTGGGATCGCGCCGCCGTCGCCTTCGAGCTCGACGCCAACACCGTGCGCGGCGCGACCGTCGGGCTGCGCCGCGCCGAGGCCTCGCTGTTCTGGCCGCGCGCCACCGACGACGGCGCGCTGCCGACGCTGGCGCTCACCGTCGGGCTCACCGACATCCCGTTCGGTCACGAGCTGATCGAGTCGTCACGCGCGCGGCTGTTCGACGAGCGCACCGCGGCCTCGCTCGCGTTCTTCCCCGGCGAGCCCGACATCGGCGCGCGCCTCTGGGGCGGCGTGCGCCAGTTCCGCTACCAGCTCGCGGTCTCCGCGGGCGAGCCGGTCAACGAGCGCGCCGGGCAGAACCGCCCCGATCCGAACGCCGCCAAGGACGTCCTCGGGCGCGTCGGCGTCGACACCGCGCCGCGCGACGGCATCACGGTCGCCGGCGGCGTCTCGCTGCTCGCGGGCACCGGCTTTCACGCGGGCAAGAGCGCGACCAAGGACGGCGTCGAGTGGCGCGACACCAACCAGAACGGCGCGATCGACACCGGCGAGCTCATCGCCGTGCCCGGCACCGCGGCCACGCCGTCGGAGAACTTCCGGCGCTGGGCGCTGGGCGCCGATGTCGAGGTCGGCGTGCGCTCGCGCCTGGGCTGGACCCGCGTGTACGGCGAGGTCACGATCGCGTCGAACCTCGATCGCGGCCTCTACGTCGCGGATCCGATCACCGCCGGCGGCGATGTCCGCGAGCTCGGCGCCTACGCCGCCGCGATCCAGGACCTCGGATCGCGCGCGTTCGTCGGGCTGCGCTTCGATGTCTACGATCCGAACCTCGACGCGTTCGACGATCGCAAGGGCACGCTGATCCCGACCGACGCGCGCTTGCTGACCTTGTCGCCGCTGGTCGGCGTGCGCTTGCCGTGGCACGCGCGCGTCACCGTGCAGTACGACCACATCACCGACAACCTCGCGCGCGATCGCCGCGGGGTGCCGACCGATCTGAAGAACGATCGGATCACCGCGCGCCTGCAGGTGGAGCTGTGAGGGCGGCGCTCGCGTTGATCGCGCTGGCGGCCTGCGGCGGCGAGCCCGCCATCCTCGGGCTCGACGAGCCGATCCGCGTCCGCGGCGGCCGCTTCCTCGAGGGCGCGCTGCCCGGCCTGCCGCCCGACGAAGGCGCGCCGCCGAGTGGCCCGGCGATCACGATCATCGAGAGCGTCAACAACACCGTCCAGATCGGCCAGGCCCGCCTGCGCCTGTCGGGGCGCACGTCGACCGACGGCGCCGCGGTCGGCGTGGCGCTCGCCGGGCTCGGCACTGGCTACTGGGTCGTGCCGGTCGGGCCGCCCGATCCGACCGCCGGCAACGAGTACACCTGGGAGCTCGACGCCAGCGTCGGCTGGGAGCTGCCGCTCGGCCCGGGCGCGATCGAGCTGGTCGCGATCGGCGACGACGGCACCGCCGGCCGCCGCTCGTCCCTGAACATCTGCGTCCGGCCGCAGCTGCCCGACAACGCCAGCGCGTGCGACACGACGATCCCGCCGCCCGACACGGTGCTGTCCCTGACCTGGGACGCCGACGTCGATCTCGATCTGCGCGTGCGCACGCCCGAGGACGTGCTGGTCAGCCCCGATCATCCGAGCACGATCGCGACCTCGCCGATCACCGCCGCGGATCTCCGCGCCGAGCACGTGGGCCTGCTCGATCGCGATTCGAACCGGGGCTGCGCGATCGATGGCCTCAACCGCGAAGATCTGGTCTGGCAGACGCCGCCGATCGAGGGCACGTACCTGGTCTACGCCGGCCTGTCCGACGCGTGTGGCCAGGCCTCGGTGCGCTTCACCGCGACCCTCTACCAGGCCCGCGACAACGGCGACGGCACCTCGCAGCTCGTCGAGATCTCGCACCAGGACGGCGTGCTGCTCGGCGCGTCCGCCGATGGCGGCGCCGGCCCCGGCCTCTTCTTGCTCCAGCTCGGGCTGTAGCTCGCTCTCTCCGCTCCGCGAAAGGACCGATCATGGTCGTCGAACAGCTTCTCAAGGTCGCGCAGATCGGCAGCACGTGGGTGCTGTTCCTGCTGCTCGGGTTGTCGGTCGTGTCGATCGGCGTGATGGTCGAGCGCGCGCTCTACTTCCGCGGCCTGCGCGATCCCGGTCGCGGCGTGCGCGCGCCGGTTGCAGCCGCGCTCGGTCGCGGCGATCTCGTCGCCGCGGAGCGCATCCTCGGCGCCAGCCGCACCGTCGAGGCGCGGGTCGTGCGCCAGGCGCTGGCCTGGCGCGACGGCGGTCCGGGCGCGGTCGCCGATGCGATCGAGAGCGAGCTCGGCACCGCGCGGGTCGAGCTCGAGCGCGGCCTCAACTTCCTCGGCACCCTCGGCAACAACGCGCCGTTCGTCGGGCTGTTCGGCACGGTGCTCGGCGTCATCGAGGCGTTCCACCAGCTGGCCGGCGGCGCCAACAAGGCGGCGATGGGCAACGTCATGAGCGGCATCGCCGAGGCGCTGATCGCGACCGGCGTCGGCCTGTTCGTCGCGCTGCCCGCGGTCGTGGCCTACAACGTCTTCCAGAAGCGCATCACCGACGTCGAGGGCGCGACCGGCGCGCTCGGCAAGCTGGTGACCGCGTACCTGCAGACGCCAGCGGCGGCGCTCGACAGGCGCGATCTGGCCGAGGCCCGCGAACGCGTCGTCCACCTCGAGGCCGAGGCGCCCGCGGACGATCACCATGGTGGGCACGACACGGCGAGCTCGCGCGGCTTCGCCGTCGTCGTCGGAGGTGACTGACCATGGCGGGGACCCATGGCCGCGGCCCGATCGTCGGCATCAACGTCACGCCGATGGTCGACGTCGTGCTCGTGCTGCTCGTGATCATGATGGTCACGGCGACCTACATCGTCGCGCAGAGCTTCAACGTCGACCTGCCCAAGACCTCGACCGCCGACGAGTCGCCGCAGACGCCGCTGGTGGTCACGCTCGACAAGAACGACAAGGTCTTCTTCAACGACCTTCCGGTCACCGAGGCCCAGCTCACCGCCAGGCTGACCGCGGCGGCGGCGGGCGGCCCCGACGTGAACCTCGTGATCAGCGCCGATCGCGACGTGCGCCACGGCATGGTGATGCACACGATCGATCTGGCCAAGCTCGCGGGCATCAGCAAGTTCTCGCTCAACGTCGAGCGCGTGAACTGAGAACCCGACGTGGGACGCAACCTCGGCACCTGGGCGACGGTCGTGACCGTCGCGGTCCACGGCGGGCTCGCGTGGTCGCTGCACGCGATCACGATCGATCCGCCGCGCGAGCCGACGGTGATCACGATCCGCGAGAGCAAGCCCAAGCCTCGGCCCGAGCCGCCGAAGCCGCCGCCGC
>JAIOQA010000081.1 GCA_021413675.1 Deltaproteobacteria bacterium | reverse complement strand
GGCGGTCGGGCGCGGGCTCGAACGCCGGGGTCGCGGCGGTGAGCGCCGTGGCGAACGCCGAGGCCGACGGGTAGCGCTCGGTCGGGTCCTTGGCGAGCGCCCGCATCATCACGCGCTCGAGCTCGATCGCGACGACTCGATCCGGCCGCCGCAAGGACGGGGGCACGACCGCGTCGCGCTGGTGGCGCGTCATGATCGCGCCGGCCGCGCCGCCCGCGAACGGGGTCGACCCGGTCACCAGCTCGTACAGGATCACGCCGGTCGCGTACAGATCGGTCGCGACGGTGACGCCGCCGCCTGCGATCAGCTCGGGCGCCATGTACTCCGGCGTCCCGGCCACGACCATCGCGCCGTCGGCGGCGCTGAGCGTCGCGTCGCTGCCGCACCGGGCGAGCCCGAAGTCCACCATCTTGACCAGCTCGACGCCGTCGTGGAGCTGCTCCACCAGCACGTTGTCGCACTTCACGTCGCCGTGGACGACGCGCGCCCCGTGGGCCTCGTCGAGCGCGGCCAGGATCTGCCGGACCAGGCCCGCGGCGCGCCGGATCGCCAGCGGCCCGGTCGCCTGGACGATCCGGGTCAGGCTGGTGCCGCGGACGTGCTCCATCACCAGGAACGGCGTACCGTCGTCGGTCTCGCCGAAGTCGATCACGGCCACGACGTTGGGGTGGTGGAGCTGGCTCGCGGCGCGGGCCTCGTCGCGGAAGCGCCGCACGATCGTCGGGTCGGCGACCAGCTCGCGGTGCAGCAGCTTGATCGCCACCGTGCGCTCGAGCGTCGGCTGCTCGGCGCAGAACACCACGCCCATGCCGCCGTCACCGAGCAGCGCCCGGAGGATGTACTTGTGCGCCAGCACGTCGCCGATCGCGGCGGTGCGGGGGCGTTGCATGGGGCGAGGCACGCGACGGCGTAACGCAATCGACGTGCCGGACCGGCGGCCTTGCGCGATCGCGGCAACCCCGTGCCAGGCGTGCCGTGATCGCGCCACGTGGGGTAGCGGTGGGGCGGCGGCGCAGGGACGGTGAGCGGACCGCCCCGAGCGCGGACGCACAGCGCGGTCGTACCGCGCGACGCCCGACGTCTCCTCACGCACGATTCGTCCGCCGGGTGCGCGGATTCGTCGACCTCGCGGTGTGCGTGGGCTACAAGGGATGATGGGCGGGCGGATCCTGATCGTGGATGATGACGAGACCGGGGCGGGGCACCTGCGGAGCGCGCTGGCGCGGCGAGGCTACGCAGTGGCGCTCGTCACCTCCGGCGTCGACGCCCTGGCCTGGCTCCGCGAGCAACCGGCGGATCTGGTCCTCGCGCACGCGCGCATGGTGCCGATGTCAGGCACGGAGCTGTGCGCTGCGTTGCGTGTCCTGCAGCCCGAGTTGCCCACCATCGTGATCACCGGCGACAGCACGCTCGCGAGCGCGGTGGCGGCCATCCGCGCCGGCGTGTTCGACTACGTCGCCAAGCCGATCGATCTGGTCGCGCTCACCGTCGCGATCGAGCGGGCGATCGGCCAGGTGAACCTGCGGCGCGAGCTCGCCGGCCTCCGCGACGCGCCGGTCGCTGCGCCCTCGGTCGGCGCGCTGGTCGGGCGCAGCCCGGCGATCCGGGCGGTCGCCGAGGTCGTCCAGAAGGTGGCCGACAGCGACACGACCGTGCTGATCATCGGCGAGAGCGGCACCGGCAAGGAGCTCGTCGCGCGCGCGCTCCACGACTCGTCGTCGCGGCGCGACCTGCCGTTCGCCGCGATCAACTGCGGCGCCGTGCCGGGCGGCCTGCTCGAGAGCGAGCTGTTCGGCCACGTCCGCGGGGCGTTCACCGACGCGCAGCGCGCGCGCACGGGGCTGATCGCCCACGCCGGCGCCGGGACGCTGTTCCTCGACGAGATCGGCGAGATGTCGCTGGAGATGCAGGTCAAGCTCCTGCGGGTCCTGCAGGAGCGCCGGGTGCGGCCGGTCGGCGGCGACGAGGAGCAGCCGTTCGCGGCGCGCGTGATCGCCGCGACCAACCGCGACCTCGAGAGCGCGGTCGTCGCGCGCACCTTCCGCGAGGATCTCTACTACCGCATCAACGTCGTGCAGATCGCGGTGCCGCCGCTCCGCGCCCGGGTCAGCGACGTGTTGATGCTGGCCCAGCACTTCATCGCGAAGATCGCGGCGCGCACCGGCAAGGGGGCGCTCGGCATCGGCGCCACGGCCGCGCGCCTGCTGCTCGACTACGACTGGCCGGGCAACGTGCGCGAGCTCGAGAACTGCCTCGAGCGCGCGGTCGCGCTCTGCGCCGACGACGAGATCGCCGCCGGCCACCTGCCCGAGAAGGTCCGCGACGCCCAGCGCGCGCGCCTCCCGGTCGCCGTCGGCGCGCCGGCAGGCATCGCGTCCCTGGCCGAGGTCGAACACCGCCACGTGCGCCACGTGCTCGACGCGGTCGGCGGCAACAAGACCATGGCCGCGGCGATCCTGGGGATCGATCGGCGCTCGCTGTACCGGCGGCTCGCCGAGGGCAGCGGGCGGCCGGAGGTCGCCTGACCCACGTGGCGCCGATCTTGCGTTACCCGGGGCATGTCGCAACCCAACGAACACGAGCACGAGGCGCCGGCCCCGGTCCGCATCTCCCGCATCGATGGCCAGGACGACCCGGACGACCCTGACGAGCTGGAGACCCCAGGTGCGATCGAGATCACCGAGTACGACGTGGTCTCGGACGCGGTGGTCGATCGCGAGGCCGATCGCGCCGACTCGCGGCGCCCGACCGGCCGGTTCCTGCCGGTGCTGGGCCACGAAGCCTCGGACTGACGCCGCGCGGTCACGCGCGCGGGCGCAGCGTCACGGATTCCGCGCCGGTGCGCGCCGCGCGAGCGGCAGCGTCACGACGAAGCGCGCCCCCTGGCCGACGTCGCTGCTCGCGGTGATCGTGCCGCCGTGCGCGACGATCAGCCCGCTGGCGATCGCGAGCCCGAGCCCGGCGCCGCCGCGCGGCCGGGCGCCCTGGCGATAGCGCTCGAAGACGTGAGGTAGGTCGTCCTCCGGGATGCCCGGCCCGTGGTCCGCGACCACGGCGAGCACGGTGTCACCGTCGACCGCGACGCTGACGTCGACCGGCGCGCCGCGGGCGTGGAGGAGCGCGTTGCCGAGCAGGTTCGACATCACCTGGTGCAGCCGATCGCGGTCGCCGAGGATCGGCGCGGGCACGTCGGGGAGCGTGAGCGTCACGCGCGCGCCGACCGCCGCGGCGGCGAGCACGTGATCGCGACAGACCAGCGCGACCACGTCGCGCAGATCGCAGGGCCCGAGCTCGACGCGCAGCATCCCGCTCTCGAGGTGGGCCACGCTGAGGAGGTTCTTGAGCAGGCGCTCGCCGCGATCGACCGAGGTCGTGATCGTCGCGATGACCTCGCGCTGCGCCTCGGTCGATGGTGCCTCCGCGAGCGCGTCGCACGCGAGCGCGATCGCGTTGAGCGGGCCGCGCAGGTCGTGCGATACGATCGCGAGCAGCTCCTCCTGGGCGCGGCGCCGCGCGGCCTCGACCTGCTTGCGCGCGCTGATGTCGACGAGCGCGAGCACGCCGCGCGGCGCGTCGTCGGCGGCCTCGACCGTGACGCCGTCGATCAGCACGCTCTCGGCCCCTGCGCCCGGCGCCAGCGCGATCTCCTCGCAGCGCGCCCGGCCGCTGGTGAAGACGTCGGCGGTGAACGCGCGGACCTTCGCGCGATCGGCGTCGGCGACGAAGCCGGCGACGTCGGCGCCCAGCAGCCGCTCGACGCCGGTCGCCAGGAGCCGCGCGGCGGCGTGGTTGGCGTCGACGAGCGTGCGGTCGCGCGCGATCGTCAGGTACGGCGTCGGCGCGAGCTCGTACAGCGCGCGGTAGCGATCGCGCGCGCCCACGGCGCTGGCGTGCGCGCGCCGCAGCTCCTCGTTCGCCGCCACGAGCTGGGCGTTCTGCGCCTCGAGCTCGATCTGGTGGAGCTCCAGCTCGTGGACCAGCGCCGCCTCGCGCGCCCCGGGCAGCGGCTGGAGCTTCGACCCGGGCTTCGCCGGTCGGTCGGTCACGCGACGCCCGCCGCCGCGGGCTTGTGCATGACGACGGCGTGGGCGCCGCGCGCCGGGCCGAGCTCGAGGTGGACCTCGTGGTGACCGGCGATCGCCGGATCGAGCACGATGCGCCCCTCGAGGATCGCGCCATCGAGGGTCATCTGCGCGATGCCGGTCGAGACCCGCGCCGGGTTCACCACGACCACGTGGACCTCCTGCCGCCCGATGTGGAACCACGCCTCGAAGCCGGGCCAGGCGGTGGGGATGCACGGCGCGAGGCGCACGCCGCCGTCCTCGCGGCGGATGCCGAGGATCGCCTCGACGCCGAGGCGCCACATCCACGCCGCCGAGCCGGTGTACCAGGTCCAGCCGCCGCGCCCGGTCCACGGCGCTGCGCCGTAGATGTCGGCGGCCAGCACGTAGGGCTCGACCCGGTAGCGCTCGACGTCGGCGGCGGTCTGCGCGCGCAGCACCGGATTCAGCAGCCGGAACAGGCGCGCCGCGCCGTCGCCGTCGCCCAGCGCGGCGTGGGCCCACGCCAGCCAGACCGCGCCGTGGGTGTACTGCCCCCCGTTCTCGCGCACGCCGGGCGGATACGCCCGCACGTAGCCCGGGTCGTGCGACGTGGTGTCGAACGGCGGCCAGAACAGCCGCACCAGGCGCTCGTCGTCGCGCACGAGGTGGGCGTCGGCGGCGCGGACCGCCACGCCCGCGCGCTCGTCCGGCGCGGCGTCGGCGCGGCGCGACAGCACCGCCCACGACTGCGCGATCGAGTCGATCCGGCACTCGCGGCTCGCGGCCGCGCCGACCGTCGAGCCGTCGTCGTGGAACGCGCGCACGTACCAGCCTCCGTCCCACGCCGCGCCGGCGATCGCGATCCGCAGCGCGTCGGCGCGCGCGCGCCAGGCGGTGCTCTCGGCGGGCGCGGCGATCCGCGCGCACACCGCCGCGAACCGGTCCATCGTCGCGGCGAGGAACCACGCCAGCCACACGCTCTCGCCGCGGCCGCGCGCGCCGATCAGGTTCATGCCGTCGTTCCAGTCGCCGTCGCCCATGAGCGGCAGCCCGTGCGCGCCGCTGGTGGCGCCGCGCTCGAGCGCGCGCCGGCAGTGCTCGAGGAGCGGCGCCGTGGCGCCGGTGGCGAACTGATCGTAGCGATCGTGCTCGTCGGGGCGCAGCGGCGTCGCGGCGAGGAACGGCACCGCCGCGTCGAGGATCGTGAGGTCGCCGGTCGCGGCCACGTACTCCGCGGTCACGAACGGCAGCCACAGCAGATCGTCGGAGCAGCGCGTGCGCACGCCGCGGCCGGCCGGCGGGTGCCACCAGTGCAGCACGTCGCCGTCCTCGAACTGGTGCGCGGCCGCGAGCAGGAGCTGCGCGCGCGCTCGCGCCGGCGCGGCGTGCAGGAGCGCGAGCACGTCCTGCAGCTGGTCGCGATAGCCGAACGCGCCGCCGGCCTGGTAGAAGCCGATGCGGCCGAACAACCGCGCCGCCACCGCCTGGTACAGGAGCCAGCGGTTGACCAGCAGATCCATCGCCGGCTCGGGCGTCGCGACCCGGATGTCGCCGAGCAACTCGTCCCAGAACGCGCCGACCCGGGTCCACGCCGCCGCGATCGCCGCGCCGTGCTGGTACTCGGCGATCAGCGCGAGCGCCTCGTCGCGGCTCGCGGCCTGGCCGAGGACGAAGTGGGTCTCGCGGGTCTCGCCGGGCGCGAGCTCGAGGTGGATCTGCAGCGCCGCGCACGGATCGACGCCGGGCGCGGTCGAGCCCGACAGGCCCCAGCGCTCGAGCGCCTCGGGCCGGGCGTAGTCGCCGCGCGCGCCGAGGAACTCGCCGCGATCGGTCGTGAACCCGTGGGTCTTGTCGCCGGCGGCGAGGAACGCGACGCGCCCGCCGAACTCGGCGTTCCAGGCGGTGGTCGCGAGCACGCTGCCGCTGTCGCGATCGTGCTCCGACGCGATGAACGCGCGCTGCGCGGCGGGCCGCGGGCCGAGCACCCATTCGGCGTAGTAGGTCGCGGTCACGCGGCGGTGGCGCGCGAGCTGGTTGGTGAGCCGCAGCCGCACGATCTTGAGCGGCGCGTCGGGCGGCACGAACACCGTCATGGTCTGCGCGAAGCCGTGATCGGCGCGCTCGTACTGGGTGTAGCCCGCGCCGTGGCGCACCGTGGTCGCGGCGCCGTGGCCGGCGGGGCGGGGCGTCGGCGACCACACCACCGCGGTCTCCTCGTCGCGCAGGTACAGCACCTCCGACGGCAGATCGATCGCCGGATCGTTGCGCCACGGCGTGAGCTTGTTCTCGCCGCTGTTCAAGGACCAGGTCGTGCCGAGTGAGGCCTCGCTGACCAGGCAGCCGAAGGTCTCGTTCGCGATCACGTTGCACCACGGCGCCGGCGTGGTGCCGCCGGCGGGCAGCGCGATCACGTACTCGCGCCCGTCGGGCGAGAACCCGCCGCTGCCGTTGTCGAGCACCAGCGGCGGGCGCGGCCGCGGCGGCGACGCCGGATCGGCCTGCGGGCTGGTGTCGAAGCGCGGCAGGCGCGGCGCCACCGGGATCACGCGCGCGAGCCCGGCCTCGAGCCCGCCGTCGCGGGTGTCGAGGACGATCCGCGCGGTCGCCTCGAGGTGCCGGCGCTCGTCCTCGGTCGCCTGGTCGGCGGCGAAGACGTGGAGCCCGCCGTTGCGGCCGATCCACTCGTGATCGTCGTGCTGCGCGATCACCCGGCGCAGGGTACCCGAGCCGTCGCTGTCATAGCCCGTGGTCTGGGCGTCGATGAGCACGAGATCGAGGCGGACGCCGCACCACCGCAGGTAGCGCTGCGCCGCGAGCAGCTCGCGCAGGAGCGGCGCGTCGGGATCGTGGACGCGGACCAGCACGATCGGATCGTCGCCCGAGATGCCGCGGCCCCACAGCCGCTGCTTGCACGGCGCCGCCGGGGGCAGGCCGTCGGGCACGACCCGGAGGTTCGGATCGGCGAACCACATCGCGGCGAACAGGCGCTGGATCGCGGGCACCAGCGCGGGATCGAGCTTCGCGCGCGCGAGCCGGCGCGGGCTCTCGAGCGCCGCGTCGCGGAACGCCCAGCGCACCGCGTGCATCGTGCCGTAGCGGTGCGCCAGCTCGATCGCGGCCGGGCGCGTGCGCGCCACGGTCGTCACGAACGCGAGCGTGACCGTGCCCTTGGCCTTGAGCTCGACCTGCGCCATCACGCTCATCACCGGATCCAGCACCGCGCCGACCCGGCCGCGCAGCGGGCCGGTGGCCTCGGCCAGCGCGGCGGGCAGGTGCGGTCGCCCGCCGCGACCCTGGAACGCGATGCGATCGGTCTCGTAGCCCGCGAAGCTGACCGCGGCGCCCTCGCGCACCAGCCGGTGGACGACCACGCCCGCCGCCTCGGACGGCGCCCGCGGCCGGCGCGCGAACGCGACGGCGTCGAGCTCGGCCAGGTGCTCGCTCTCGACGAACAGGCTCGCGAACGCGGGGTGGACCGCGGCGTCGCGCTCGGCGAGCAGCACCGGCCGGCCGGCGCTGGTCACGGTCAGGCGGCGCGGTGCGTCGGTCTCGTTGTGCAGCGTCAGCTGCCGCAGCTCGACGTCGTCGGCGGGCGCGACCGTGACCTCGACGTGCACCGAGATGCCCTCGTGCCGGCGGTGCAGCTCGATCGAGTGCATCGCGAAGGTGGTGCGGCCGTCGGGCCCGGTGGCGCGCCAGATCCGGTGCGTGACCTCGTCGCGCACGTAGAGCCACAGGCCGTCGTCGTCGCAGGTCGGATCGGGCTGGCCCCGGGTCAGCGCGAGGCCGCGCCAGGTCAGGCCGCCGCCGCCGGCGTCGGTGACGAGGCTGGTCATGCGCCCGTTCCCGAGCACGAAGGCCTGGCGGCGGGTCGGGTCGGCGCTGGCCCACGGCCCGGGCGCCGCCGGCAGCGCGGCGTCGTCGCGGAGCTCGTCGACCGCGGGATCGGCCAGCGGCCACTCGGGCGGGGCGGTGTCGGGCGCGAGCTCGTTGAGCAAGAGCTCGCCGGTCGCGACCGCGGCGTCGGCGTGGAAGCGGTCGACCATCGAGCGTTCGTTCAGCAGGTTGCCGATCGCGATCATCAACATGCCCTGGTGGTGGGCCATGTACGAGCGCACCACCGTCGGGGCCTGGTCGACGCCGGCGCGCGCCGGGGTGAGATCGAGCGCCTCGAACAGGCCGTAGGTGCCGGCCATGCCGCGGGCCTCGAGGTCGCGCAGGTTGGCGACCACGTCGCGCGGCCGGATCGCGACCGCGAGCGCCGAGGCGTAGGGCGTGACGACGCGATCGTCCTCGAGCTCGCGGCGGAAGCCGAGGCCCGGCACGCCGAACGAGCGGTACTGGTAGGTGTGGCCGGCGTCGGCGCGCGCGAACGCGGACTCGGACACGCCCCACGGCGTGCCGAGCGCGGTGCCCCAGGCCATCTGCGCCGCGACCGCGCGCTCGCTGGTCCGCGCCAGCAGCGTGCCGGGCTGGCTGCGCATGAGCAGGTTCGGCATCAGGTACTCGAACATCGTGCCGCCCCACGACACCAGCGTCGGCTCGCCCGCGACCGAGGTCATCGGCCGGCCGAGCGCGTACCAGTGGGTCTCCGGCACCTCGCGCCTCACGATCGCGAGGTAGCTCGCGAGCCGCGCCTCGGACGCCAGCAGGTCGTAGTGGTTGCTGTCGGCCTGATCGGCGGTGACGTTGTAGCCGATGCGGAACAGCGCGCGCTCGCGATCGTAGAGCAGGCGGAAGTCCATGTCGCGGACCTCGTCGTCGGCGCGGGCCGCGAGCGCGAGCAGTTCGGCGCGCAGCGTCTCCGCGCTGGCGGCGCCGCGGGCGAAGGCGTCGTCGAGCCGCGCGGCCGAGGCCGCGACCGAGGGCGCGAGCGTGCCCTGCGCCGCGAGCCACGCCGCCAGCTCGGCGCGCAGCCGGGCCGAGGTCGCGGGCAGGGCGTCGAGGCTGACCTGGCGCGGCAGCGCGAGCGCGGTGGCGGCGGGCTCGTCGCCGAGCGCGAGCCAGGGCAGGAGGCTCTCGAGCTCGCGCCGCATCTGGCGCAGCTGCTGGTGCAGGCGCTCGATCGTCTCGCGCAGCGCGCGCAGCAGCTCGCCGTCGTGGCGGACCGCGCCGGTCTCGACGAAGGCCAGGACCTCGCGATCGAGCGCGAGTGCGTCGTCGTCGCACAGCGCGCAGAGGATCGCGTAGGCGTCGTCGGGCTGGTCGGCGCCGCGTTGCACGCTGGCGGTGAGGCGCGCGATCACGCCGCGCAGCGCGGCCGCGCTCGGCGCGGGGATCGTGGCGACCACCTCGCCGAGCAGCGCCGCCGAGTCGGCGAGGCCGCGCCAGGGCGCGAGGCGCACCACCGGCGCGGCCGCGATCTCCCGGCAGCCCTGGGCCAGCGCGATCAGGCAGCCCGCGAAGTTGCCGCTGTCGACGGTCGACACGTAGCGCGGCAAGAGCGGCTCGAGGCTCTTGGTGTCGTACCAGTTGAGCAGGTGGCCGCGGTAGTGGGGCAGGCGGGTGATGCTGTCGAAGGCGCGGCGCAGGCGCAGCGCGAGCTCGCCGGGCCCGACGTAGCCGAAGTCGTACGCCGACAGGGTCGCGAGCAGCATCAGGCCGATGTTGGTCGGCGAGGTCCGGTGCGCGAGCTGCTCGTTGGGCTCGGCCTGGTAGTTGTCGATCACCAGCCACTGATCGATCGGGCCGACGAACGCGTCGAAGAACCGCCAGGTCCGGCGCGCGAGCTGGCGCAGGTAGGCGCGCTCGTCGGGGCGCAGCGGCAGCGCGGCGGGCGCGCGCGGCTGGCTGATCGCGCGCGCGATCTCGGGCGCGGCCAGCCACGCGAGGAGCAGCGGCGCCGCCACGATCAGCGCGATCGGCTGCGTCACCGCCACCAGCGCGCTGATCGCGACCGCGAGGATCGGCGACGGCGCGACCGCGCGCCAGGCCAGCGCGCGCGGCGCCTGGTTCGCGAGCGCGGTCGCGGTGTGCGCCGCCGAGGTCCACTGCAAGAGCCGCTTGCGGGTGATCGCGGTGCGCACGCTGACCCGCGCGATCGCGTCGACGATCACCGCGGCCTCGTGGGCGAGGAAGACGATCGCGAGGCCCGCCCGCGCGAGGTGCGCGCGGCGGCGGCGGCGATCGCGCGCGATCGCGGGCAGGCTCGGCGCGATGGCGAGGCCGAGCGCGCCGAGCGTCCACGCCAGCGGCGAGCCCGGCAGCCAGGTCCAGCCCAGCACCAGCAGCACCAGCGTCGCCGGCGCGATCAAGCTGCGGCGCAGGTTGTCGAGCACCTTCCAGCGATCGATCGGCGCCAGCGAGTTGCGCGAGGGCCGGCCGCCCTGGGTCGGGACCCGGGGCAGGAGCCACGGCCACAGCTGCCAGTCGCCGCGGACCCAGCGGTGCAGGCGCTTGGCGTAGCCGACGTAGCCGGCGGGGTAGCCCTCGAACAGCACGATGTCGCTCGCGAGCGCGGTGCGGCCGTGGATGCCCTCGAACAGATCGTGGCTGACGATCGCGTTCTCGGGCGCGCGCGTGGGTGTAGATGTCGAAGCCGATGTCGCCGGCGTAGATCCGCGAGAACGCGGTGTCGCGCGCGCTGGTCGGCGAGGTCTCCATACGCGGCTGGATGATCGTGTAGCCGGCGACCACGCGCCCGGTGGCGGGATCGAAGACCGCGCGGTTCGCGGGGTGCGCGAGCGCGCCGACCAGCCGGTGCGCGGCGCCCATCGGGAGCTGCGTGTCGCTGTCGAGGGTGATCACGAACCGGATCGCGGTGAGGCCCGCCGGATCGCCGACGTGGCGCGCGTAGCTGGTCTCGGTGTCCCCGCGCAAGAGGCGGTTGAGCTCCTCGAGCTTGCCGCGCTTGCGCTCCCAGCCCATGAACCGCTCCTCGCGCGGGTTCCAGCGCGCGCGGCGGTGCAGCAGGTGGAACGGCCCGACGCCATCCTTGCCGTGGTGGCGGTTGAGTGCCTCGAGCGCCGCGCTCGCGCGCTCGAGCAGCGCGCCGTCGGTGGCCGGGACCAGCGCGTCGACGTCGTCGGTCAAGAGCGCGAACTGCAGCTGCGGATCGGGGTTGGCGAGGTAGTGCTGCTCGAGCTGGTGGATCATCGCGTCGACGTCGGCGGCCTGGCCGAGCAGGGTCGGGATGACCACCAGCGTGCGGGCGTCCGCCGGCAGGCCGCGGGCGAAGTCGAGCTTGGGTAGCGTGCGCGGCGGCAAGATCCGCGCGATCGCGGTCTGGAGCGCGGCGAGGGCCACGACCGAGACCGGCACCGCGGCGACCGCGAGCGCGACCGCGATCGCGAGCCAGCTGGCGCCGGCGTGGCCCAGCACCGCGCCGAGCGCGGCCAGCGGCAGCGCGGTGAGCAGCGCGAGCGGCGCCAGGTACGCGAGGGTCGGGCGCTGCGTCAGCGCGCGGCGCAGCCGGGCGCGGCCGACCGGGCGATGCCCGAGCCGGTGCTCGAGCGCGAGCCGGCCGTCGCCGGCGAGGTAGTGCCCGACATGGCGGAGGTGCGGCTCGTCGGCCGCCTCGGTCGCGAGCGCGATCGCCAGCGCCGCGACGTCGGCCTCGTCCTTGCCGGCGTCCCAGGCCAGCGCCTCGACCGCGCGCCGGTACCGGTCGCGGCTCGCGAAGTCCATGCGCGCGTAGACCTGCGCCGGATCGGTGCGCAGGATCGCCTCGATGCGGCTGGTCGCGCCGACGAACGCCTTCCAGTCGAGCACGTCGAGCACGCGCAGCGCGCGGATCGTGGCCTCGACGCCGATCGCGGGCGCGAGCGCGACCTGCTCGTCGGCGCGCGCCACGGGCGGCTTGTGGCGGTCGCCGGCGGTGCGGGTCGGCACGCGCAGCTC
>JAIOQA010000080.1 GCA_021413675.1 Deltaproteobacteria bacterium | reverse complement strand
CCCGGCGGTCGGCACGGCGATGGTGTGGATCCCGATCGCAGCGGGCCTCGCGCTCACCGGGCGCCCGGGCGCGGCGATCATCCTCGCGGTCGCGGGGGTGGTCGTGATCGGCACGATCGACAACCTGGTGCGGCCGGTCCTCGCGCGCCGCGGCCACCTGCAGCTCCCGAGCTACGTGGTCCTCATCGCGATGTTCGGCGGCATCGAGGTGATGGGCGGCTGGGGCCTGCTCGTCGCGCCGCTGGTGGTGCGCCTGGCCAAGGAGGCCCTGCTGATCCTGCGCGAGGCGCGGGATGCGCGCGAGGCGCTCGATGCGCGCGAGCGCACACCCCTGCCGGGCTCCTAGGACTCGGCCCAGCGCAGCACGCGCAGCGCGCGCAGCGTGTTCCACCGGCTGGGCGCGCCCACCGCCTCGCCGAGCTCGACCGCGAGGCCGTCCGGGTAGGCGGCGTCGAGTCGCCAGGTGCCGTCGGGCTGGCGCTTGTCCGCGAGGATGCGGATCGCGTCGGCGATGCGCGGTTCGGGGGCGGCGCCGGCGTCGCGCAGGTGATCGAGGCCGCGCAGGAGGTCGTAGTGGTAGCGCGGGGGATGCGCGAGCTCGAGGAAGCCCGGCGACGCGGCCTCGCCGGTCGTGCGCCGCCGGAACATGCCGCGCTCGAGCAGGTAGGCCTCGCCGCGCTGCCGCACGCGCGCGACCGCGGGATCGCCGCCGACCGCGCGCTCGTACGCGAGCAGGCCCTCGAGGACGCAGATCGTGGAGTGGTACGACGCGCGCGCGCTCGTCGGCGCGTCGCAGTTCCAGCCGCCATCGGCCAGCGGCTCGCCGATCAGCCGCTGCGCGAGCGCGGCATCGGGCCGCCCGGCGTACGCGCCGATCGCGAGCGCGCGGCCGTTGATGCACGGCTCGACCTCGCCGCCGAAGAAGTCGAGGGCGCCGAACTCCGCGGGCCAGCGGAAGCCCTCGGCGAGGCGGGTCATCGCCGCCGCGACCGCGGGGTCGGCGGGATCGGCGCCGGTGGCGCGCAGCAGATCGACCGACGCCAGGGTCGCCAGCCAGGTCGGTGCGCCGTCGGTGCGCCAGACACCATCCGCGCCCTGCCGCGCCAGGATCGCGGCGCCGAGGCCCTCGCGCACCACCCGGGCGCGCTCGCGCGCGACCTCGGCGCCGCTGGCGCCCGTGAGATCGCGCCGCGCCTGCCAGGCCACCGCCGGATCGCCGTCGCAGAGCCAGGAGATCACGTCCATGGCGCGAGCATAGACAAGGACGCGACCGGGGCGGTCGATGGCTACGGCAGTTCGGCGGGCGGCAGCCCCTCGAGGATCGAGGCCTTGCCGCGACCGAGGAGCTTCTCGAGCAGGAGCTCGACGCCGACCGCGGGCGCGAGGACCAGCACGATCGCGCCGCGCCGCGGGACCAGGTTCAGCGCGCCGAAGATGGCGAACAGGCCCACCATCGCCGCGACGGCGGTGATCGCGCTGATCATGCGGATGCGGCCGTCGCGCGCCCGCCGCGCTCGGGCTTCGTTGCCATCGAAGAGATCGCGCGCGGCCTGGCTGCGCAGATCGAAGATCGCCTCCGCGCCACAGGCCCCACAGGTCTCGCCCGCTTCCTGTCGATGAAAGCACCGCGCACACGCCAGCATCATGCTCGATCGCTATCACGGGGCGATCGGCGCCCCGGATGGAAGACTCGGGCAACAACCCGGAGGACCTGCGCCGCCGGCCCGCATTTCATCACGATCGCGCGCGTGCGCGTCAGCGCGGGACACCGTGTGACCGGATCCTCGCGGCAGAGATGCAGCAGCGATCGCGCGCCCGGAACACCTCTCGCGTACGCGCCGGGGTCCGGCACACCCGGGACTACCTCCGCTCCGAGGGCCCACGACGCCGGGCGCGCCGGCCCTGAACCCGGCACGGGATCGTCGGCGGCGAAGTCCTCTCGACATCCGAAAATCTCGGTCGATCCAGACTGCAGATGAGCGACACCACCGACCTCGCCGCCTGGATGGAGAAGGCGATCGCCGTGGTCGCGGACGACGTGGGCCGCGCGCGCGCGCTGGTCAGCGACGCCGCAGGCCAGCTCTTCAGCAGCTTCGACTCGCTGCGCGGCCACCTCGCCACGGAGCGCCAGAGCTACGAGGCCGCGGTCGACGCGATCACCGGCATGGGCGGCGACCAGGGCCTCGCCGGGGCGATGCGCGAGATCCTGCGCCGCTTCGTCGACGACATCGACAACATCGGCAAGAGCAGCGCGCGGATCCTGAGCGAGGTCAGCGCGCTGCGCGGCAACGCCGCCGAGGTCGCCGGGCGCGGCCAGAACATCGAGAAGATCGCGCGCGCGACCCGGCTGATCTCGTTCAACGCCACGATCGAGGCCGAGCGGGTCGGCGCGGACGGCGCGGTGTTCCGCGTGGTCGCCGACGAGATCAAGCGCCTCGCCGAGGAGACCGGCAGCCTGAGCAAGGCGATCCGGACCGCGATCGAGGGCCAGGATCTGTCGCTGACCGCGACCAGCGACGCGGCCGCGGCGCTCGCCAGCTACGACCTCGCGACCGCGGTCGCCGGTCACAAGGAGCTCGGCGCGACGATCGAGCACCTCGAGCAGGTCAGCGCGTCGTCGAAGCGCTCGCTCGAGCGCATCCAGGTCGACGTCGACGCCGCGATCCGCGCGCTGCAGTTCGAGGACATGCTGACGCAGCTGCTCGACAGCGTGCGCGGCAAGCTCGACGCGATCCGCGGCGTGTGCGGGCAGATCGCCGGCGGCCAGGACGGCGCGGCGCTGCGGGCGGCGCTGGCGGCCACGGACGCACAGATCCACCGCAACGCGGTCACCCAGCGGGACGTCGCGAGCGGCGGCATCGAGCTGTTCTAGCGACCCCGCGGCGCCCGGCGGCGCCGCGTCAGAGCTTGGTGCGCGCGAACGCGGCGATGCGGCCGGCGATCTCGTCGAGCGGCCGGACCTCGAGCGCGGCGCCGCGGCGCACGGCCTCGCCGGGCATGCCCCACACCACGCTGGTCGCCTTGTCCTGCGCGATCGTCGCCGCGCCCCGGGCGCGCAGCTCGGCCAGGCCGTCGGCGCCGTCGGCGCCCATGCCGGTGAGGATCACGCCGATCGCGTTCTCGCCGGCGGCAGCGGCGACCGAGGTGAACAGCACGTCGACCGACGGCCGGTGGCCGCTGACCAGCGGGCCCTGATCGAGCTTGCACAGGTAGCGCGCGCCCGAGCGCACCACGCGCAGGTGCTGCTGCCCCGGCGCGACATACGCGTGC
>JAIOQA010000079.1 GCA_021413675.1 Deltaproteobacteria bacterium | reverse complement strand
CCATCGAACGCGCGCGCCGAGGCGAACGGATCGAACGCGAGGTTGTGCGCGGTGATGTCCTCTCGGTGGCGCCGCCAGTTGTTCAGGACATAGGCCAGGGCGTTGCGGGTCTCGCGCAGCGTGGCCAGCGGTCGCGGGTGATAGCGATCCGCGAACACGCCGCCGCGGCGATTCGTGTGCGCGTTGAACCGCCGCGCGCACGCGATCTGGAACCCCTGCATCCCGCGCGCGAGCGACATGTGGCTGTCCGCCTCGACGATCAGGTGAACGTGGTTGCCCTGCACCGAGAGATGGCAGATGCGGAAATCGCTCCGCCGGCAGGTGATCGCGAGCCCGTGCCGGACCGCCAGCCAGCCCGCGCGCCGGCGCAGCTTGAGGCCCGGCCGCGCGCGAATCACGACGTGCAGCGGGTGCCGCGGGTCGATCGTGGGCCGCACGCGGTGCGGCTCGCTCGCTCGCGGACCGCGCGCCTTGCGGCCCGAGTTCGGACGCTTGCCGCCGCGCGTGCGCCACGGGAGCTCGTGTTGAACCTGCCGTTTCATTGGTTGCGCCGATATATTATCACATCAGGGAATGGGGTCCATACCGAGCCGGTGCCCGTGCCGGTGCCGGTGCCGGTGCCCGTGCCCGTGCCCGGGTCTGGAACGCGCTCGGATCCCTAAGCGGCGCGAATCTCGCGCATGTACGCGCCCTCCATCGCGCGGTTGGCCCCGTGCCCGTGCCCGTCTCGGTCTCCCGAGCGTGCACCAAGCATTCGCGCCGAAGGCGCTCGTCGCGGTTCGGCTCCGGTGGTGATCCCGCGTGCCCTCGCCGTCGCGTATCGCATGCGTCGGCGATTCCGGACCAAGTAGCCGATGTGCCCTGCCAGCTCGGCGCATCGCTCGGCCGGATGTGCTTGCGGACCTGCCCGCGGAGGCTCGCCAGATCGCGCGCGCTGCGATCGATCGCGGTGTCGCTGCGATCGAGCGCGGCGCGGTCGCGCGCACGCCACGCCGCCGCCGTCCGGTCGCACGCTGCGAGGATCGCGATCGCCGCGTGGAGATGTTCCTCGACGTGATAGCGGTCGATCTGCTCACACGTCGCGCGTAGGCCTCGACGCTGACACGCGCCGTGGACGAGCCCCGCAACTCGGGCGCGCGGTCTCGGTTCGTGATTGCGCACGCTGGAGGTATCCCGCGTTCGCTCTCCAGAATCGGCCCTTCGCGGGATTCAGCTCCGGCGGTGATCCAGCCCCCCGTGCCCGTGCCCGACCCGTGCCCGGCCCGGATCGGCGTCAGATGCCGCGTCGCCCCGCCGCAGCGACCGGCCGCTACGGCGCGATCGGCTTGCCGTCGATGACGAACCCGAGCCACGTCCCGAAGGCGTCATAGAAGTCGGGCGGGAACGAGTGCTGCTTCTGATCGGGATGCGCGCGGTGGTAGACCTCGGCGCCCGCGGCGCGGAGCTTCGCGGCGTCGTCTGCAGCGAGCGTGACGTTGCCTGGGTACTCGCCCGCACCGACCAGCATGACGAAGTGCCGCTTCGCGAGGCTTCCCGCGGCGAGGCCGTCGAGCGTGCGCTCGGTGAGCGTACCCGGCGACATGCCGATCGCGCCGGCGAAGCGCTCGGGGTGACGCGCGGCGAGCTCGACGGCGAGCTGCGCGCCCTGCGAGAAGCCGAGCAGCGCGGTCTTGCCCTCGGCGATGGCCACGCGATCGCGGAGCTTGGCGAGCGCGCGGTCGATGCGCGCGAGGTCGCGCTCGGGATCCTCGGCCCACGCGAAGTGATGCGGGCCGCGCGCGATCGTGCCGCTGACCGAGACGATCGCCACGCCGAAGACGTCGGCGGCCCCCTGCCCCTCCATCGCCGCGAAGAACTGCGCGGCGCCATCGCCGAGGCCATGGAGCGCGATCAGCAGCGGGATCGGCGTGCCGGCCCGATATCCTCGCGGCACGGCGACGGCCTCGATCTCGACCGGATGGTGGGCGTAGTAGCGCCGGACGCGCAGACAGAATGCCTGGAGCTCGGGCCATCGCGCGTCCGCGACGACCGCCTTGAAGTCCGGGTCATCGCTGACGTCGGTGACATCCACGCCATCGTCGATCGCGCCGCGCTGGAGCCAGTACAGCGCCTCGTCGACATGACCGGCCTGCGCGGCGAGACTCGCGCGCGCGTACGCCTGGTCGGGTGCATCGGGCGCCCCGGGCGTTCCTGCCGCGCTCGGCGCCGGCGCGGGCAGCGCGAGCGGCGGCGCGGGTAGCGCGAGCAGGACCTCGGCAGGCGGGAGCTCGAAGTCGCGCACGATCGCGAGCTGCGCGGCCGCGGTCGAGGCCGCGACCGGTGACCGCGCGCTCACCTCGAGGACGTAGAACACGTCGTCGCGCCCCACGATCTCGAGCTGCGTGTCGTAGTCGCGCCCCGCGATCCGCTCGCGTGCGTGGACGCGCAACGCGCGATCCTCGCCGAGCGCCAGAACCTGGCGGTCGAGGACCTCGGGCGACCCTGGCTCCGGGCCGGGGCGAAGGAACCGCCGAAGCAGCTCCTCGTTCGACCCGACCGCGGTCGAGGTCGTCGCCGTGACGCGGACCGTGATGGCCTCGCCGTCGATGAGCACGAGATCGAGATCCTTCCCGCTCGCGGCCGGCTGCTCGCGCCATGCGGGGCCCGCGGGCGTGTGCACACGATAGGCGAACCGGTGCCCGGTGAACACGGCCGCCGGATGCGCCGACGACGGAGCCCCGGGCTGGTTCCAGATCATCGCGGCCGCGACCACCCCGACGGCCGCGATCGCCGTGAGCGGCGCCGTCTTCTTGCGCCACGGATACCGCATCCGATCCCGCCGCTCCGACTCTGCCGACATCTGGCGCTCCGCGGCGATCGCCGCGGGCGCACGGTAGCAGTCCCCCGACCGCACTGGCGAGATTGCGCTACCCTCGCGCGACCGTGTACCGCGACGAGTTCGAGCACTGCCCGGCGTGCGCGACCGAGCTGGTCACCGCCGGGGATCGACGCGCCTGCCACGGCTGTGGCGGGATCTGGATGCGCGAGGCGACGCTGACCGAGCTGGTGCACGACATGCAGAACGGCGCCGAGTCGAGCGGCCTGCGGTTCGCGCCGCGGCGGGGCGGCGACCCGCGGGTCTGCCCCGTCTGTCATCAGCCGATGGATCGCGTGGCAGTCGAGGGCGTGGCGGTCGAGCGGTGCGGGCGCGGCGATGGCGTGTGGCTCGACGCCGGCGAGCTCGCGACAGCTCTCTACAACGCGTCGCAGCGGCCACCGCGCGCCGGCTTCGACGGCGCGCCGGTCCTGGTCCTGCCGACCGCACAAGCCGCGCGGCGCGAGGCTCCGCGCCCGATCGCAGCGCCGCCGCGACCCTCGCCACCGCGTCTCGACACGCCCGAGCCCCCCGCGGACGTGCTCGTCCACCACGTGACGCTCGCCGGTCAGGTCTACCGGTTCGACAGCGCCGCGATGATGATCGCGCCCACGCCAGGCGCGAGCGCGCGGTTCGGGCTGCAGCTCGCGCGCGGCATCGCGTGCGTGTGGCTCACCGGCGACGCGATCCCGTCGCCGGCGCCGGGCGAATCGCTACTCGGCATCCTGGCCTTCGATCCGGTGGGGCTCGATCGCCTCGCGACGCTGCTGCTCGACCGCCCCGCGACGCTGCGGCCGATCGTCGGCGATCGTCTCGAGGTGCGCGCGCGGTGGAGCGCGACCGAGGTCGCCGCGTGGATCGAGTTTCCCTGCGAGCTCGTCGAGGACGGGCGGCTCGCGCGCGACCTGCCGCCCGCCGAGCTCGGCTTCATCGCGCGGGTCGTGGCGACCGACGCGCCGGCCGACTGACGCTCACGGGCAGCGCGGATCGCTGTTCTGCAGGTCGACCAGCGTCTGCTCGCTGACCGGCAGCGCGTCGCAGCCGTGGGTCGTGCCGCAGACGAGGTCGAACTGCGGCATGGCCTTGGCGTGGCAGCTGAGACAGTTGCCACCGAAGCGGTTGACGACGTTGGTCGTGCCGCGCGTCGTGATCGTCGTGCCGCTCGCGCTGACGTCGAGCGCGAAGAACTCCCAGTCGTTGCTCGCGGCGTCGAAGCCGACGCGGCGCTTGACCATCGCCTCGGTCGGGACGATCTGCAGGATCGTGCCGACGGGAAACGTGCCGCCGGTCGGGCTCAGCGCGACCGACTTGGCGTCGTGCCCGAGCTTGTTGGTGACGCGGTAAGGGCCGACCTGATCCCAGTGCAGCACGCACTCGAAGTCGGCGGCGGTGGCGTCGAGATCCTCGGCCGCGGGCGAATCGGGCGCCGCCGCGGGCGCGTCGGCGGTGCCGGGCGCGCTCTCCGACGAGCAGGCCGCGAACAGGAGCAACGCGGCGAGGCGGGCGAGGCGCGCGGGGGCAACGGTTGGCATCGCGTCGCAGCCTGCCCGACGCGCGCGCCCGGCACCAGCGACAGCTCCTGTCCTGTGCGCGGATCGCGCATCGCACCGCGCGGAACAGTCACCGCCGCCGACGCGTTACGCTGGCATGATGATGCGAAGCGCGCTCGCGACGATCGCCCTGGCCGCCTGCCACGCCGCCCCGCCAGCGACCACGCCGGCCACGACCGCCACCACCGCGACGCCCACCACCGCCGGCGCGCCGTGCTTCGCCGATCGCGCGGCCCTCGACGGCGCGGCGGTCTTCAAGCAGTTCGAGCAGTACGGCGCCATGTTCCAGGGCGACGATCCCGCCGCCGCGCCGCGCACGACCTTCGGCACGTGCACCGTCGCCGAGGGCAAGATCAAGGACGCCGCCGGCACCACCGTCGCCGAGATCAACTGCGGCCTCGACATCCTCTTGCCCGGCATCCACGACGATCTCGGCCTGGCGCTCGGCGCCCACGGCCAGGACGTGCTCGCACGCCTGCCCGCGGGCCACGGCCAGCTCGTGTGCCGATCGAACGGCCCCGGTCAGGTGCGCTGCAACCCGGAGCGGCGCGAGGAGGACGACACCGACGCGAGCTGGTACGTCGTGGCCGGTGACCTGCCCGCAGGCACGGACGTCCTCACCGGCGCCGCCGCCGAGGCGTTCTTCGCGCCGCTCACCGTGGTCGAGATCGAGATGAGCGTCTGGTGTCACTGACCGCGGCGATCAGTTGAGCGCGAGGAACGCGGCGTTCAGGTAGGTCGCGAAGCTGACCCACGCCAGGTACGGCGCCATCATCCAGGCCGCGGCCCGATCGCGCCGCGCGAACAGCGCGATGGTCGCGGCGATCAGGATCCACATCGCGACGATGTCGACGAGCGCGAGGTCCATGCGGCGCGCGCCGAAGAACAGGCCGCTCCACGCCGCGTTGAGCGCGAGCTGGATCAGGTAGACCGCGATCGACCGATCCGCGCCGACCCGGCGCCACACCCGCCACGCCGCGATCGCCATCGCCGCGTACAGGAGCGTCCACACCGGGCCGAAGACCCAGCCCGGCGGGCTGAGCGGCGGCTGGTTCATGGCGAGGTACCAGGCGCGGACGCCGGCGCCCGACGCGGCGCCGCCGACGATCGCGGTCAGCGCCGACAGCGCGAGGAAGCCCGCGAGCACCCATCGATCAGGGCGACGTGCGACGGCGGTCGACATGTCGCTTGGACGGCTCGCGGCCGCCGCGGTTACGGGCAGGTCAGCGGCGAGGCGGTCGCGTTGATGTCGTAGTCGGCGGCATCGACGCCATCGACGTTGCTCTTGCGCGCGATCGCGTCACCGGTGATCGCGCCCGCGCAGGCACCGCTCCACTTCGGGACCGTCGCGGCCTCGGCGGTGGTCTTGTGCGACGCGTGCGGGTTGGTGCCCCAGCACACGAAGTCGTAGACGTTGGCCGCGGTGTCGAAGTCGTCGGGCGTGGTGACGATGTTGACGTAGAGGATGATCTCGCCGCCCGCGAGGGTGTCGGTGAACGCGACCGGCAGGTCGAGCGAGAGGTAGCCGTGCGACTTGACCGTGCCGGTCAGCGCCAGGGACTGCGGATCGGACAGGAGCGCGTAGTGCGACGCCGTCAGATCGATGTCGCTGGCGGTCGTGTTGTAGAGCTCGATCTTGCCGCCCGGGCCGATCTCCGAGATGACGATGTCCTGCTTGCCCGAGCCGTCGCTCGCGATCGCGAGCGCGGGGCACAGGTTGGCGTCGACGGTGGCGTCGACGTGCGCATCCGGCGGCCGGGCGTCGACGGGGCGGGCATCGAACACCTTGGCGTCGAACGGGGCGGCGTCGGCGACCGGCGCATCCTCGACCGAGCCGTCGATGGTCGCGCCATCCGGCACCGTCGCGTCGAAGGTCGGGTTCTCGCAGACCGCGAGCGCCCCGCCCCCGAGGTCGAGGTGACAGATGTTGTCCGGGCCGCACGCGTACTCATCGGGGCAGGCGCTCCCGGTGCCGCACGTGAAGCTACAGTTCGGCTTCGGGGTCTTGTAGCAAGCGACCACCGCGACCGACGCGAGCGCGACCAACCAGAGTCGAGTCCAACGAAGCATGCGTGTTGTCGATGAGCGTACGGCTCATCCCCCAGGTGCCAAGCCTACCACCGACTCGCGCCGCGCGCGCGGCCTGGCCTCGCTCGATCGCCGCTCAGCGCACCGTGAGAGCGAGGTTCTTGGTCGCGGTCGCCTCCTGCCCGTCGAGATCGGTGACGGTCAGCACGATCGTCGGCGGGCGATCGCCGAGGAAGCGAACCTTGGGTGTGGGCGAGGTCGCCCGGCCCATCTCGAACCGGTTCTCGCTGTCGAGGATCTGCCAGCTGTAGGTGAGCGGCGCCGAGCCATCCGGGTCGTCGACCGGGTCGGCCGAGGCCTGGCCGTCGAGCTCGACCACCGTCTGGAAGTTGTCGAAGGCCGGGATCGCCGACGGCACCAGGTCGATGCGAGCGATCGGGGGGTGCCCAACCGGCTGGTCGCAGGCCCCAAGGAACAACACCACCGCGATCGCGTTCGCCCGACCCATTGGTTGCGTGTGTTACCATTTCGCGAGGTGTCGACCAAGATGCGACGAGATCGCTTCAAGCAGACGGTCGACCTGCACTGGCAGCGCGTCTACAACTTCGTGTTCCGCATGACGCTGGACCACGAGCGTGCCAATGCGGTGATCGACGAAGTTTTCCTACGCGCCTACGTGGGTGGCGAGAGCATGCCGGAGGAGGCGCCCCGCGCCGAGATCTGGCTGTTCCACATCGCCAGCCATGTCGTCGAGCAGAAGCTGCCCAAGCAGCCCGAGGTCAGCTTCGACCTGCTCGACGAGACCCTGCGCAGCGAGGCGACGCGCACCGACGTGGTGCGATCGCTGACCGATCCGCAGCGCGACTTTCTCCTGTGGGAGCTGAAGCAGGGCTGCATGACCTCGGTGGTCAACTGCCTGCCGCCGGGCGAGCGCGCCGCGTTCGTCACGTCGCACGTGCTGAAGCTGAAAGAGGAAGATGCGGCCAAGGCGCTGGGCGTGACGGTCGCGGCCTACAAGGTGCGGCTGTCGCGCGCGCGCAAGAAGGTCGGCGACTACCTCGCGCCGCGCTGCGAGCACGTCAACCCGATGAACCCGTGCCGGTGCCCGGCGCGCGTCGGCGTGGCGCTGCGCAAGGGCTTCATCAAGACCTCGGGCAGCGAGGTCACGCTGCGCAAGCCGCCGGCGCCGTACGGTCGGTACGGCGCCGGGCCGGACACCGAGGACGCTCCGATGCGCGACATCGGGGCGATCTACGGCAACCTGCCCGAGCCCGACGCTCCGCCGGACGTGCTGGCGCGGATCCACGCGAAGATCGACGACGGGACCTGGGACAAGGTCCGCGACAAGAAGAAGTAGCGCGGTCAGCGGCGGGCGCGAGGCTTCGCTGAGGGCTTCGCCGCATTCGAAGAGGCCGTCGTTGAGGCCTTCGCTGGCTTCGCGGTCTGCGATGAGGCCTTCGCCGGCTTCTTCGCCGCCGTCGCGCCCTTCGCCGCCTTCGCGCCCTTCGTCGGCTTCGTCACCGGCGCCTCGACCTCCTCGCCCAGATCGATCCCGAAGAGCGCCGAGAGATCGTCGGTCGCGAGGACGCGGCTCGACGCCACCGCCACCGGCGGCCCGGCCGCGACCAGCTCCGCCGGATCCACGCCGCGCAGCGCGAACACCAGCTCGGGGCTCGTGTCGAAGCGCGCGCCCACGCCGTAGAGCACCGCCGCCACGTGCTTGCACATCGACGCCGAGTCGGGGCACGAGCACGAGAACCGCAGCTCGCGCGGCGCGGGGAACAGCCCGGTCGCACGCTCGCAGATCCGCGCCATCGTGCGATCCGACAGCTTGCCCTGCAGCAGCGCGACCAGCGAGTCGATACCGCTCGCGCAATCGGCGCGCACCGCGGCCCAGCGATCGGCGGTCACCTTGGTGACGGTGATCTCGGTGTCGTAGATGTCCGAGCCCGCGACCACCGCGGCGATCCGCCCGGGCTCGATCGTGAGGTGCACGACCGAGCCGTTGCGCGCGTAGGTGCGGCCGCGCGGCAGGCGGCTGGCGTAGTCGCTGTACTGCTCGAGATTCTCGCACCAGGCCTTGCCCCAGAACGTCCGCGCGATCGCCCGCCCGGTGATCACGACTGGCGCCGGCGTGCCGCCCTTCAGGCGGCGCTTCACCTCGTGGGTCGCGTTGGCCCGGCGGCGGGCGACCGGAACATACGGCTGCCAGTCGTACATGGATCAGTCTCCCATCGCGGCGTTGAGGTCGAGCGCGACCATGCGCAGGAGCGCGTCGTCGGACAGCTCGGTGAGGATCGCGTCGGCGCCACCTTCGAGGACGCCGTCGGCGAGCGCGCGCTTGGCGTCGATCATCTGATCGATCTTGTCCTCGATCGTCCCGCGGCAGACGAACTTGTGGACCAGCACGTTGCGGGTCTGGCCGATGCGAAACGCGCGATCGGTGGCCTGGTTCTCGACGGCGGGGTTCCACCAGCGATCGAAGTGGATCACGTGCGACGCGGCGGTGAGGTTGAGGCCGGTGCCGCCGGCCTTGAGCGACAGCACGAAGAACGGGACCGCGGGGTCGTCCTGGAACTGCTTGACCAGCTCCTTGCGGCGCTTGACCTCGGTGTCGCCGTGCAGCACCAGGCCCGGGCGCCCGAAGACCTCGCCGAGGAACGCCGCGAGCGGCGCGGTGACCTCGCGGAACTGCGTGAACACGAGAGCCTTCTCCTGGCGCGCAGCGATGGTCTCGGCGAGCTCGCGCAGGCGGCCGAGCTTGCCCGAGTCCTTCGGCTCCCAGCCGTTGTCGCCGAGCCAGTGCGAGGGGTGGTTGCAGATCTGCTTGAAGCGCGTCAGGTAGCCCAGCACCACGCCGCGGCGCTGGATGCCCTCGAGCTTCTGCAACGACTTCGCGAGCTCGTCGACGGCGCGCTGGTACAGCGCGGCCTGCGTGCGGCTCAGCGGGCAGTAGGCCTTGAGCTCGGTCTTGTCGGGCAGGTCGGCGATGATCGCGCGATCGCTCTTGAGCCGGCGCAGGATGTACGGCCGCACCAGCTCGCGCAGCGGCGCGTAGCCGCCCGGGCGCTCGGCGAGGCCCTTGGTGAAGCCGGTGAACTGCCGCGCGTTGCCGAGCAGGCCCGGGTTCAGGAAGTCGAACAGGGACCACAGATCGCCGAGGCGGTTCTCGACCGGCGTGCCGGTGAGCGCGATCCGCGCGCGCGCGTCGAGCTGCTTGACCGCATGGGTCTGCTTGGCGCCGGGGTTCTTGATCGCCTGGGCCTCGTCGAGGACGACCAGATCCCAGGGCGTGGCCGCGGGCCAGGTCGCGCGCGCGACGGTGCCGTAGGTCGTGATGACCAGATCGGTCTCCGCGAACGACGCGCGGTCGAGGGCGCGCAGCTCGGCCGCGGGCATCGCCGAGGGATGCGCGATGCGCGCGCGGATGCCCGGCGCGAACCGCGCGATCTCGTCGGCCCAGTTGCCGAGGAGCGAGGCCGGCGCGACCAGCAAGCTCGGCCGGTCGCCGCGGCCGCGCGCGAGCAGGAGCGCGAGCACCTGGATCGTCTTGCCGAGGCCCATGTCGTCGGCGAGGCACGCGCCGAGCCCGAGCTGCGTGATCAGATCGAGCCAGCGCACGCCGACCTGCTGGTACGGTCGCAGGGTCGCGCGCAGCGCCGGTCCCGGATCGATCGCCGCGATCCGCTCCGGGCTGCGCAGCCCGCGCAGGGTCTCGGCGAGCCACGGCCCCGCGACCACCTTCGACCAGTCGACATCGCGGGCGATCGCGGCGCCGCGTCCTGCGAGATCCGCGCCCGCGAGCAGCCGCATCGCATCGGCGAGCGTGATGCCCTCGTCCTTCGCGGTGCGCGCCGCGACGCCGAGCTCGTCGATCATCGCGCGCAGGCGATCGCGATCGACCTCGACCCAGCGCCCGCGCAACAGGATCAGGCCATCGCTGCCGTCGAGGATCGCGTCGATCTCCGCCTGGGTGAGGGCCTCGCCCTCGAGCGTGACCTCGGTGCGGAAGTCGAGCAGCGCGCTCTGCCCGAGCAGCGAGGGTGGGCGGCCGCCGACCTGCGCGGTGACGATCGGCCGCGCCGGCCGACGCCCGTTCCACGCCGCCGGTACCCGCACCACCACGCCTGCCGCCTCGAGCGCCGGCAGATCGCGCAGGAACTGGAACGCCTCCGCCGGGCTCCAGCGCAGCGGCGCGAAGATCTCGCCCGCGTCGACCATCGCGCGCAGCCACGGCAGCGACTCCGCGGCGCGCTGCACGGGCAAGAGCAGCGAGAGCAGGCGCGGCTTCTGCGACGGCGTCGCGTACTCGCGCAGCGCCTCGCCCAGCGGCAGGTGCCGCGCCTTCGCGGTCGCGCCCAGGCTCGCCGAATAGGTCGCGAGGAACGCGAACGGCAGCTCGGGATCGGCCTTGTTCTCGGCGAGGTTGAAGTGCACGCGGCCGACCAGATGCCAGGCCGCGAACCGCGCCGCGAGCAACTCGCCGACCGCGCCGCCCGCCTCGTCGAGCAGCTCCGCGAACGCCGCGGCGATGTCGCCCCAGATCGTCTGCAGCGTGGATGTGGCGAGGTACTCCGCGCCCGCCATCGGCGGCGCCGCCGCGATCAGCGCCTCCAGATCCGTCGGCGCGGCGATCGCCGGCGCGGTCTTCGCCGTCGCCAGATCCGCGATGCCGCAGATCGCGGTGAGGTAGCGCGCGCCCAGGCCGCGCCAGTACGCCAGCCCGGGCGTCAGCCGCGCCGCCGCGAGCGCGCCCGCCAGCTCGAGGATCCCGTGCCCCGCGCCGCGCGCGAACGCGATCCGCAGCCGCCCCGCGACCGCGTCGTCGAGCGCCCCCGCCTCCGGATCCTCGACGAGCATGAGCCGCCCGGTCGACCGCAGCGCGGGATTGGCCTGGATGTCCACGTCCCCGTGGACCACGCGCAGCGCCGCGAGCCCGTCGATGTTCCGGAGGTGCGTCGTGTCGAGGCGAAGGCCTTCATCGATCTGGGCCAGCACGGGGAACGCGAGCGTGGGCGAGCCGACCGCGGCGATCGTGAGCTCGCGCAGGTGCGTGGCCGCGGGTGCGGACAGGTGCGCGAGCGCCGGGTCCAGGCTCACGATGAGCGCGGTCGCCGCGCCGTCGAGCACGGGCAGGTCGACGACGGTGAGCGCGTTGTTCTCGCGCAGCCAGACCTCCCCACCGACGGCGACCAGCGATGGCAGCTGGACTTCTCGCAACCCAGTGCTGTCGATCGCGACGCCGCCGTCCGTCCCGGTCGCGTCGTCCGAGACCGTGCGCAGGGCCGGCAGCCGCAGCATGGTGAGGTCGGGCACGCGGGCCACGCGCAGCTCGCCGCCGACGTGGGTGAGCGCAGGCAGGTCGAGCACGGGCAGCGCGTTCATCTCGAAGACCGCGCTACCGTTCACGCGCTCGAGCGCGGGGGCGTGGAACGTGCCGAGGTCCATGTTCCCGCTGACGACCAGGGCACCGCCGACCGAGCGGAGCCGCGGGAGGGTGACGCGCAGGGTCGACGTGGGTCCGATCCGGACGTCTCCAGCGACGGTCTCGAGCGCGGGCGCGGTCACCGCGGGGAGTTGCCCCTCGACGGTCAAGGCGCCGGCGGTGGTGAGCGCATCGATCTGGAGCCCGGTCAACGGGCCGCTGACATGGAGGAGACCGCCCACCGAGGCGAGCACCGGAAACGCCGCGTCGCCGCCGTTGACCTGCACCGACAGATCGCCGTCGACGGAGCGCAGCACGGGCGCGCTGATCGACGCGTCGAGCATGAGGTCCGCGGACCCGCGAATGTGCGTCAGCGCGGGGAACGAGAGCTTCGCGGGCACGGCGACGTAGGCCATGCCGCCGATCTCGGCGAGGGCCGGCAGCTCGAGCTCGGAGAGCTGACCGTGGACCGCCAGGGCGCGGACCCACACCAATCGCGGCAGATCGATGGCCGTGTCCGATTTGATGTACAGGGTACCGGTCACGACCCGCGCCTCGCGGATCCATGCGACCCGGATCGGATCGTTCCAGTCATCGAAGCCGAAGTTGCCGGCCCAGATCGCCGTCGGCGCACACGCGACCGTGGTGGCGTCGATCTCGGCGTCCTCGAGGATGCCGCTGCGATCGCGATCCGGCCCTGCGCTGACCGCGGTCCCGCCGGCCGGGCACTGCGCCGAGGGCGCCAGCAGCTCCATGCGCGTGAGCGCCGGGGGGCCCGGCTTGCACGCGTACTGCGTGGCCTGGATCTCGCCCTCATCGAGGACGCCGTCGTCGTCGAGATCGACGCCGGTCCGCACCGCGCTGCCGCCGGCGGCGCAGTGGCGCCCCGCGGGTTCGGCATCACGGCGCTCGATCGCGCGCGCACCGTCGCCGCAACTGGCGACGATCGCCGGGACCACGAGCGCGACCAGCGCATGCCGCGCGAAACCGTCCCCCATGCGTTCCATCGTAGACGCATGCGACGTCCGCGGCGACCTCGTTCAGCGGCTACCCGAGGGGCGCCGCGGCGAGGTCAGCGATCGCGGCGCGCAGCCAGCTCGCGCGATCCTCTGGCGGTCCCGGCGAATCCTCGAGCCGGCAGGCCAGCAGGATCCGCGCCGGCCGGCACAGGCGCGCGTAGGCCGCGAGCCGATGATGCCCGTCGAGGATCGCGCCGATCAGGAAGCGCTCGGGGTACTCCGCCTCGACATCCTTCGCCTCGAGCCAGGCCATCGCGAGCGCGGTCGGACGAGCGCCGGATTCGATCGCGGCGGCGTGCGCGGCGATCGTCGGCTCGTCGAGCGCCGCCAGCGCCTGGGTCGGCAGGAGCAGCCCGTACGTCGGGACCTCGCCCAGCGCCGCGTCCCGCACCTGGAAGTGCGGCGCGCCCGGCCAGCTGACATCCAGCGACGACCGCGGCGCAGGGTCGGCGCCGCGATGAAGCGTGCGGCGCGTGAGCCACGATCGATCGGCCGCGTCGACGACCTCGATCGCGAGGTCGACCAGCGCGATCAGGTAGTGCCCCGTGCGCAGGCGCGCGAGACACGGCGTCAAGGCGTCGAGCACCGCCACATCGAGCGCGCGCAGATCGCCCAGGCATGCGCGCACCTCGCGCGCGATGCGCGCCGCGATCGACGGATCGTCGCCCATCGCGCGCAGCGTGGTCTCGCAGGTGTCGCAGCCCGAGCCGATCGCGTAGAGCGGCTTGCCGTTCGCCCGCAGCCACAGGCCCCACTGCGGCCACGACGAGCCCTGCGTCGGCGGGCCGTAGTCGATGGAGATGGCGGCGGCGCCATCGACGAGCGCGAACGTGGCGCGGTCCGCTGCGAGCTCGACCTGCTCCAGCCGCGGCCGGGGCGGCGCGTCCAGGTCGTACGCGTGCCACGCATCCGCCTCCGCGCGCGCGTCGCCGTTGAGCGCCACCAGCGGCTCACGACCGGTCAGCGCGAACAGCGCGTGCCCCAGCTCCCACGGCGCGGGCGCGTCCGGCTCCGCGAGCAGCGCGCGCAGCGCCGCCACCGCGCGCGCTTCGCCCAGCGCCTCGAGCGCGACGACGAAGCCGGTCGCGTCGCGCCGCTCGCGCGTCCGCACGCCCCTGAGGATCGCGTCGACGAGCGCGCGCCGCCCCCCGACCGCCAGCGCCAGCGCCGCCTTCCAGCTCGGACGCTCGCCCCCCAGCTGTTCCCCCAGCCGCGGGACCAGCGCCGGATCCCTCGACACCGCCGCCGCCGCCGCCTCGTCGGGCGCCTCGTCGAACGCGCGCATGATCTCCGCGGTCGGCACGACCACACCCGCGCGGGTCAGCACGCTCAGGATCTGCGCCAGCTCGCGATCGCGCGCGCGCGGCAACTGCGCCAGCAGCACCGCGTGCGCCGACGGCGCCGCGACGCCCGCGACCAGCCACAGGATCCGCCGCCGGCCGCCGTCGTCTGCGTGCGCGAGCCCGCGCGCACACGCCGCCGCCAGCGCATCGTCCCACCGCTCCGCCAGCGCGTGGATGACGGGCCACGGGTCCGGCGCCGCGAGCAGATCGCCGAGCGCCACGTCGGGCAAGGTCATGACGGCACGGTAGCGCGAGCCGGAGCGATCGCCGACACTCCGGCGATGCTACGCCGAGCGTGCCTGATCGCCGCGTCCGTGACCGTCGCGCTCACCGCGCCGCTGGCGGCACAGCCCGATCGCAGCGCGATGCCCACGCCCCGCACGCTGAGCGGCAGCCCACGACCCGATGCCGACCTCACCGCCGACGCGGCAGAGGTGCGCCTCACCTACGACGATCTCGCGGACCCGCACCCGCCCGCGGGCGTTCCTGTGACGCTCGTGGGGTACCGCGCCGACGACACCGTCGCGGTCACCACCGTCAAGACGGACCGGACCGGTCGCGCGCGCTTCACGACCCTCGACACCAGCGGTCGCACCGCGTACTACGCGCTCGCCGCACTGCCGCGCGCCGGCCGCGCCGATCGTCTCTCATCGACCCCCATCGTGCCGGACGGCACCCAGGGGACGACGGTCGTGCTGTCGGCGCTGGCCCGCCGCGACTCGTCGGCGCCGGTCGACGAGCTCGCCGATCGCGAGGCGCAAGCGAAGGCCGCCGCCACGGCGCGGGGCGTGGTCCGCGTCCACATCGCGGGCGTGACTGGCGTGGCCACCGAGGTCGTGGTCCGCGACGCGGCGACCGGCAAGCCGGTCGCGCGCGCACCCGTCACGAGCGACGAGGCGCTGGTCCCGGTCCCCGCGCGCGCTGGCCAGGTGCTCTACGCCGAGGCGTCGCTCACCGGCGGCGTGGCCAGGACGCTGCCGTTCGTCACGGTCGCCGATCGCGGCGCCGCGATCACGGCGTTCGTGTATCCGAAGCTCCTGCCATCGCTCGTGTTCACCGGCGCGGCCGACGACGACGCGCTGACCGTACGCATGGAGCTACAGGTCTTCCGCGGCGCGTGGATCCCCTACGCGGATGGCGCCACCGGGCCCTCCTTCCCGCTGCCGCGCGGTGCGGCGCACATCGAGCTCGGTCCCGACTCCGGCGGCGATGCCATCGTCGACCACGGCGCGGTCCGCTTCCGCCGGCCGCTGCCGCCCGGGACGGCGTCGCTCGCGGTCTCGTTCGAGCTACCCGTCGACCGCGGCCAGGCGGCATGGTCGCTCGATTTGCCCAGCGGCATCTACCAGGGCTCGATCGTCCTCGAAGACGAACCCGGCCTGTCGATCGATCAGGTGGCGCCGGCGAACGCGGGGAAAGCGCGCAGCGCGGCCGACCGCCGCATGATCGGGCTCGATGACGTCTCGCTGCCGCCGGGCAACGCGCTCGCGCTGACGGTGCACGTGCCCCAGCCGGGACCGGCCAACGCATTGCCACGCGCGTGCCGCGGGCTCGCCCCGGATGCTTCACCAATGATCGGGCAGACCGTCGACTTCACGCTGCCGCGGATCGATGGCGGAGCGGTGAAGCTGTCCGCGCTCCGCGGCCACGCCGTGCTCGTCAACTTCATGGCGTCCTGGGACATGCTGTCGTCCACCGAGCGTCCGACGCTGGCCCGCCTGGCAGGCGCGGTGCGCGGCCTGAAGGTCGTGATGGTCGCCTCGGATTCCGATCCGCACGTGGTCGCCACGACCGTCGGCAAGCTGCCCTTCCCGGTCGCCATCGACACCCCCGCGGGGCCCGACCACCCGATCGGCGCGATCACCGGATCGTGGAGCATCGAGAAGCTCCCCGAGACCGTGCTGGTGGATCGCCATGGCGTGGCCCGCTTCCACTTCCGCAACGCGCGCGACTGGGACAAGCCCGAGGCGCGCCGATGCATCGCCGCCCTCACGGCCGCCCGATGAGCGACTTCACCCTGGTGCCGATCCACGGCGGAGCGCTGGCGCTCACCCGTCGACCGAAGCGGAAGGATCTGCCCGAGCTCCCGGCGCGGGGCGTCCCCCACCTCGTGACCCTGCTCGCCGAGCGCGAAGGCGCCCGCGAGATCGGCTTCGCGTCGTCACCGGGGAGGGCGTGGGCGACGCGCGGCTGGCCTGGGGCGATGCGCTGATGGCCGCGGCCTGAGGCGGCGCGGGGCCAGCCGCTCAACGCGCGGCCGCGAACGCGCGCTCGAGGTCGGCGCGCAGATCGCTCTCGTCCTCGATGCCGACCGACAGGCGGATGAAGCCGTCGTCGATGCCGAGCGCGGCGCGGCGATCGGCAGGGATGCTGGCGTGGGTCATGATCGCCGGGTGCTCGATCAGCGACTCGACGCCGCCGAGCGACTCGGCGAGCGTGAAGATCTGGCACGCCGACAGGAACTTGCGCGATTCATCGAGGCCGCCGCGCAGCACGAAGCTGATCATGCCGCCGAAGCCGCGCTGCTGCTTGCGCGCGAGCTTGTGCTGCGGGTGGTTGTCGAGGCCCGGGTAGATCACCTTCGAGACCTGCGGGTGCGCGGCCAGCCACGGCGCGATCGCGCGGGCGTTGGCCTCGTGGCGCTCCATGCGCACGTGCAGCGTCTTGGTGCCGCGCATGACCAGCCACGAGTCCATCGGGCCCGGCACCGCGCCCGAGGCGTTCTGCAGGAAGCCGAGGCGCTGGCGCAGGCCGTCGTCGTTCATGATCACCGCGCCGCCGACGACGTCCGAGTGACCGTTGAGGTACTTGGTCGTCGAGTGCATGACCAGGTCGGCGCCGAGCTCGAGCGGCCGCTGGTTGTAGGGCGTGAGGAACGTGTTGTCGACGGCGAGCAGCACGCCGCGCCGCTTGCAGACCTCGGCCACCGCCGCGATGTCGACGAGCTTGAGCATCGGGTTGGTCGGGGTCTCGACCCAGACCAGCTTGGTCTCGGGCCGGATCGCGGCCTCGACCGCCGCCGCGCCCGCGAGCGGATCGACGTACGTGAAGTCGAAGCCGAGCCGGCGATAGACCTTGTCGAACAGGCGGAAGGTGCCGCCGTAGAGGTCGTCGCAGGTGACCACGTGGGTGCCGGCGTCGAACATCTGCAGCAGCGTCGACGTGGCCGCGAGGCCCGACGCGAAGCACAGGCCGTGCTTGCCACCCTCGAGCGAGGCCAGGTTGGCCTCGAGCGCGAAGCGCGTGAGGTTGTGGGTCCGCGAGTACTCGAAGCCCTTGTGGACGCCCGGCGCTTCCTGCGCGTACGTCGACGTGTAGTAGATCGGCGTCATGACGGCGCCGGTGGTCGGATCGGGCTTCTGGCCGGCGTGGATCGCGCGCGTGCCGAAGCCGAGGGTCTGGTCGTCGTGGCTAGCCATGGGTGCCTCGGAAAATCTCGGGCACCGCGCACAGCGGAGCGGCGCCGGGTCGGGTCAGAGCGCCGCGGTCAATTGTCGAAGTCGAACTTGTCCGGGTGCTTCTCCATGATCCGATCGAGGGCGGCTTCCTCGAGGAGATCGAGCATCCGCTGCCCGCCGTACTTGGTCATGAGCTTGTCGTCGTACTCGTCGGCGATCAGCGCGACGTCGTGGAGCGTGGCGACCAGCTCCTCGGGGTCGAGCGTGGTGCCGCCCAGGATCGTGTGGGTGAACAGCACGGTCTCGGTCGACGGGTCCCAGGCGAACGCGCCGAACCGCAGGAAGCCGTTCAGCTCGAGCAGCTGGAGGGCCAGCGGCGCCTCCATCTTGATCCCCTTCACCAGCTGCGCGGTGTAGCGGATCATCGCCTTGTCCTTGCCCCACGGGACGATCGAGATCATCACGTACGCGGACCCCTGCTTGATCACGTACAGGGCGTCGTCGACCTTGCGGTACGCAGGGCTCGTCGACAGAGTGCGCTCGACCACGAGCGCGGTGGCGACTTCGGCGGGATTCATGGCCCGGGTCATATCACGATGTCGAGCAGCGCGATCCGCCACCGCCTCGTCCCCAGCCGCGATTTTGGTTACTGTCCCGCGGTGACGAAGATCGCGACCAGCTGGCGAGGCGCGCGCTCCGGCGCGCCCGCGTGGAGCGCGACGTGAGGTTCTGCCCGTTCTGCAGCGCCGAGAACGCGGACACCGCGACCCACTGCGCGACCTGCGCGCGGCGCCTGCCGCCGCTGCCGCCGCGCCGCCAGAAGACCCAGCCGGTGTCGACGATCGGCGTGACGCTGCCGACGCCGCCGAGCGGGCCGATCGCGATCCCGCCGTCGGCGAGCGCGCCGGTGACCGCGCCGGTCGCGCCCGCGCCGG
>JAIOQA010000078.1 GCA_021413675.1 Deltaproteobacteria bacterium | reverse complement strand
TGCGCGAGCTGGCGCGCCTCGCGGCGCCGGGTCCGCCGGGCGATCCGCGCCGCGATCGCCGTGGCCCAGGTGCGAGGGCTGGCGTCGCCGCGGAACCGCGCGAGCCCGCGGTGGAGCGCGATCATCGTCTCCTGCGTGGCGTCGTCGGTGAGCGCGCCCGGACCGAGCTGGTAGTAGATCTGCTTACGGACGACGGCGTAGAGATCCGCCAGCAGCTCACGCATCGCATCGCGATCGCCGTCCTGCGCGCGGCGCGCGAGGGCGAGCAACTCGTGAGGAGACCGGAGCGGCGCCACGCGAGGCCACGATAGGGGGCGACCCGCGTCGCTGTCGAGGCTTGCGTGAGATGCACTTTTTTTGACGAGCCGGGCGCGGTCGATGGCACGAAGGGGCATGACCAGCCTCCGTCGTCTGATGGGTGCGATCGCGATCGCCGCGATCCTGATGCCCCATGCCAGCCTCGCGCAGCCCGCCCCAGCCGCTCCAGATGCCAGCGCGGCGTCGACCGCGTTCCTCGAGCAGCGCGTCGTGCAGGAGCTCGCCGCCGACGGCACCGTGCTGTCGCGCCTGAACGTCGTGCTGCAGCTCGAGCGGGTCGGGACCGCGCTGCTGGTGTCGCTCGTCGATCCGACGACCGGGCGCGCGGTGGCGTCGACGAAGATCGATCAACTGCCCGACGACCGCGACGCCGCGGTGGCGACCGTGACGCCGGTGGTGGCGAACCTGGTCGCGCAGCTGGCGGGGCGGAACCCCGCGGCCGACGAGGACCACGCGCGGCTCCTGCGCATCGAGAAGGCCCAGCGCGAGCAGGCCGCGCGCGCCGACGCAGCGGCGGAGGCACAGCTGCAGGCCGCGCACGCGGAGCAGCAGTACGAGGCGCAGGCGATCCGCTTCGATCGCGAGATCGCCGGGGTCGCGGTCACGCGGATCCCCGGATCGACGCTGGGCGTCGCCAGTGTTGGCTACCGGTGGACGGCCTCGCGCGGCGAGGTCCCGCTCGAGGGCACCGCGTTCTACGAGGCGATTGGCCGCCCTGATCTGGTCCGGGCGTACCATCGCCGGGGGCGGATCGGCGTCGCCGCGCTCGTGGTGTCCGGCGGTCTCATAGTCGGGAGCCTCGTGGTGGCCACTCGATCTCCGACGGTCGCGCCGGACTACAGTGGATGTCAGCCGAGCGATTTCTTCTGCCGGATGTCCGCGGAATCGGCCGCCGACGAGCAGAGTCGGGACAAGGCCAAGCCGTACATCGCCGCCGCGACCATCATGATTCTGGGAAGCGGCGTCGGCGTCGGCGTGGGGATCTGGTACCTGCTTCGCAAGCATCCTGTCGGCGAGGCCGAGGCTCGGCGGCTCGGCGCCGAGTACAACCGGAAGCTGCGCGCCGATCTCGGCCTCTCGGCGGCGCGCTCGCAGGCGCGGCGATCGATCGCGTGGGCCCCGTACGTCACGCCCACCGGCGCGGGCCTCGCGCTCGGCGGCTCGTTCTGACGCTCAGCGCGCCAGGCCCAGCGCGATCGCACCGATCGCGACCAGCGTCGCGCCGCTGATCGCGCGTCGGCCCGGGCGCTCGCCGATCGCCCACGCCAGCGCGGTCGCGAACAGCACCGACGTGTTGCGCAGCGTCAGGACCGCGCCGGCGCCGCCGCCGCGCAGCGCGACCAGCAGGATGAGGAAGGACGCCGCGCAGAGCGCGCCGGTCGCGAGGATCGTCAGCGGTGCCTCGGCGATGCGTCCACGGACCGCAGCGCGGCGCGTCGCATCGAGGCGCGCGAGGTTGAGCGCGACCGGCAGCGCCAGCGCGATCGCGAACGTGACCGCTTCGCTGGATCCGGTCACGACCGCGCGCTGGTACGCGAGGTGATACCCGGCCACGCAAAGCGCGCACGCCGCGCCCCAGCCGATCGCGGCGCGCGACAGTCCGCGCTCGGCGCCCGCGACGATCAGCCCGACCAGCACGGTCACGGCGCCCGCGATGGCGAGCCCGTCGACCCCTTCGCCGAGGACCGCGATCGAGATCGGCCACACCACGATCAGCGCGCCGCCGCGCGCGAGCGTGTAGGTCGGCGCGAGCGGCCCGGCGGTGAGGGCGCGGGCGAGCGCGAGGAAATAGCCGGTCTCGCCGACGCCGGCGGCGACCGCCCAGCCGAGGCCGGCGCTCGACGGCGCGAGCGCGATCCCGGCGAGGGCCTCGATCAACACGACGCCCAGCGTGCACAGCCAGGCGATCGCGACCACGGCGACCATCGCGGCGTCCTTGTCGGGCTCGCGCCTGACCTGCGCGTTCCAGGCGGCGTGCAGGAACGCCGAGACGAGCACCAGGACCGCGATCACGCTCGCGATGCTGCCACGCGCGGCGCGCGGGCGCTCAGAACTCGACGACGGTGCGGATCGACGTGCCGGCGTGCATGAGATCGAACGCCTCGTTGATGCGCTCGAGCGGCAGCGTGTGGGTGATCAGGCGATCGATCTCGATCTTCTTGTCCATGTACCAGTCGACGATCTTCGGCACGTCGGTGCGACCGCGCGCGCCGCCGAACGCCGAGCCCTTCCAGACCCGGCCGGTGACCAGCTGGAACGGGCGGGTCGCGATCTCCTGTCCGGCGCCTGCGACGCCGATGATGATGCTCTGGCCCCAGCCGCGGTGGCAGCACTCGAGCGCCTGGCGCATGAGCGTGGTGTTGCCGACGCACTCGAAGCTGTAGTCGGCGCCGCCCTTGGTCAGCTCGACGAGGTGGCCGACCAGATCGCCCTTGAGCTCGCGCGGGTTGACGAAGTGGGTCATGCCGAAGCTCTTGCCCAGCGCCTCGCGCGCCGGGTTGATGTCGACGCCGACGATCATGTCGGCGCCGGCGAGCTTCGCGCCCTGGATCACGTTGAGGCCGATGCCGCCGAGCCCGAACACCACGACGTTGGCGCCCGGCTCGACCTTCGCGGTGAAGATCACCGCGCCGATGCCGGTCGTCACGCCGCAGCCGATGTAGCAGATCGACTTGAACGGCGCGTCCTTGCGGACCTTCGCCAGCGCGATCTCGGGCAGCACGGTGTGGTTCGCAAACGTCGAGCAGCCCATGTAGTGATGGATGGGCTGGCCGCGCAGCGAGAAGCGCGAGGTGCCGTCGGGCATGAGGCCCTTGCCCTGGGTCGCGCGGATCGCGGTGCACAGGTTGGTCTTGCGCGAGAGACACGACTTGCAGCCGCGGCACTCCGGCGTGTAGAGCGGGATGACGTGATCGCCGGGCGCGAGGCTGGTCACGCCCGGGCCGACGTCGACGACGACGCCCGCGCCCTCGTGGCCGAAGATGACCGGGAAGAGCCCCTCGGGATCGCCACCCGAGCGCGTGAACTCGTCGGTGTGGCAGACCCCGGTGGCCTTGATCTCGACGAGGACCTCGCCAGCGCGGGGCCCTTCGAGATCGACCTCCTCGACGACGAGCGGTTGACCGGCGGCGAAACAGACGGCGGCGCGAGTCTTCATGCGCGCAGCCTAGCGCGTCAGCGATCCGGCGCCGATCGTCGGGCGCCGCGAATCAGACGGCGCGCGCGATCACTTGTTGGTGATGGGATCGACCGGGACGTCGATGGGGTCGACCGGGACGTCGATGGGATCGACGGGCACCTCGATGGGATCGGCCGGTGGCTCGATCTCCTTACCCACCGGTGCGCACTCGACCCACAGGAGGCTGGCGTTCCCGTCGAGCCCATCGTGCTTGAGGAACAGCTTGGCGCCGTACGAACCGAGGGCCTTGCCGGACGCCTGGCAGGTCACCGACCACGACACCACGTCGCCGGCGGCCAGCGTCAGCGGGAAGGTGATGTCGCTGGTGGTGAAGACATCGTCACCGAAGAACGCGATGTAGCCGAGGTTGAGCGGCCCGACGCCCGCGTTGCGGATGACGACCTGCTGAGGAATCCCTGGCGCTAGCGTGAGCACACCCGAGGCGGGCTGGAGCAGCTCGACTCGCCCGGCGGCGCCGTAGCAGTACAGCCCGATCGCGGTCGGACTGGTGGCGCCGTCGTGGTTCAGGGTCAGCGTGCCGAATGCCGCGCCGACCGCGGTCGGCGTGCACGTGATCGTCAGGTTCGCGCTCGCGCCGGGCGCGATCGCGGCGGGCAGGCCCCCGGTCAATGCGAACGCCGGGCTGCCTGCAAGCGTCGCGCTGGTGACGTGCAGCGGCGCGGTGCCGACGTTGGTGACCGTCGACGTGACGCTGGTGGTCGTGCCGAGCATCGCGTCGGGGAACTGCAGCCATGTCGTGGTCTGCAGCACCGGCGCGACGCCGCGGCAGACCAGCGAGATGTTCACCGCGCCGCCGTCGCTCGCGATCGCGAGCGTGGTCGAGAAGCTGGCGGCCGTGGTGGGCGCGCACGTCACGTTGACGTTCACGGTCTCGCCGGCCCCGATCGTGGCGGGGAGCGAAACCGGACTCGACAGGCCGAAGGGGGCCGCCCAGATCGTGAGACCGGTGACCGTGAGCGGCGCGCCACCGCTGTTGGTCAGGCTCACGACGCCGGTGGCCACGGTGCCGACACGCACGTCGCCAAACGCCACCTGGTCCGGACTCACCGTGAGGAGCGGCGCGATGCCGGTCGCCGTGAGCGGGATGGTCAGCGAGCCGCCATCGCTCGTGAGGACGAGCGAGCCGCTGTAGCTGACCGTCGAGCTCGCGGTGCAGCGCACCGTGATCATGGCGGTGCCTCCGCTGGGCGCGATCGGGCCGGGCAGCGCGCCGATCCGGCTGAAGCAGCCACCGCTCACGATCGCGTTGCTGAGGTTGAGCGTGGCGAGACCGCTGTTGGTGACCGTCACCGTGCGATCGACGAACGTGCCGACCCGGACGCCACCGAAGGCGAGCGGGTTGGGGGTCGCGCCGAGCACCGACGCGACCCCGCGGCAGGTCAGCGAGATGTTCGCGCTCCCGCCGTCGCTGGCGACGGCGAGTGTGGAGGCAAAGACGCCTGGCGCGGTGGGCGCGCACGCCACGTTGACGTTCACGGTCTCGTTGGGGTGGATCGTGGCCGGGAGCGCGATCGGGCTCGCCAGATTGAACGGCGCGGCTCCGATCGTGAGGGCATTGACGGTGAGGTTCATGTTGCCGGTGTTCTTCAGGCCGACGACCTGGGTGCTGGAGGTGCCGACGCGGACGTCACCGAACGGCACCTGGGTCGAGGTCACCGCGAGGACCGGCGTGGTGCCGGTCGCCAGGAGCGGGATGGTCAGCGCGCCACCATCGCTGACGATCACGAGCGAGCCGCTGTAGTCGACCATCGCGCCGGGCGTGCAGCGCACCGTGATCGTGGCGGTGCCGCCGCTGGGCGCGATCGGTCCGGGCAGTCCGCCGATCCGGCTGAAGCACCCACCGCTGACGGTCGCAGAGCTGAGGTTGAGCGAGGCCAGGCCGCTGTTGGTGACGGTCACCGTGGCATCGACGGACGTGCCGACCCGGACGCCGCCGAAGGCGAGCGGGTTGGGCGTCGCGCCGAGCACCGAGGCGACGCCGCGGCAGGACAGCGTGATGTTGGCGGTGCCGCCGTCGCTGTTCACGGTCAGGATCGCGCTGTAGCTCCCCGCGAGCGTTGGCTTGCACCGGACCGTGAGCGCCCCGCTGTTCTGGGCGGCGATCGGTCCGGGCGTGCTGATCACGGTGAAGGTGGGGTTGTTGACCGTCGCGCCGGTGATCGTGAGCGGCGCGTTGCCGCTGTTGGTGAGCGCGATCCCGCGATCGACGAACGTGCCGACTCGGACATCGCCGACATCGAACGTCGACGGCGCCGACAGGATCGGCGCGGCGGGCGGCGTCCCCGTGCACGACAGCGAGACGGTGGTCGCGAGGCCGCTGCTGTTGTTGATCGTCAGCGCGCCGGAGAAGGTCCCGGCCGCGGTCGGCGTGCAGGTGACCGCGATCGTCGCGCTGTTGCCGATGTCGATCGGCGCCGGCAGCGCGCCGGTGCGCGCGAACGGCGCGGGGCTCGCGGTTGCCGTGATGCCGGTGATCGGCGCCAGGCCGACGTTCGTGAGCGTGACCGTCTTCGTGACGGAACCGCCGACGGGCACCGAGCCGAAGGTCAGCAGGCTCGGGCTCGGTGCCAGCGACGGGCCCTGGCACATGATCGGCACGACCAGCGTGCCGAGCGTGTTGCTGGTCAGCTCGAGGTCCGCGTAGCGCGGGCCGAAGCCGCTGACCGTGCAGCGCACCGGAATCGCGACGGCGGGGCCGTTGGGGATGATCGAGTACGTGCGGTTGCAGACCGTGCCGCTCTGGCACGCGCCCGAGGCGTACGCGAAGGCCACCTGCGAGGTGTCACCGGTGAGCGTGGCGCTGGTGATGTCGAGCGTCGCGAACCCGACGTTCGACACCGAGATCGTCGAGACCGTCGAGGTTCCGATCGGCGCCGGCGCGAGGTCGATGCGGGCCGGCGTCGCCTTCGCGAGCGCCGGGTTGGCCGGCGGCAGCACCGCCTGCACGGCCGCGGACGCGTCGAGGTGACCGGTGCCGCACGCGAAGTGATCGGCGCTGCCGCACTGGAAGCTCCAGATGTCGGCGTCGGCGGGCAAGGCGGTGAGGCGAAGGACCTGCTTGATCTGCGCCGGGGTCAGCGTGGGCCGGACCGAGAGCATGAGGCCGACGACGCCGGACACGTGGGGCGCCGCGAACGACGTGCCCGCGCTGTGGCGGTAACAGTGATCGGTGATCGCCTGGTTGACGCCCGACCGCGCGACCGTCCACGTCGAGACGATGCCTTCATCGCCCGAGTAGGCATCGCTGTTGATGCGCGGGCAGCTCTGGAGCGGGACATCGACGCCCCAGAACTTCGTGATGTCGCCGTTGGCGTTGCCGCCGCCGGGCGCGGTGAGGTCGGTGCCGACGCCGCGGTTGCTGTACGTGGCGACCTGATTCCATTGCTGACTCGCGGCGACGGCGATCACGTCGGGGCAGTCGGCGGGGAACCCGACGCCGTCCTGCCAGTGCTCGTTGCCGGCCGCGATCACCACCGTCACGCCGCGCGCGATCGCGGCGGCGAGCGCGTCGCGAAAGGTTGGATCGTCGTCGCAGTGCTTGGTGCGGAGCGTGCTGTTGAAGCTGAAGTTCACCACCTTCGCGCGGATCGGGACGTCGGTCAGGTTGCCGGCCAGGTCGCGGAGCCCGGCGACCCAGCGCAGCGCGCTCGCCGCTCTGGCGGTGTCCACGTGCGTGCCCGAGCTGTCGACCACGCGCACCGGCATGATCTCGCAGCTCCAGCAGACGCCCGCGGTACCGAGGTGATCGCTGGTGTTGGTACGCGCGCCGATGATGCCCGCGACCATCACGCCGTGGTGGTAGGTGAAGTCGTTGGTCGCGTCGTTGTCGGCGGGGTTGACCGAGAAGTCGGCGTTCTCGCCCCACGTGATGTCGGGGTGATTGGTGCGACCCGTGTCGAGCACCGCGATCTTGACGCTGCTCGCGATCGCCGGACCGGTCGTGAGGTCCCACGCCGCGGGTATCCGGCTCTGGTCGAAGTGCCAGGCCTGATCCGGGTAGTAGTCGTCGTTCGGTGTCCGCGACGCCTGCATCAGGTCATTGGACTGGGCGTAGATCACACCGGGGGCGCCGGCGACCGCGGCGATGGCGTCGGTGGTCGCGACCTCGGGCCTGACCGCGCTGCGGGCCATGGCCGCGCGATCGAGCTCGACCAGCCAGGTGCCAGGCGCGATCTCCAGGGTCGGCGTCACGCGGCGACCACCGAGCTCGATCGCGACGCCCTTCGCGACCGCGTGGTCGAGCTTGACGATCATCTCGCCGGGAACGAAGTCGGCGGGCGCGTCGACGGGGGGCGTAGGGGCTGGCGCGCCGCTCGCCGCGACGGGCGCGGCATCGGGCGACAGGTTGATGGGGGCGTCGGCACATGCCGCGACGGCGAGGAAGACTGGGAGCAAGGCGCGGAGGCGCATCGTGCGGTGCACTCTACGTGTCGGCGGTGGCGCGAGCCCACGCACGCGGCGCACCTTCGCGTGAGCGGAGCGTGAGCGCGGCGTGAGACACGTGACGCGAGATCAGTGAGGCCCGCGCAGATCGTTCTCGCCGCGGTCGACGAGCTCGCAGCGCTGCGCGCCGACGTTGCAGGTCACGCCCCAGCGCGCGCGGATCGCCATCACCTGGCGCTCGTAGTCGCGGCCGCCGATGCCGCACGCCGGCGGTGGATGCGCGTGCGTGCGCTGGAACGCGGCGATCTGCGCCTTCGCGACGGCGACCGGTCCGCTCGGCACGCAGCCGCCGCCCGCGAAGATCACGACGCACTCGTCGGGGCCGCCGCACGCGTCGAAGGCCGCGCTCGCGGGCGCCGCGGGGGCGCTGTCGGGTGGCGCGCCGGCGTCGGGCGCGCCGGCCATCGCGCCGTAGGTCGCGCCACCGTAGGTCGTGCCGCCGGATGCGCCGGCGGGCGGATCCATCGGCGGGCCACCGGGCGCCACGGGGACGACGGGGCCGGCGCCGCTGCACGCAGCGATCGCGAGGGCGAGGATCGATCCGACGGCGTGCTTCATCGCTTCGATCGTCGCACACCCGGCCGCGCCGCGCTCGGGCCGGCCTCGACGCGCCCGAGGTACACGACGTGGCTGCGCCCGCCCTTGCCCGAGCGGTGCGTCGTGACCGCGAAGCCGGCCTTCTCGAACCGCCGCGCGAACCCCGCATCGGGATCCTCGGACCACACCGCGAGCACGCCACCGGGGCGCAGCGCCGCCTTGCTGCGCGCGAGCGCGGTGGCGCCGTAGAACGGGTCGTCCTGCCGCTGCGTCGCGGCGTTGGGGCCCTCGTAAAGATCGAGGAGGATCGCGTCGTAGCTCGCCTTCGCGGTGGCGATCGCGCGCGCGACATCGACGATCGTGATCGTCACGCGCGGGTCGCTCGCCGCGCTCGCGGTCAGCGCCGCCATCGGGCCGCGGCACCAGGTCGCGACCACCGGGTTGAGCTCGGCGACGGTGACCTTCGCGGTCGCGGGCAGTGCGTCGAGCGCGGCGCGCAGCGTGTACGCCATGCCGAGCCCGCCGATCAGCACGCGCGGCGCGGCGCCCGACGCGAGCTCCGCGAGCGCGAGCGTGGCCAGCGCCTCCTCGGAGCGGCGCGCGGCGCTGGTCATCAGCACGCGGCCCGCGATCACGATCAGGAACTCGTCGTCACCGCGCTGGCGCAGCTCGAGCGGGCCCTCGTCGGTTGCGATGGTCTCGAGCACGCGCCAGGGTCGGGTCACCGCGGGACCTTAGGGCCCGGCCCCCGGTAACTCAATCTACGTGCGGCGCAAGATGAACGTCAGCAGCTCGCCGAGGGTCTCGTGATCGCGCACGCCGTGCGGCGCCATGCCGAGCTTCTCGACGACGCGCAGCGACGGGCGATTCCACGAGAACACCGTCGCGGCCACCGCGTGGATGCCGTCCTGGGCCAGGGCCCACGCCACGCACGCCCGGGTCGCCTCGGTCGCGTAGCCCTGGCCCTGCGATTCCTCCTCGACGCCGTAGCCGACCTCGGCCACGCCATCCGCGGGCAGGCCGTGGAACACCACGCTGCCGAGCACGCGGCGCGCGGGGTCGCGCGAGATGAGGAGCGTGTCGCCCCACAGCCGCCGCGTCGGGTCGCTGCGGATCGCCTCGAGCGACGCGCCGAACGCGCGCGCGATCAGCGCCTCGCCGGGCCAGGCCTCGGGCAGGCTCGCCTCCGCGACCGCCTCGGCGCGCGCGCGATCGCCCTGCATCACCGCCTCGACCATCGGCAGCGTGATCGGCACGAGTTCGAGTCGCTCGGTCGACAGGCGCGGCATCCCGCTCCATTGTGCCACGACCTCGTGGGCCGGTCCTACTTGCGAACGACGGTGGCGCGCGCGAGCCGGATCGAGGGGACGTCGCGGCGCCAGCGCCAGATGGCGTCGATCGCAACGATCATGAGCTGCGCGGCCAGGAGCACGCCGATCGCGTCGAGGGAGGCCCCGTACACGGTCTCCGTCCACGGCACCTCGACCGTGTGTCTCCCGCTGCCTGGGCTGAACATGGAGGTCAGGAGCACGATCAGCCCGACGGTGCCGAGGGTCGCCATCGACCACATCACGGCGGTGTCTCGGCGAGGGCGGCGCGCGATCGCGATGGCGAGGGCGGCCGTGATCGCCAGCGGAACGAGCATGGCGAGGCGCGCCGGCGGATCGGGCTGGGGCTTCGCGTGGCGGTCCGGGCCGAGAAACGTGTCCATCAACCCAGGTCCATCGGAACGAGAGACCTCGTGCGTGGGCCTGGCTGCGACCACTCCGGCCAGCAAGCACGCGGCGAGGACCGCCAGGGCAAGCAGTCGGATCGTGCGCTCCACGTGTCGAGGCTAGCATCCGCGGTGCACAGGGGCGGCGATCGGGTAGTGGGCTGGGCTCGACCCGGGGCCCCAGGCTCCACGATCGCGGGGCCATCCCGACAGCAGCGGGCGAACTGACCGGAATCATTCGCGCGGTGATCCGCGATCGCCTGCGCACAGACATTGCAGACCCGTTACACATGCGCGCCCGCACGCTGCTTCCATGGCTCGCCGCGTTGATGCTCGGCGGCTGCGACATCGGGGACCGAAACCCGCAGGTCATCCCCGATTCCGCGCCGCCGCCTGACGCGTCGCCGCCCGACGCGGAGCCGGTGCAGCTGTGCCGCAACTCCACGCCGACCCAGGCCGACGGCCACCACCACCCCGGCCTCAACTGCATGGCGGGTAACTGCCACGGACCCGCGGGCGATGCGCCGGAGCTCACCGTCGCCGGCACGCTCTACACGACCGCGAACGGCACCGATGTCGTGCCCCGCGCGACGATCACGATCGTCGACGCCAACGGGACGGTCTTCGATCTCGTCACCGCGCTGAACGGCAACTTCTACACCTCCGCCCCGGTGGTCGCGCCGTACAAGGTGCTCGCGAGCAAGTGTCCGCTGATCGCGCCGATGGTCTCGCCGGTGCAGTACGGCTCGTGCAACGCGTGCCACGTCGCGGGCTCCACGACCGGACAGGTGTTCCTGCAGTAGGCTGCGGGCGCATGCCCGAGGCGACCTTCACCGCGCTCACCTCCGCCGCCGCCGACTTCGCGACCGTCGCGGCGCTCGGTGATCGCATCTGGCGCCAGCACTACGCGTCGATCGTGAGCATGGCGCAGATCGAGTACATGCTCGCGGGGCGCTACACCGAGGCCAAGCTCGCCGCCTACGTCGACGCGCCCGATCGCTGGCTGTTCATCGTGCGCGACGGCGCGGAGCCGATCGGCTACTTCAGCTACGCGAAGGTCTCCGCCGACGAGGTCAAGCTCGAGCAGCTGTACCTGCTCGCCGAGCAGCGCGGGCGCGGCCTGGGCGCGCGGATGATGGCGCACGTCGAGGCGCACGCGCGGGCGCTCGGGTGCCGCGGGATCATGCTGACCGTGAACAAGCACAACACCGGCGCGATCGCCGTGTACACCCACTCCGGCTACGCGGTGCGCGAGGCCGCGGTGTTCGACATCGGCAACGGCTACGTCATGGACGACTACGTCATGGCGAAGACGCTGTAGGCACCGGCGAGCGCGGCCTCAGCGCGCGACCAGCTGCGCTCGCTGCGCGGCGGCCCGCAAGGTCGCGGTCGCGCCCGACTCGAAGGCGAGGAAGTCGGTCTCCACGCCATCGCCGAAGATCACGCCACCGGACGGCATCAGCGACTCGAGCGTGACCGAATGACCGCTTTCGACCATGCCGGCGATCATCGTCGCCTGCGAGTGGCGGCTGCGGAACGGCTCGCGCACCACGTACAGGAGGCGCGGATCTTCCCAGCCGAGGGTGCGCGCCGGGCCCGCGCTGCCGCCCGTGAACGCGGCCACCCCGCTCGCCATGTTGAAGACGCTGCTCATCCAGCCCGTGGAGCCCGCGCCGGTCGACACCAGCACGCCGCTCGAGCTGTGGTCCTCGGACACCTCGTCGATGGTGATGCGGTAGCGCGCGGAGACGTGGCTGCGCGCGCCGATGAACAGATCGTTGAAGGCGACCAGCCGCTGGCCGTCGGCGAGCGAGGCCTCGGCGAGCGTGACCGCGCGGATCGGGGCCCGGCGCTCGATGGTCCGGGTCACGGCTGCGCGCAGATCGCTGGGCGCGAACGGCAGCAGCACGCCGTCGAACCGCGCGGGATCGGGGTTGACCGCGACGATCGGCTGCGCGCCGGCGTAGCGCGCGGTGTTCGCCACCAGGCCGTCCTGCCCGACGGTGACGATCAGATCGCGGTCCGAGAACAGGTAGGTCGGCACCAGCGCCCGGTCGATGCGCTGGAGCTTGAGCCCGAGTGCGAGCTGGCGCAGCACGATCTCCATCGACCGCTGATAGGCCGCGTCCTCGTCGACGTAGTCGGCGAAGTTGCCGCCGGCGCGCTCGATGTAGAACTTCGCCTGGGCCCGGGTGTTGAACCGCTCGATCAGCTCGGCGAGGCGGGTCTTGCGGGAGACGACGACGATCTTGTCGAACATGGGACCTCCGGCGTGCGGGCCGCCAGACGGCGGCGGCGTGCGGGCCGCCAGACCGGCGGCCGTGTGTCTGCATGACCGTTTGACGGACCCGGTCAGCGGGTCAGCGCGCGGCGCTCACCGCTTGGTCAGATCCGGTCAGCGGGTCAGCGCGCGGCGCTCACCGCTTGGTCAGGCTCTGCAGCAGGTCGGGCGTGATGTTCATCTCGCCGATCTTGGTGGCGTTCTCGGCCAGCTCGCGGAACGCGAGCGCGATCATCAGCTTGGGATCGCCGCCCGCAGGCGAGACCGCGAGCAGGGTCTTCCAGTCGACGTCCTTGATCGGCGCGAGCGCGGCCTCGAGCGCGTAGGCACGCGCATCGGCCTCCTGCTTGTCGTGGGCGACCTTCTGATCGATCAGCTTGCCGCGCTGCTCCTCGACGGCGATCTCGGCGGCCATCTGGGTCTCGCGGATCAGGCGCTTCTTCTCCTCGACCGCGATCTCGGTCGACAGCTCGCTCTCCTTGATCTTGCGCTCCTGCTCGACGGCCGCGTTGCGGCGATCGTAGACCGCGAGATCGGCGTTGCGCTGCAGGGCCTCGCGGGCCTCGGCCTCGAGCGCGCGCGCCATCTCGGGGGTCGGCCGGAGGCTGACCAGCGCGAAGCCCAGGACCTCCACGCCGAGCATCGCGACGGCGTCCGAGGTCTTCACCCCGGCGAGCACGCCCTCGACGACCTGATCACTCGCGACCAGGGCGGCGCGCAGGGTCAGCCTGCCGAGCACCGCCTGGCTCAGGATCTGCGTGACGTTGACCAGGCGCTCGTCGAGCTTCTGCGGATCGTCGCTGACGTACTTGCCGTCGGGCGTGATCGTGTAGTCGAGCAAGGTCGCCAGCTTGGTGGGCGCGGCCACCCGGTAGGTGAGCTGACCTTGCGCGGTGATCGTCTGGAAGTCGGCGGTCGCCAGGGTGAAGACGAACGGGATGTCGGTCGAGCCGATCGGCACTCCGACCAGCGTCGAGGTCGGCGCGTAGAACAGGAACGACAGCCCCGGACCCGAGCGCTTCAGCTGGCCGCCCTTCCAGTGCATCACGAACGTGGTGGGCGAGGTCTTGAGGTAGCGGATCCCGAACATGACAGCCTCCGGCTCTTCGTGTCGATATGACACCAATATGGTGTATGATGCACACGATGTCAAGATCGTCGCGGCCGACCTCGCCAGCCGCTGCACCATCTCGTCGGCCGCGAGGCATGGTGACGCCGCGCGCCGTGGCATGCTCGCGCCGTGCGATTCGAGGGCAAGCGCCGGCCGCGCGGGGCGACGAAGATCGGCTTGCTCGCCGTGGTCGCGGTCGGCGTGGTGATCGCCTCCCTGATCGCGACGCGAGGCGCGGCGGCGCTGGCCTGGGTGCCCTATCTCGCGATCGCCGGCGTCCTCGCGCTGATGGCCAGCGTCGTGGTCGCCGCGGTGGCGCGCGACGCGACGCTCGACATCGACGGGCCGAGCCTGCGCCCGTCGTGGCGCCCGGAGCTGACGATCGAGCAGCCACCCACGATGGGCCGGCTCGTGATGGCGGGGCTGGACACGCCGGTGGGCGTGGTCGTGCACCTGGGCAACGCGCGCGAGCGCATCACCGTCGGATGCACCGGGCACGCGGGCAGCGGGTTCGCGACCTCCGGCGACCCGGTGCGCACCGCCGACTTCGAGCTCGGGCGGGCCGACTTCGCGCGCTTCCTCGAGCTGGCCGCGCCGGCCCGCGTCGACCGCGATCACCTCGCGATCGGCCTGGTCCCCAGCTCGCAGACCACCGCCGGGATCCTCCGCATGATGGGCCCCTGGCTCCTCACGATCGCGGCGGCCTCGGCGTTCGGCCTCGTCGTCGGGCTCACCGGGCTCGACGAGCAGCTGATGCAGCGCCGCTACGGCATGTACGTCATCGGCGGGATCACGATGGGCATCGTGCTCGGCGGGCTCACGTGGACCATCGTCCACAACTCGCGAATCAAGAAGCCGCGGCGCGAGCTGCGCCTCGACCCCGGCGGCATGATCGCGATGCGCATCGACACCCGCGAGCCGGTCGAGCTGGCGCGCGCGGGGTGGAGCGCGATCACGGCGGAGCCGCGGCGCTTCGTCGTGCGGGGACGCGGCTCGACGACGACGCTGCCCGCGCTGGTGCTCACGATCGGCGAGCTCGAGCTGGTGGTGGCGACCTGGGACTCGACGCACGCCTGGTCGCACGAGGTCGCCAAGGCGCGGCGCTCACCGCCGTGGCTGATCGGCGGGCCAGAGTGGCCGCTCTTGATCGCCGCGCTCCACGCGCACGGCCGCCTCGCCTGACGCGGGCGCCTGAACGGCGCTACAGCGCGACGGTCACGGCCTCGAGGAAGTCGAGCAGCTCGGGCCGGCTGTCGTCGAAGACGATCGTGTGCAGCACGCCGGTGTCGGGCTGACGCGCTCGCACGATCACGAAGTCGCCGCCGCCGCTCGCGGGGCCTCGCTCGTAGCCCGGGTGGTCATAGACGTGGTGGAGCGCGAGCGTGGCGAGCACCTCCTTCAGGTGCCAGCTGTCGAGCTTCTCGCTGGGCTTGTCGGGCAGCGGCTGATCGAACGCGACGGCGTCGTCGGGGCTGTCCGCTCGCCGGACAAAGAAGACGCGGCCGGCGCGATCGAGGTTCCAGCGGTAGTTGAGCACCGGCGAGCGGCGTCCGATGCTGGCGTAGACCAGGACCACGTCATCGGGAACGGTCTCCGCGAGGATCGCATCGACCCGCGGATCGACGTGCGCCGGCAGCGGGCCCCGAGCCAGGCCATCGGCGCCGACGACCAGCGCCGCGGCGTCGGGCGCCGGGGTCGCGTCGGGCGGCGCGGCGACCGGTGGCGTCACGCTCGAGCCAGGGCTCGCCCCCGGGGTGGCCGCGGAGTCGGAGCTCCCGCAGCCGGGAGCCGCGACAGCGAGGATGGACAGCAAGACGAGACGGCGCATCGGGGCGTCGCGGCGCGACCGCGGCACGATATCATCGTCACGCCAGGGCCGCGCACGCGGCACGGCGTGGAGGATCGCGATGCTGTGTTCCAAGTGTGGGAGCCCCGGGACAGGGAGGTTCTGCGTGCAATGCGGCGGTGCGCTCGTCGAGCCACCGCCACCCGCGCCGGTCGCGCCGCCGCGGCCGAGCCCGCCGCCCAGCCCGCCGCCGATGAGCGCCGCCGCGATGACCGCCGGCATCAACGCGGCGACGATGACCGCGGCGTCGATCGCCGAGGCCAACGCGCGCGCCGCCGAGGTCCCGCCGGAGATCACGCGCGACGGCAACGCGCGCCAGGCCGCCTCGGCCTACCTCAAGCTGCAACCGAGCGAGCAGGCCGTGCTCGCCGCCGCATCGCGGGTGTTCGCGGCGCTGATCACGACCAACCAGGTCACCGAGGCCAACGAGCCCGAGATGGTGAACCGCGCGGTCCGCGCTGCGGTCCGGCTGGCGATGATCACGGAGCGGGTGGTGCAGTCGGACGACGAGGACTGGTAGGTCGGATCGAGAACACGTCGACGAGGCGGGCGTGGACCTCGGCGGGTGAGGCGCCGGGCTCGTCGACCGCGATGACGAATCCGGTCAACCGGTCAGGCTCGAGTCGGAACCGGACGAACTGGCGGAAGCGCTCGATGCGCGCGGCCGCGCCGGCCTCGTTGTTGTGGCCCCCGAGGGCCGAGGTCGCGGCCAGGTACCAGCCGTACTCGATGCACGCCGTGCCCGAGCCGATCGCGCCCGCGAGCGCGAGCAGCCCGACCCAGCCCCAGGTCGAGCCGGGCAAGATCGCCGTGCCGTCGCCGAGGCCGGTCACGATCGCGAGCAAGAGCGGGTAGTGCACCGCCCAGAGCGCGACGACCAGGTTGCGGTAGCCCTTGCCCTCGCGGGTGAGCGCCTCGCGCGACAGCAGCGCGAGCGCGAGCCACCCGACCATGGTCGCCGCCAGCGCGAACGGGCTGGCCAGGCCGATGCGCACGATCACCAGCGGCGAGGTCAGCTGGATGACCGCGTGCCAGGCGCCGATGAACCAGTACGGCAGGCGCTCGGCGGGACGCGCGAACTCGCCGCCCGCGCCGACCGCGAGCAGGACGACCGCGACCCCGATCCCGACGACGAGCGAGAAGAACAGCAGCTGGAACAGCAGCAGCGCGGCGCTCGGCAACGCGACGAGCTGGCCGACGAGCGCGGGCAGCGCCGCGGCGATGATCACCAGGATCCACGAGGGCAGGTAGCCGCGCTCCTCGAGCACGCGGTCGAACGGCATCGCGCGCAGGATCCGCATCGCGCGGGGCCACTCGTCGCGCGGGAGCCGCAGCGTGCGCGACACCCAGCGCGCGTAGCCGAGCGCGAGCAGGATCAGCCCGCCCGCGATCACGAGCGAGCCGGTCACCAGCGCGGCGCCGCGCAGATCGGCCCACGGCTGGGTGTGCCAGCCGGCCTGGACCTCGCTCGTGCCCCAGACCCGCTCGCCGGTGACGCCGAGCAGCGACAGCAGCGGATCGGTGAGCGCGCGCGTGCCCGGCAGGATCGACGCGGCGCACGTGACCAGCGCGACCGCGAACGCGAGCACGTTGAAGACGCCGCCGTGGAACACCGTGCGCGGGTGGAACAGCGCGTCGGCGATCGCGCGCCGCGACTGGCGGGGCGAGGGGTAGATGCTCTGGGGCGGGACCTCGCCGAAGTCGTTGTAGCTCGGGTGGTGGAACGCGCCGCCAGCGCCGGAGACCACGGCGGCGTACGCCGGATCGGTGCCGTAGCGCGCGTAGTAGTGCATGTCCCCGGCGAGATCGACGCGGCACTGGTGCGGCGCGAGCGCGCGCACGACCGCGCCGTCCGGGCCGCGCGCGCTGTCGTCCGCGGGCTTGCCGTCGAGGAGGATCGTCGGCGCGTTCGCCGGCGCGAGGTACGGCGCGGCGACACCGCGGCGCGCCTGCCACGCGAGCACCGAGCGCTCGACGATCACGCGGCCGAACGCGATCGGCGGCGACGGCGTGACGAGGATCAGCTTGTCGGGCGTGGGTTCGTGCGCGAAGAACCAGTCCTGCCGGTAGTCGACGCCGTGCGTGCCGGGATCGATGCCCCAGAGCTGCCAGTCCCAGGGCAGGCGCAGCGCGACGTACGACGCGGTCTGGCGCCGGCGGTAGCCGAGGAGCGACAGCGGCGGCAGGCGGCCGTCGCTGCCGGGCTCGCCCTCGCCGGTGAGCGGCGCGCGGAACACCCGGTTGAAGCCGGTCAGCTGGTCGTAGTAGTCGTGGTTGCCGGGGATGCCGTAGAGGTCGACCTGCTGGTGCGGCACGCCGGTGTCGTCGGTGACCCGGCCAGCGGCGACCAGGTCGCGGAGCGCCCAGGTGAACGGCAGGCGGACGTGCTCCTGCAGGTTGACCTGATCGGCGAGCGGGTACGCGGTGTCGCCGCCGACCATCAGGAAGCGCCCGCGCGGCAGCACCGACGAGCCCGGCGGGCAGGCGCCGACGACCGCCGGGAGCGCGACCGCGTTGACCCGATTGTTCATCCGGTCAGGGAGCTCGTCGTCGTCGATGTAGAGGTCGTCCTGGAGCAGCAGCGCGGTCGTGTACATCGCGAGCTGGCCGTCGCCGATGTCGGAGACGAAGTCGAACCAGAACGCGCCATCCGCCGGCGGCTCGTAGGTGACCGCCTCGCCCTGCATCCAGTCGTGGGGATCGAACTCGCCCTTGTACGCGGCGTACTGCAGGAAGCTCTTGAGCGCGCCGATCATCTCGGGACCGAGCAGCCACGCCACCGGCGGGGACATCTGATCGGCCGCGGGCTTGGGCCGGACCTCGCGCTGCAACAGCGACGCGGCCAGCGCCTTGCGATCCGTCATCGCCTTCATTGTCGACGGCCTGCGGTCTCTGGCACAAGGCCCGCAACCCCGCGCGGGCGGCGACGGAGCGAAGCGCCTCGCCGTGGACCACCCCGGACGCGTCTTCGGGCACGATGCCCCGATGATGCTCGATGCCTCGACCATCCCCGTCCCGGTCGGTCGCGACCGCACGCGCACGGCGCAGGCGCGGTCGGAGCGTGTCGCGTGAGCGGCGCGCTGGTGCCGCTCGGTGCGTGGGTCGCGAAGACCCGCTGGGCCGACATCCCGCCGACCGCGCGGCGCGCGGCGCGGATCGAGATCGCCGATCTGGTCGCGGCGGTGTTCGCCTCGGCGCGCGCGCCCGAGATCAGCGCGCTCCTCGACAACCTCGCGCTGGGCGCCGGACCGTCGACGGTGCTGCCCACCGGTGCGCGGCTGCCGCCGGCGGCCGCGGCGTTCGTCAACTGCGCGTTCGCGATGGCGCAGGACTTCGACGACATCATCTGGATGGGCCACACCGGTCACTCGGCGGTGTTCGCGTCGCTCGCGGTCGCCCAGGCCGAGGGCTCGACGAGCCAGGAGCTGATCACCGCGTGCGTGATCGCGAACGAGATCGCCGGCCGCCTCGGCGCGTCGTCGTTCCTCGGCCCGCTCAACGGCCAGATGTGGACCTTCATCCACCTGGTCGGCGCCGCGGCGGCGACGGCATCGCTGTTGAAGCTCGACGCCGATCGCGCGGCGCACGCGCTCGCGATCGCGCTGGCGCAGCCGCCGTTCGCGCTGCAGCCCGCGTTCTTCGGCCCGACCTCCAAGCTGCTGGCGGCCTCGGTGCCGACGCAGATCGGCGTGCAGGCCGCCTATCTCGCGCGCGCGGGCATGACCGGCGCGCTCGACATCCTCGAGGACCGCCGCGGATTCTGGAAGGTGTTCACGTTCCAGCCGCTGCCCGAGATGCTCGGCGGCCTCGGCGAGCTGTGGGCGATCCAGACGCTCACGCTCAAGACCTCGCCCGCGTGTCACTACTTCCAGACCGCGTGCGAGGCGATCGAACGGATCTTCGCGCAGCGCCGGCCGACGTCGATCGATCAGGTCCGGCGCGTCCTCGTCGAGACCAACAAGCTCGGTGACGAGGTCGTGCGGTTCGCGCGCGAGTACGCGGGCGAGGCTGCGCCGGATCTCTCGCCGGTCGGGGTGTCGTTCGATCTCGGGCTCGGCATGGCGATCGAGCTGGTCGCGGGGCGCATGACCGGCGCCGAGGCCGAGCCGGCGTGGCTCGCCGCGAACGCCGAGGCGCTGCGCGCGTGGCACGGCAAGATCACGGTCGCGCACGATCCGGCGCTGACGATGCGGATCGTCGACGGGGCGCGCGCGATCCCGGCGGGGCGCGCGGCGATCGCGTCGCTCGGCATCGGCGACTGGCTGAAGCTCGCGGGCCGGTACCGCGAGCACTACGGCTCGAGCCTGTTGCGCTCCGGCGATCTCGGACGCTGGGCGTCGGTCGCCCTGGACCGCTGGCGTCACCCTGCCGACGGCGCGGCGACCGGCGATGGCCCGCTGCCGCTGTACTTCCCCAACCGCGTGACGATCGAGTTCGCCGACGGGCAGACGCTCGTCGAACAGGTCGATCTGCCGTCGGGATCGCTGGCCGCGCCGACGATCGATGGCGTGCTGCGCGCGAAGTTCCTGCGCGAGTGCGGCCCGGCGCTGGGCGAGGTCGGCGCGGCCCAGGCGCTCGCGACCCTGCTCGACGCCGAGGCCACGACGGTGCCAGCGCTGGTCGCCACGATCATGGGGAGGCCCGCGTGATCGCGCGGTGGGCCCTCGCGCTCGTGGTCGCCTCGGTGGGCGCGACGGCGTGCACGCACGCGTCGCGCGCGCCGGTCACGCTGTCGTCGCGGGGCGGCGTCGATCGGCCCGCCTCGCCGGTGCCGCTCGAGGTCGGGACCCGGTGGATCTACCGGTGCGAGGTCGCGTGGTACGACAGCGCGACGCAGAACGATGCGCACGCGACGCTGCTCTGGCCGTCGGAGATCACCGCCGCGTATCAGCGCGACGGCCTGACGATCGCGCGGCTGCACGGGCACCCCGGCGATCTCGCGTTCTACGAGCCGACGGCGGCGCCCAGGGACTACACGCTGGTGCGCCGCGGGAACGACTACTACATGCTCGACGGCAAGGCGTTCGACGAGCTGCGCCGCGCGCGCCGGATCGAGCTGCCCGCGGAGAAGCAGGTGCTGGCGCTGCCGCTGGTGAAGGGCGCGGAGTTCGGCGGCGATCCCGACGGACCGCACAACGGGATGTACGCCTGGGTCGTGGCCTCGAGCGGGCCGATCGATCTACGCGCGATCGCGGGCGCGCCCACCGCGCGCGCGACGGCGTTCGAGCTCGCGTATCGCACCACTCCGAGTCACGAGATCGTGACGTTCGTCGACGGCATCGGCACGGTGCACTACCAGTACGCGCACCACGGCACGACCTCGGAGGTCGACGCCACGCTGGTCGAGTTTCAGCGCGGGCCCGTGCGATAGCGCTGCGCGATCAGGATCCGCCCCAGAGCTGGCCGCCGATCGCCAGGCCCCACGCCTCCGCGCCGCCGAGGTTGCGGTACGTGACCGCGAGGAACGGCCCGGCGCCGGCGATGACCGAGCCCCAGTAGCGCCGATCGCGGCCGAGGCGCAGGCCGAGGAGCGCGGCGTTCTCGTCCCCGAGGAGCGCGTGGTCAGCGTAGGCGTGGCCGCCGAGTCGCCAGGCGATGCTCGCGCGGGCGAGCAGCCGCGTGGGGCCGAGCGGGAGCTCGAGCTCCACGCCGACCGGCAGGCGCGGCGCCCAGCCGCCGCGGAGCCCGCCAATGCCCGCGCCCGCGGTCACCGCGACGAGCGCGCCGCCGTCGGTGCGCAGCGCGAGCCCGAGCGCGGCGAGCTCGAGCGCGGGCGCGGTGGTGCGGTCGTCGAACTGGACATCGAGGCCGCCGTGGTAGCCGAGCCCGTGCGCGCGCCCGGCGCCGACGCGCAGGCGCAGGCTGGCCGAGACCAGCGGATCGCCGCCCAGGGCGTCGTGCCGCGGCAACTCGATGCCCGCGGCGATCTCGACGCTCTGCATCGACGCGCCCTTGTCTCCGACCAGCGCGCCGGGCGTCGATGAGGTGAACGTCACCGGCGCGCCTCCGGTGTGGGCATCGAGCCAGGCGGTGATCTCCGCCTCGACCATCGCGCCGTGGCCATCTGGCTCGTGCAGCAGATCGTGGTTGAGGCCGGGATAGATCCGCAGGGTCTTGTCGGTCGAGGCGGCGCGCGCCACCAGATCGCGGCTGCCCGACGGCGCGGTGAGCTTGTCGATCGTGCCGTGCAGCGCGAGCAGCGGCACGCGCAGCCGATCGGTCGCGGCCCAGACCCGCGCCACGCCATCGACGGCGCTGCGGGCGGTCCGGGCGGGGCCACGCGGCGCGTAGATCAGCTTGTCGTCGTTCATCTGATCGATCACCGCGAGGCTCGACGAGAAGTCCTCGTGAGGCGTGGCGAGGAGCGGGACGGCTGGCCAGACGGCCCCGATGAAGCGGAGCGCGCCGGCCTGCACCGGTGGCGCGTCGAACGCGAGCGCGGGGCCCGACAGGATCAGGCCGGCGAGCGGCGGCTGACGCTCGATCGTGTACAGCGTGGCGATGAGGCCGCCGAGGCTGTGGCCGAACAGGAACACCGGCCGATCGCCGTCGGCCTTGCGCACCTGCGCCATGAGCAGATCGAGGTCATCGAGGTACTCGTCGATGCGATCGGCACGCGTCCGCTCGCCGGACGAGCGCCCGTGGCCGCGCATGTCCATGGCCCAGACCTCGTAGCCGGCGTGCACGAGATCCTCGGCGAACGCCTGGTAGCGCGACGAGTGATCGGCGAGGCCGTGGTGGATGACGACCACCGCGCGGACGTCGCCGGTGCGCGGCTTCCAGTGCTGCGCCCACAGCATGACGCCGTGGCCGCGCAGGATGACCTCGTTCCACTCGGCCCACGCCGCGGCCGGGACGGGCGCGGGGGTGGTGCGGCGCAGGCCGGGATCCGGCGTGCCGCCGATGTAACAGGCGGACAGGCTCACGGCGAGGGCGAGCGAGACGATCGAGGCGCGGCGCATGGGTCACCCATCGATAGCGGTGCAGGGCAGAGCTTGCCATGGGTCGATCGACCCATCCCGGTGGCAAACTTGGTCGCCCTCCCAGGATTGACGCGGGTCACGTAAGCGTCGTCACGGCCGCCAGCCGACCAGCTCGTGCCGCGCCGCGAACAGCGCCGCGGCGACCCGCGACGCGACTCCGGTCTTCTCGTAGATGTGTTCGACGTGGTGCTTCACCGTGCGCACCGAGATGTCGAGCGCGCGCGCGATGTCCTTGGTCGCGAGCCCGGTCGCGATCATGCCGAGCACTTCGGCCTCGCGCGCGGTGAGGCCGGCGGGCAGCGGCGCGCGCGCGATCGCGTGCCCGGCCGCGGCCAGCACCCAGCCGACCGCGTCGCGACACAGCTGCCCATCGCGGGCCTGATCGCGCAGGATCGCGGCGGCCGCGTCGTCGGTGTGCGCGGGGCGATGGGGGCGACGCTCGCGCAGCGCGGCGTAGACGTCGGCGGCGGCGAGCACGCGGGTCGCGGGATCGATCGCCGCGCCGCTGGCGCTGCGGTGATAGCCGCGGCCATCGAGCCGCTCGTGATGGCCGCCGACGATCGCGGCCAGCGGCGCGGTCACTGGCGAGCGCGCGAGGATGCGCTCGCCGTGATACGCGTGCAGCCGGACCTGCTCCCACGCGGCGGGGGCGCGGGCTCGGCGTCGAGGAACCGCGGCGTGGCATCGGCGGCCTCGAGGATCGCGGTCCAGTCGCGATCGGCCAGGACCGCGTCGCACACCGCGGGCGCGAACTGGCCGCCGCGGCGCCGCGCGAGCTCGCCCTCGACGAGCGCCACGCCGCCGCGCCGGTACAGCGCCTCGATCACCTGCGCGGCGTGCAGGATCCGCGCGGCCGGCGCGATCGCCTCGCCCGCGAGGCCGCCGGGATCGCCGCCGCCATCGTGGCGCTCGTACATCTGGCCGAGCGCCTCCGCCACGCCGGGCGTGAAGCCCAGGTCCGTCGCGAGCGCCGCGGCCTGCGCGCACTGCGCGGCAATCAGCCGCCCCCCGGCGCGCGGCGCGGTCGCGACCGCGGCCATCGCGCGCACCCGGCGCGGCAGCGAACGCCCGGGCGCGAGCCGGCGCATGCCATCGAGCATCGATCCGCGGCGACCGCGATCGACGCCCTGGAACGCGCGCAAGAGCTCGTGATCGTCGCCGACCAGCGCGGCCGCCTCGTGGGCCCACGCGGTGCAGCCGAGGTGGCGCAAGATGCCCGCCCAGTACACGACCGCGAGCGGCTCGCCGACCAGCCCGAGCCGCCGGCCGATCGCGGTCGCGAGCGCGCTGGTGCGCATCGAGGTCTCGAGCGGCATGCCGGTGCCGAGATCGGTCGCGAGCGACAGCGCGGCGAGCAGCTCGGCCAGGCGCGGCGCGTCCATCGCGATCGTCATACACCATGCGCGTAACCTCGGCGGGGCGGCGAGCGTCCAGGAGGTCCCGGCACCGCGACAGGTCCCATGAAACATCTCTGCTCCGCGCTGCTGATTGCCGGCTGCGCTACCTCGCCCGCCGCGCCGACGGCCCAACCACGCCCGGCACGCGCGCCATCGCCCGTCGCGGCGATCGCGCCCGTCGATCCGACCCTCGGCCCGCCGCCGACCGGCGACACCGTCGCGAACGTCGACGTCGGCCGATACACCGGCACGTGGTTCGAGATCGCGCGGGTCGCCTCGGGCTTCGAACGCGCGTGCACCGGCACGACCGCGACCTACGCGCCGATCGACGCGACCACGGTCAGCGTCCACAACCACTGCACGCTCGGCGCTCTCGACGGCGCGCCGATCGAGATCACCGGCTCGGCCCGCGTCGTCGATCCGAGCAACGCGCGCCTCGAGGTCGACTTCGGGTTCGCGCGCGCGCCGTACTGGATCGTCGATCTCGGCGTCGCCGATCCCGCGGCGCCGTATCCGTGGGCGGTCGTCAGCAATCCGGCGCGGACCTCGCTCTGGATCCTCAGCCGCGAGCCGCACATGTCGGCGGGGCGCTACGACGCGCTGGTCGCGCGGCTGACCGCGCGCGGTTATCACCCCGAGCGGCTCGAGCGCACGCTGCAGCCGTAGCGCGGCGTCCTATCGATCCAGCGGCGCGCGGATCGCGGCGCGCGGCGCGCCGGTATTCGCGGCGCGCGGCGCCAGCGCCGTCGTCGGGTATGCGCCCTTCGAGTACGACCAGCTCGCTCCGCCATCGAGCCCGTCGTTGATGAGGTCGACCTCCCACTCGATCCCGTCCGCGGTCGGCTGGTTCCAGCGCGCCTGCCAGTTCGCCAGCCTCGACAGATCGGGGAGCGAGGTCGCGCTGACCGGGCCATGCGTGGCGCACCAGCCGGGCCGGAGGACGATGTTCCAGTTGCGGAAGCCGTCGCGGTCCGACGCGCGCGCGAACACCTGGCCCCAGGTCCCCGGTGCCTCCCAGGTCAGCACCGGGCCGTTGCTCCAGGTCGCGGCCGCGCGGAGGATCGACGGTGGCATCGTCACGGTCACGGCGGTCTCGCTCGCACCCAGCGCCTGGCGCGCGCCCCGCCCGGCATCGGGAGCCGTGGTGGCGACCTGCGCGCGGATGTACTGGCGATCGTCGGCCGCGAGCGCGGACGCCGGGAACACCCACGCCTGGAACGTGTCTGATTCGAGCACCACGTCGGCGCCCCCGCCGGTCTTGAGCCTGGTCGCGACGCTCGAGTTCTCGCCCGCGCCGTGCGCGACGGTGACGGTCACCGGGCGCAGCTCGAGGCCCGTGGCGAAGTCGAACCCGAGCGTGGTCGCGGCGCCGATCGTCACGCCGCGCTGGATCACCGCGCGCGGCGGCGTGCTGCCCTTGTCGACCGCGACGACGTCGTAGGTGCCGGTCGGGATCTCCACCGCACCGTCCTCGAAGAGGCGGTACCCGCCGACGGTGACCTCGATGCCCCGCGCCTGGCTCACTGGCACATTCGGCGTGGCCGCCGTGCATGCCGCGGTGTGCTCACGCGGATCGCTCATGTTCGACCGGACGAGCGTCACGTCGAAGAAGTAGGGCTCGTCGCACACGACGGCGATGTCGTAGTCGCTGGCCGCGGCGTCGCCGTGGGCATCGCCATCGGCGCCGATCGAGAGCTCTCGCCATGGCCCTTCACCGTCGCGGAGCGCGACCAGCTTGGCGCCGCGGGCGTGGACGGTGATCGCGCCGGTCGGCGTCGAATCGGGCGTGGTCGGCGGACTGCCGCCGCACGCAGCGGCGAGGAGGGACGCGGCGAGCAGGGGACGGCGCATGCTGTTCTTCTACGCGATCGCCCGGGTCTCGCCGCGACGTGCGCGGTGCTCTGCCGGTCTGTACCGTCGCCGGTGCGCGCACCGATGGCAGCACGGGGCAGGCCCTGGCGATCAGCGATCGACCTCGAACGTCAGGCCGACCGCGCGCAGCCGCTCGATCAGCCGGAAGCCCATCGCCGACGCCGGCGTCAGCACGCCGCCGCCGGTCGGGAGGTGATCCTGTGCGAGGCACAGGGCCGCCTGCGACAGCATCTTCGAGGTCGACCCGTAGCCCGGATCGGCCTTGTCCGAGACCCGGACAACGAGCCGATCGCCGTCGCGCTCGCCGACGATGCGCACGACGTAGTAGCCGCGGGCGCGCTCCTCGGGCGTCGGGCCCTCGCCGGGCGCCGGCATGCGCTTCAGGAGCTGCGCGCGCAGCGCCGGGATCCGGGTCGCGACCAGGAAGCCGGCGAGGGCGCCGGTGATGCCGGTGGCGATCGCCAGGCCGCGCGCCGAGCGCGGGAAGCTCATGACCTCGCGATACGAGAAGTCGGGCCACGGATAGCCGGCCAGCGCGTGGCTGCGGCGCACGATGCGGGTGTTGATCGCGGCCATCACGAACGGCGCGGTGAACGCGCGCAGATCGCGGTCGTAGCCCACGCCCTTGGCGTCGCTGCCGTCGGGGCCCTGGTGGCGCGGATCGGGATCGAGCGCGTAGGGGCGGCCGAGCGACTTGCGGATCTCGGGATCGACCGCGGCGGCGTCGATCATACCGAGCATGCTGGCGAACGTGCCGCCGCTGAACTTGCCGCGGCTCTCGCCGAAGAACGCCGTGACCTTCGCCGCCGGGTGCCCGGTGCGGCGCTTCATCTCCTCCTGCAGCAGCAGCACGCCGAGGTCCGACGGGATCGAGTCGAAGCCGCAGCAGTGGTCGATGCGCGCGCCCGACTTCACCGCGGTCTCGTGGTGCGCGTCGATCATCTGGCGGATCCACGGGGTCTCGCCGGTCAGGTCGCAGTAGTCGGTGCCGGCGCGCGCGCACGCGCCGACCAGCTCCGAGCCGTACTTGGTGTACGGGCCGACGGTCGTGCACACGACCTTGGTCGCCGCCGCGATCGCCGCCATGTCGCTGGCGCTGGTCGCATCGCCGACGAGGATCGGCAGCGCCGCGCACGCCGGCACGTCCTTCGCGAGCTCGGCGCGGATCGCCTCGAGCTTGGCGCGATCGCGGCCGGCCAGCGCCCAGCGCAGCGCGCCCGGGGCGTGGGCGAGGCGCTCGGCGACGAGGCGCCCGGTGTACCCGGTGGCGCCGAACAGGACGAGATCGTGGGCGCGAGCAGCAGACATGCGCGGGACTGTACGCGCCGACGCGGTTTCAGGGAATCGCGCGGCTCATCGCCGATAGAAGTGCTTCACCTGGGCCCACAGCGCGATCGGATCGAAGCCGAGCAAGGCAAACGGGTGGGCGCCGGAGTTCTTGAACGCATCGCCGGCGCGGGCGGCGAGATCCGCGGCGCCCTTGCGGGCGGCGGCGGGCAGCATGCTGGCCAGGGCGCGGGCGCCGCGGCTGGCCATCGCGATCGCGGTCGCGCCACCGAGCAGGCCGTAGAGCCACGCGGGCGCCGGATCGATGAGCAGCGTGCGCGCGTTGAGCTCGCGGCCGAGCTGATCGCCGGGGCCGGTGAGCACCCGCAGGAGCGTGGCGCGCTCGGCGAACACGCCGATCGCCGGGCGCGCGAACCGCTCCTCGACGGCCTTGAGCACGCGCTTCTGCGCGGTCGGCCAGTCGCGCGCGACCGCGGCCTCGGTGATCCGATCGGCGATCGCGGCGTGGGTCGTGACCTCGTCGATGTCGCCGCCGCGCTTGATCGCGATCACCGAGGTGTGGATGCGGGTGCGATCGTCGTCGATGACGTAGAGCACGAGCGCGCTGTCGTCGGGGACCAGCAGATCGAAGGTGCGCTGCACCGCCTCGTACGGCGGCGACGGCAGGATGTCGAGCAGCGGCGGCTCGGTCCAGATGCCGCGGCTGGCGTGGCGCTTGAGCGCGCGCAGCGCCAGCAGACCCTGCGCCGCGAGGTCCTGATCGAGCGTGAGGTGGCGCTCGATCTCGCTGGCGATCGCGGCGACCACGCCGGTGTCGAGGATGATCGCGCCGTCGACCTGGAGGGTGCGGCACAACGCCGCGAGGCCTCGGTGATCGAGCGCCGGCGCGCCCTCGGGCAACGGGATCGCGCCGCGCGCGTCGCGGCCGCCGATCACCAGCTTGACCCAGCGCGGCGGCGTGCCCTCGACGAAGCCGAGCGCGAAGCGCGGCTGCGCGAGGCCCGGCGGCATGATCAGATCCCAGGCGTTGCGCCAGTGCCGGGCGTCGAGGTCGTGCATCGCGAGGTCGGCGGACAGCACCGCGCCGACCGTATCACTGGCGCGCGACTCGCGATCGCGGCTGTGCGGTATGTGACGTAGTCGCGCTCACGGTGCCCCGACGCCTTGAAACTGGGGCGAACCCCGGTAACCCTGCTCGCCATGCGCAAGCACCTAGCTCTCGTCACCGCGATCACGACCCTCGGCCTGGCCGGCGTTGCTCACGCCGGTGGTTCCAGTGGCTCCATCGGCGTCGGCGCCGAGACCCACATGAGCGGCTTGAACGGGCTGTCAGTCAGCTATGACGGCGGTCAGTTCCACGTCAACGGCATGCTCGGCGTGTTCGACCCCGCTGGCGATAGCAACACCGACGTCGCGCTCGGAGCGAGCTTCTACTATCACGTCAAGTCGACGGCCATGGCCGACTTCGGCATCGGCACCGGGCTCGGCCTTGCCTTCACGGGGCGCGGCGGAGACACCGCTAACGACCGGACGCTGTTCTTCATCGAGCCCGGCTTCTCGATCCGCGCGTTCGTCGCCTCGAACGTCGCGCTGTCGTTCACCGGCGGCTTCGCGGTCGGGATCGCTGATGCCGATGGATTCTCGCTGGGCGCCGCTGGCGGGGGCAACGTCACCGGCTCGGCCGGGGTGCACTACTACTTCTTCTAGCCTCCTCGGGCGATCGCGCGACCTTCGTGCGATCGCCCACGCCGCGCCGCGCCGTCTTCTCGTACGATGGCGCGTGGTCAGAGCGTCCCTCTTCGCGCTCGTGCTGCTCGCCGCCTGCGGCGGGACGCGCGATGGCGCCGCCGATGCGCGCGTCGTGCATCTCACCGACGCCGGCCCCGATGCCGACCCGACCGACGCCCCGGTCGACGCATGGCCGTGCGGCGTCGTTGGCGATCTGACGCTGCCGCCCGAGATGCAGGTCGTCTACCGCACCGAGCAGGGCGCGTCGCTGGTCGTCGATGGCGCCACGTTGCCGCTGGTCGATCCGATCCAGGGCGGCAAGGTGCTGCTGATCGGGCTGCGGGTGAAGAACGTCGATCTGTGCGAGTCCTCGATCCAGATCGCGATCAAGGATCTCGTCAACGGTCGCGTCGCCGGCGTCGAGCGGCGCTCGGTGACCTGGGGCCTCGCGCCCGATGGCTTCGCCGAGCCCGCCGATCCGGTGACGTTCTACGACTACGCCAACGTGCCGCTCTGCCCCAACGGCAACATCGCCCAGGACATCGACGGCAATCCCTGGCAGCTCGAGGCGCAGTTCTACAACGGCAACCTGATCACGGCCGAGCAGCTGCTCACGATCACGCCGAGCTGCGCCGATGTCGTCGATCCGACGCAGTGCCAGTGCGAGTGCGCGATGGACAACACCGGCTCGTGCGGCGGGTTCGGCGGCGGGTAGCGCGCCCGATCCGCGGTCACGATCGGCGCGTGCTGCATCATACTGATCGCATGTCGATCGACGATCTCCGCACCCAGCTCGCCGCCGCGGGCTCGCTCGCGACCGCGATCCGCGTCGGGATCGCGGCTGCGCCCGCGTGGATGGTCGTCGACGTCGTCGTGCAGGACGAGTACACCCACGACGTGATCATGCAGGCCTCGCCCGACGGGCCGGCGATCGTCCTCGACTGCACGTGACTGGGTCGCATCGATGGAGCCTCCGTGTGGGGCTCGCGACCGACTGCGGATCAGCTGCTCGACGCGCGCGTCGCGGCGGGCTGGACACCGGTGCCGACCGACACGCGCGACGGCCCGGTGGTGATGGGCCACGCGTGCAAGCTGCCGCGACCGTGATCGATGCCCGCGTTCCGTGCATGATGCGCGCATGAAGCGCGCGCTCCTCGCGATCACCCTCGCCGCCTGTGGCGGCACGCAGCACGCCGCCGGCCCCGGATCGGGCAGCGGCTCCGCGACCACCGAGACGCCCGAGCCGGCGATGCCCGGGATCACGCCGGGCTTGCAGCCCGCCGCGTGGCTGGTCGGCGACTGGAAGGCCGTAGAGGGCGCGGCGTCGCTGCACTGGGTCGCCGCCGCCGGCGCGCTCTATGGCGTGCAGCTCGATGGCAACGCGTCCGAGGTCACGATCATCGACGACGCGGGCGCCGAGCACGTGCTCACGCTGTGGAGCTACGACGCGCACGGCGCGGGCGGCCCGACGACGATCGGCGACTCCGATCCGAAGGGGCTGCGCTTCACCCAGGCCAACGACGCGCCCGCGCCGATCGCGCGCACGTTCACGCAGACCAGCGACACCGCGATGATCAGCGGCGGCACCTGGGCGATGGGCCAGCAGCTCGACACGCGCGCGTGGACCCGCGGCCCCGCGGCGGCCTCGGCGCCCGAGCTCGAGGCCGCCGATCGCGCGTTCGAGGCCGACACCGCGAAGCGCGGCGCCGATGGCTGGACCGACTGGTTCGCGCCCGACGGCGTGAACTGGGGCGGCGGCCGCGTGATCACCGGCCGCGACGCGATCCACGCCGACATCGCCGA
>JAIOQA010000316.1 GCA_021413675.1 Deltaproteobacteria bacterium | reverse complement strand
AGGCGCGCGGGCGCGATCGCGGGCGCGATCGCGTGTCCGGAACTCGCCGGAGGGATGCGCGAGGTTCATCGCGTGGCGCTCGATCTTCGTCGGAATGGTTCGCACGCGTGGTGGCACGCGGTGAGATGGTCCGGCCACGCGAGCGCGAGCCGCGTCGACGTGTCGACGCGGGAGGCCGACGACAAGGTCAAGGCCTGACGTCGCCGTCGCCGTCGCCGTCAACCGATCACGATGGGGTCAACGACCACGTCGCCGTCCATGATCACGATGGGGTCAACGACCACGACCACGTCTACGACGACGTGGTGGGGGCTGGGGACGTGATGGGAGGCACGGGACGGCGGAAAACGGCGGGGAGGTGCTGCGGTCCGGCCCCTTCCTGATAGGGTGCCGGGGCGGTGCCCCCTCACAAGGTCCTGCTCTTCATCCCCCACCTCCAGCAGGGTGGGGCCGAGCGCCAGATCCTCGAGCTCATGACGCGTCTGCCGGCGCGGTACGCCCCCACGCTGTGCCTGTACGGCGCCGACGAGAAGGATCGGATCCACTACAAGGACTACCTGCAGCCGGGCGAGCCGCGGCACGTGCTCGGCGTCGACGAGATGGGGCCGGTCGGGCTGAAGCGGCTGGTCGACCTGCTCAAGGCCGAGCGGCCAACGATCCTCCACAGCTACCGCGACAAGGCCAACTTCTGGGCCCGGCTCGCGGCGCTGGCCGTCCCGGTGCCGATCGTGCTGACCAGCGTGCGCAACCGCTACCAGGGGCCGTTCTACGGCCCGGCGGAGTTCGTGCTGCAGCGCAAGAGCGACCGGGTGCTGGTCAACTCGGTCGGCATCCAGGAAGAGCTGGTGAACTGGTCGCGGGTCGATCCCGACAAGATCCAGGTCATCAACAACTTCATCGACCTCGACAAGTTCCAGCCGCCGACCGACGCGGCGCGCCGCGCCGCGCGCCAGCACTTCGGGATCGCCGACCACGAGGTCGCGCTCATCCTGCCCGGGCGGCTCGCGGTCCAGAAGCACCAGCTCGGCCTCGGCCTGGCGCTGGCGTACCTGAAGCGCGCCGGCCGCCTGCCCGCGAACGTCCGGCTCCTGCTCGCCGGCCGCAAGCGCGACAAGACCTACAGCCGCCTGGTCCCGACCTGGTACCAGGCGATCGGCATCGCCTCGCACGTGACGTACCTCGACCCGATCGCCGACATGGCGCCGCTCTATCACGCGGCCGACGCGCTGGTGATGCCGTCGCTCTACGAGGGCCTGCCCAACGCGGTGCTCGAGGCCCACGCGTGCGCCTTGCCGTGCGTGGTCTCGCATGCCGCCAACCGCGACACGATCGTCGTCGATGGCTCGACCGGCTACGAGGTCGCGACCCTCGATCACCGCGGCCTCGCCGAGGCGATCGGCCGGATGATCGAGCACACCGACGCCGAGCGCCGGGCGATGGGCGCGCGCGGCCGCACCCACGTCGCCGCGCGCTTTCACCCCGATCGCATCAGCGAGGAGACCACCGCGCTCTACGACGAGCTCATCGCCGAGAAGGGCCTCGCGTAGTGTGCGGCATCGCCGGCCACCTCGCCGCTGACGGCGAGCCGAGTGACCTCGCGGCGGTGCGCCGCATGAACGAGGCGCAGCGCCACCGCAGCCCCGACGCGATCGGCACGTGGCACGACGGCCCGGTCGCCCTCGGCCACGGCCGGCTCGCGATCATCGACCTGCGCGAGGTCGCGCGGCAGCCGATGACCAACGAGACCGACGATGTCGTCATCGTCGTCAACGGCGAGATCTACAACCACGTCGCGCTGCGCGCCGACCTCGAGGCGCGCGGCCACGTCTTCCGCAGCCGCAGCGACAGCGAGGTCGTGGCCCACCTCTGGGAGGAGCACGGCGCGAAGACGCCGGAGTTCCTGCGCGGCATGTTCGCGCTCGCGATCTGGGACAAGCGCACGCGCGAGCTCCTGCTGGCCCGCGATCGCTACGGCGAGAAGCCGCTGTGCTGGACGATGGGCCGGCGCGGCCTCGTGTTCGCATCCGAGCTGCGCGCGCTGATCGCGTCGGGCCACGTCGACACCGCGCTCGATCCCGCCGCGCTCGACGCCTACCTCGCGCTGCAGTACGTGCCCAACCCGTCGACGATCTTCGCCGGCGTGTGGAAGCTGCCGCCCGGCCACCTCATCCACGTGCGGCCGGGCGAGACCCCGAAGCCGCGCCCGTACCACACGATCGATCACACGCCCAAGTACGCCGGCCTCGACGAGGCCAGCGCGCTCAAGCTCGTGCGCGAGACCGTCGAGGATGCGGTCAAGGTCCGGCTGATGTCCGACGTGCCGCTGGGCGCGTTCCTGTCGGGCGGCATCGACTCGTCGATCGTCGTCGCGTGCATGGCGCGCGCGACCTCGCGGCCGGTCAAGACCTTCTCGATCGGCTTCGGCGCGCGCGATCACTCCGAGCTGCCGTACGCGCGGATGATCGCGCAGCGCTACGGCACCGATCACCACGAGGAGATCGTCTCGCCCGACACCGTCAGCCTGCTGCCGACGATCGTGCGGCAGTACGGCGAGCCGTTCGCCGATCCGTCGGCGCTCCCCACCTGGGTGCTGTCCGAGATGACCAAGCGCCACGTCACCGTCGCGCTCTCGGGCGACGCCGGCGACGAGGCCTTCGGCGGCTACAAGCGCTACGTCTGGTCGCACGTCGCGCACCTGATCGGCCGCCTGCCGGCGCCCGCGCGCCGCGGCGTCGCGCGGCTGCTCGGCGTCACGCCGACCGGCCCGGGCCGCTGGGTCCGCGAGTACGGCAAGGCGCTCGAGAAGGACGAGGCCAGCCGCTACCTGCGGTTCATCAGCCACTTCTCCGCCGCCGAGAAGCACGACATCTACAGCGCCGACCTGCGCGCGCGCTTCACCGGCGACGCGACCGCCGAGCGGTTCGCGCAGATCCTCGCCGCGTCGCGCGGCGGCGATCCGCTCAGCAAGCTCATGGAGCTGGATGTCCGGACGTACCTGCCCGACGACATCCTCGTGAAGGTCGACATCGCGAGCATGGCCCACGCCCTCGAGGTCCGCGCGCCGTTCGTCGATCACCACGTGATGGAGCTGGCCGCCGGCCTGCCCGCATCGCGCAAGGTCCGCGGCCTCACCGGCAAGACGCTGCTCAAGGCCGCGTTCGCCGATCTCATCCCCGAGGCGATCGTGAAGCGCTCCAAGCGCGGCTTCTCGCTGCCGCTGCGCCGCTGGTTCGCCGACGACCTGCTCGGGTTCGCCCGCGAGACGCTCCTGTCGAAGCGCGCGCGCGAGCGCGGCCTGTTCGACAGCGCCAAGGTCGCCGGCCTGATCGATCGCCACACCCGCGGCGAGGATCACGGCGATCGGATCTGGAACCTGCTGGTCCTCGAGCTCTGGCACCTCGAGGTGCTCGACCAACCCGGCGCCGCGCTGCGCGCCTCGGCGTGACTGATGGAGCCCTCATGACGTCCATGCGCGGAATCGTCCTGGCTGGTGGCACGGCGACTCGCCTGTACCCGGCGACCCTCGGCATCTCGAAGCAGCTGCTGCCGATCTACAACAAGCCGATGGTCTACTACCCGATCTCGCTGCTGATGCTGGCGGGGATCCGGGACATCCTGATCATCTCGACGCCGCACGATCTGCCCGGCTTTCGCCGGCTGCTCGGCGACGGCTCGGCGATGGGCGTGCGCTTCCAGTACGCCGAGCAGCCCCGGCCCGGCGGCCTCGCCGAGGCGTTCATCGTCGGCCGGGACTTCATCGGCGACGCGCCGGTGTGCCTGGTGCTCGGCGACAACATCCTGCACGGCGCCGGCCTCGCCGAGCTCTTGCAGCAGGCGGCGGCCGAGCCGTCGGGCTGCACGCTCTTCGGCTACCGCGTGACCACGCCCGAGCGCTACGGCGTGGCCGAGCTCGACGCGCACAACAAGGTGCTGTCGATCGAGGAGAAGCCCGCGCACCCGAAGTCGAACATCGCGGTGACCGGCCTCTACTTCTACGACAACCGCGTGGTCGAGATGGCGCGCACGCTCGCGCCGTCGCCGCGCGGCGAGCTCGAGATCACCGACATCAACAACCTGTACGTGAAGGACGGCAGCGCGCGGCTCGCGGTGCTGGGCCGCGGCTACGCCTGGCTCGACACCGGCACCCACGACAGCTTCCTCGACGCCGCCAACTTCGTGCAGGTGCTCGAGCGGCGCCAGGGCGTGTACCTGGCCGCGCTCGAGGAGATCGCGTTCCGCATGGGCTTCATCAATGCCGCGCAGCTGGCGATGCTCGGCGACGCGATGAAGCAGACCGACTACGGCCGCTACCTGCTCGCGGTCGCGCGCGGCGAGGCCTGATCGATGGACGTCGTCGCGCTGCCGCTCGCCGGTCTGCTCCTCGTCAAGCCGCGGGTCTTCCGCGACGCGCGCGGGTTCTTCGTCGAGACGTTCTCGGCCGAGCCGTATCGCCAGGCCGGGATCGACGTGACGTTCGTGCAGGACAACCACTCGCGCTCGACCCACGGCACCGTGCGCGGCATGCACTTCCAGACCACGCCTGGCCAGGCCAAGCTGGTGCGCGCCGCGACCGGCCGGATCTTCGATGTCGCCGTCGACATCCGCCCGGGCTCGCCGACCTTCGGTCGCTGGCACGGCGAGATCCTCGACGCCGAGAGCCACCACCAGCTGTTCGTGCCGATCGGCTTCGCCCACGGGTTCTGCGTGCTGTCGGATCACGCCGACGTCGCCTACAAGGTGTCGTCGCCGTACGTCGGCGCGACCGAGAGCGGGTTCGCGTGGAACGACCCCGAGGTCGGCATCGCCTGGCCGGTGGAGGCGCCGATCATCTCGCAGCGCGATCAGGACGCGCGGCCGCTGCGCGAGGTGATCCGATGACCGCGACGGCCACGGCTCCAACGGCCTGGGTCCCCGGCGCGCGCGGCATGCTCGGCCAGGAGGTCGTCGCGATCCTGCGCGAGCGCGGCGTCGCGCACGTGGCGACCGATCGCGAGCTCGACATCGGCGACGCCGCCGCGGTCGACGCGTTCGCCGCCGACCACCTGTTCACCCACGTGATCAACTGCGCGGCCTACACCGCGGTCGACGCGTGCGAGACCCACGAGCCGCTCGCGGCGCACATCAACGCGCTGGGCCCGGCCAACCTCGCGCGGGTCGCGCGCGAGCGCGGCGCGATCGCGGTCCACGTCTCGACCGACTACGTCTTCGACGGCCAGGGCGCCGCGCCGTACCGCGAGGACGACCCGACCGGCCCCGAGAACGCCTACGGCCGCACCAAGCTGGCCGGCGAGGAGCGCTTCCTCGCCGCCGCCGGCGAGCGCGGCTACGTCGTCCGCACCTCGTGGCTGTTCGGCCCCGGCGGCCCGAACTTCGTCGCGACGATGCTGCGGCTCCTGCGCGCGAACCCCGAGGTCCGCGTCGTCCACGATCAGACCGGGCGGCCGACCTACGCGCCGGACCTCGCGCTCGCGCTCGTCGATCTGGCGCTCGCAGCACCGGCGGTCGCGTCGGGCGTCTATCACTTCGCGAACGCCGGCGCGGTCACCTGGTTCGAGCTGGCCAGCGCGGCCCGGGAGCTCGCGATCGCGCGCGGCCTGCCGATCGTCGGCGCGCTCACGCCGATCACCACGGCCGAGTACCCGACTCCGGCGCGGCGCCCGCGCTGGTCGGTGCTCGCGACCGACAAGATCACCGCGGCGCTCGGCCGCGCGCCGCGGCCGTGGGCGGACGGCCTCGCGGCCTACCTCGACGCGCTCGCGACGACCCAGGCACCCCGAGATTGAGGCGTATGCGGAAGTTCCAGAACCTGCTCGTCACCGGCGGCGCCGGCTTCATCGGCTCGGCCTTCATCCGCTCCGCGTTCACGCGCCCCGGCTTCACCGGGACGATCGTGAACCTCGACGCGATGACCTACGCCGGCAACCTCGACAACCTGGTCGGCCTCGATCCGGCGCGCCACGTGTTCGTGCACGGCGACATCCTCGACGGCGCGCTGGTCGAGCGCCTGGTCGACACCCACGCGATCGACACGATCGTCCACTTCGCCGCCGAGAGCCACGTCGATCGCAGCATCCACGGGCCCGCCGAGTTCATCCAGACCAACGTGGTCGGCACGATGCGCCTGCTCGATGTGGTGCGCGCGCGCCCGCACGTCCACTTCCACCACGTCTCGACCGACGAGGTCTATGGCTCGCTCGGGTTCGAGGATCCGATGTTCACCGAGGAGCATCCCTACAAGCCCAACTCGCCGTACGCGGCGTCGAAGGCGGCCTCGGATCACCTGGTGCGGTCGTGGGCGCGGACGTACAAGCTCAGCGCGACCACCTCGCACGCCAGCAACAACTACGGGCCCTACCAGTTCCCGGAGAAGCTCATCCCGCTGATGATCGCCAACTGCCTCGACGGCAAGCCGCTGCCGGTCTACGGCGATGGCGGCAACATCCGCGACTGGCTGCACGTCGACGATCACGCCGCGGCGATCTGGCGGGTCCTCGAGGATGGCGCGCCCCACGAGGTCTACGACATCGGCGGCGGCAACGAGTGGAAGAACCTCGCGCTGGTCCACTGCCTGTGCGACGCGGTCGCCGAGCTGCGCGGCGAGCCGAGCGAGAAGTACCGCGCGCTGATCACGTTCGTCGCCGATCGCCCGGGCCACGACCTGCGCTACGCGATCGCCGGCGACAAGATCGCCCGCGAGCTCGGCTGGCGCCCGAGCTACGACTTCGTCACCGGGCTGCGCGCCACGATCCGCTGGTACGTCGATCACCCGGAGTGGATCGCGCGGGTCAAGACCGGCGCGTACCGCCAGTGGATCGACACCAACTACGCCGGCCGATCGGCGTGATGCGGGTCGCGTTCGTCACCCAGGGCGCGCGCGTGCCTGCGAGCCGGTTCCGCGTCGATCAGATCGTGCCGGCGCTGTCGGCGCACGTCGCGTGCACGGTGCTGCCGGCGTCGCCCAGCGTCTACGGCGATCTGGTCTCGGGCAAGCTGCACGGCAACTGGCGCACGCTCGCGCAGCCGCTCAGCGTGGTCAGTCGGCTGCGCCAGCTCGGCGCGATCGAGCGCCACGACGTCGCCTGGCTGCAGCGGCCGATGGTGCAGTACGGCTTCACCGCGCTCGAGCGCCACGTCGCGGCGCGCGTGCCGACGGTCTTCGACTTCGACGACGCGATCTTCCACAACAGCTGGGGCCTCGCGCGCTTCAAGGTCCGCCGCATCATCGACGCCGCGCACCACGTCGTCGTCGGCAACCGCTACCTCGCCGACTTCGTCGACGCGCCCGGGAAGACCACGATCATCCCGACCGTGGTCGACGCCGATCGCTACGCGGTGCGGCCGGATCCCGGCGACGGGCCGTTCACGATCGTGTGGACCGGGCTGTCCTCGAACCTCAAGGAGCTCGCGCCCTACGCGGCGGCGTTCCGGCGGGTGCTGGCCGAGACCGGCGGCCGGCTCGTGATCATCGCCGATCGGCTCGACGCGCCGTTCCTCGACGGCATGGCGGTCGAGTTCGTGACGTGGAGCCCCGAGGTCGAGGTCTCGGCGCTGGCCGCGGGCCACGTCGGCGTCATGCCGATCGCCGACAGCAAGTACAACCGCGGCAAGTGCGGCTTCAAGCTGATCCAGTACATGGCCCGCGCGATCCCGGTGGTCGCGTCGCCGGTCGGCGCCAACCGCGACATCGTGCGCGACGGCGTCGATGGCTTCCACGCCGCGACGGTGGATGCGTGGGCCGACGCGCTGCTCACGCTCGCGCGCGACGCCGACTTGCGCCGGCGGATGGGCGCCTCGGCGCGCCAGCGGGTCGTCGACGGCTACAGCGTGACCGCGGTGGTGCCGCAGTACCTCGACGTGCTCGCGCGCGTGACGGCGTGATCGAGGCGGGCGGCCTGGCATGAGCAGCACCAGCGGCGCGCCCGAGGATCTGTCGAAGAAGGTCAGCCGCGCGGTCGCGTGGGTCGGCGCGGCCTCGGCGGCGGTCGCGGTCATCGACGCGATCACGCTCGCGCTCCTGCTCGCGTTCTGGGTGACCCAGGCCGACGTCGGCGTCACGACGCTGGCGGTCACGCTGTTCTACTTCCTCGATCTCGCGACCGAGGCCGGGCTCGGCTCGGTGATCATCCAGAAGCTCGAGCTCGACGAGGACGCGCTGTCGAGCGTGTTCTGGTTGAACGTCATGATCTCGGGCGGGCTGTTCCTCGCGATGCTCGGCATCGGGCCGCTGATCGGGTGGATCCAGGGTTCGCCGGTGGTCGGGCTGATGCTGATCGTCTACGCGACCAAGCTGCTCTACCAGAACGTGTACTTCGTGCCCGCGGCGCTCCTGCGCAAGGAGCTGCGCTTCAAGGAGCTGTCGATGGTCCGCACCGTCGCCAACTTCGGTGATGTCGCCGGGCGGATCGGGTTCGCGGCCGCGGGCGAGCCGGTGTGGTGCTTCGTGGCCGGGCCGCTGGTCCGGATCGCGATCACCGGCATCGGGCTGCAGATCGTGCGGCCGTGGCGTCCGCGGTTCGTGCTGCACCTGACCCACGCGCGCGAGTGGCTGGTGTTCGCCGGCAAGACCGCGTCGTCGCAGGCGCTCCAGCACCTCTACAACAACATCGGCTACCAGATCGTCGGCGGGTTCTTCGGCGACCAGGCGCTCGGCGCGTACCGCGTCGCGTACGAGCTGGTGCTGTACCCGGTCAACTTCGTCTCGAACATCATCACGCAGGTCGCGTTCCCCGCGTTCGCGCGCCTGCGCCACAACCGCGACGAGCTGGCCGCGCAGTTCTTCGCGTTCTCGCGCCAGAACCTGGCGATGGTCCTGCCGATCCTCGTCGTGATCGCGGTCAGCGCGCCGGACATCCTCGCCCTCGCGTTCTCGCGCGTCACCGGCGCCGCTACCCCGGCCCGCATCCTGTGCCTGGTCGGGATGCTGCGCGCGGTCGACTGCCTGTACCTGCCGCTGCTCGACGGCGTGGGCGTGGCCGGGCGCAACACGATCGTCGCGCTGGTCGCGGCGCTGGTGCTGACCGCCTGCGACGTCGTGTTCTCGCTCGCGCTCGGCCCCAGCCTCGGCTTCGTCGCGGTCGCGGTCGGGCGCATCGTCGGATACCCGCTGGTGATCGCGCTCCACGCCTCGATGACGCTCACGCAGCTCGGGCGGCGCACGCGCGACTACGTCGGCCGGCACCTCGGCATCCTCGCCTGCGGCGCGGTCGGCGTCGCCGTCGGCGCGACGATCGCCGTGCTCATGGACGGGCTCACGCCGGCGTGGCGGCTGCCGATCGTCGCGACCGCAGCGCTCGGCAGCGTGGTGTGGCTGCTCTCGGCGACCCAGGGCCTCGGCCCGCTGTCGCTGGTCCTCAGGAAGAAGTCGTAGTCCCCCGCTCGCTGCGACACCTGCGGCACCCTGCGACGCGATCACGCGCGCGCGATCGGGCGCGATGTCGTGATCGGTGAGCAACGCGTCCTCGACCCGCGCGAGCGCGCTGGTACCTTCCAGGGCGTTCTGCGTAGTCCTCTCCTTTCCGAGGTCGTGTCGATGTCCACTCGAGTCTTGGGCGCGGTCGCGCTCAGCATGCTGATCACCACGGGGCCTGCCGCCCTGGCCGCGCCCGCGAAGCCCGCGCTGCCCAAGGTCGACATCAAGTTCGACGAGTTCACGCTGCCCAACGGCCTGCGCGTGATCGTCCACACCGACCGCAAGGCGCCGATCGTCGCGGTCAACGTCTGGTACCACGTGGGCTCGAAGAACGAGCCGCTCGGCCGCAGCGGCTTCGCCCACCTGTTCGAGCACCTGATGTTCCAGGGCTCGGAGAACCACAAGGGCGAGTTCTTCGATCCGTTCGTGCTGGTCGGCACGACCGGGCAGAACGGCACGACCAACCAGGACCGCACCAACTACTTCGAGAACGTGCCGACGCCCGCGCTCGACATGGCGCTGTGGATGGAATCGGATCGCATGGGCCACCTGGTCGGCGCGATCGATCAGGCGCAGCTCGACGAGCAGCGCGGCGTGGTCCAGAACGAGAAGCGGCTGGGCGAGAACCGGCCGTACGGTCAGGCCGAGGAGCTGCTCTACAAGGCGACCTACCCCGACGGCCACCCGTACCACCACACGGTGATCGGCTCGATGGCCGATCTCAACGCCGCCACCCTCGACGACGTCAAGGGCTGGTTCCGGTCGTGGTACGGCCCGAACAACGCGGTGCTCGTGCTCGCGGGCGACATCGACCTCGCGACCGCGAAGGCCAAGGTCGCGCGCTACTTCGGCGACATCGCGCCGACCGCGACGGTCAAGAAGATGAAGGCGCAGATCGCGGCGCGCACGACCTCGACCCGCGAGCAGATCGCGGATGCCGTGCCGCAGACCCGCATCTACCGGGTCTGGAACGTGCCGGCCGAGGCCACGGCCGACGCCGATCGGCTGCGGCTGCTCGCGTACGTCCTGGGCGGCGCGCGCTCGTCGCGCCTCGATCGCCGGCTGACCCACGGCGACAAGACCGTCGACCACATCAGCGCCTCGATCGACGCCTCCGAGATCGGTGGGCAGTTCACGATCCAGGCCGACGTCAAGGCCGGTGGCGATCCCGCGGTGGTCGAGAAGGCCATCGACGAGGAGCTGCGCGCGCTCCTGAAGAGCGGGCCGACCGCGGTCGAGCTGGCGCAGGCCAAGACCTACTTCGCCGCCGGGTTCGTGCGCGGTGTCGAGCGCATCGGCGGCTTCGGCGGCAAGGCCGACGTCCTCGCCGAGTGCGCGGTCTTCACCGGCAAGGCGGGCTGCTTCAAGGACTCGCTGGCGACCTTCGCGAATGCGACGGCGGGCCAGCTCAAGGCGGTCGGCGCGAAGTGGCTGACCAAGGGTGAGCACACGCTGACCATCGTCCCGGGCAAGCGCACGCCGCTGCCCGAGGCGGCCGCGATCGCGAACCTGCCGCCGACGGTGGTGCCGCCAGCGGCGAAGTCGCTGAAGACGATCAAGACCGACGTCGATCGCACGAAGGGCGTGCCCTCGACCGACACGTTCCCGCCGCTGGTGTTCCCGACGCTGTCGCGCGCGACGCTCTCGAACGGCCTCAAGGTCGTGCTGGCCGAGCGCCATGGCCTGCCGCTGGTGCAGATGAGCCTCGACGTGCAGGGCGCGGGCTTCTCGTCGGACGCGGCCGGCAAGGCCGGTGAGGCCAGCTTCGCGATGGGCATGCTCGACGAGGGCGCCGGCAACTACGACTCGCTCGCGCTCGGTGACCGGCTCGACGCGCTCGGCGCGCAGCTCGCGACCGGCGCCGGGCTCGATCAGGCGAGCCTCTACCTGTCGTCGCTCACCACCAACCTCGAGCCGTCGCTGGCGGTGTTCGCCGACGTGCTGATGCGCCCGACCTTCGACGCCACCGAGCTCGAGCGCGTGCGCGCGAGCTGGCTCGCCGGCATCAAGCAGGAGAAGGCGCAGCCGGGTGCGGTCGCTGGCCGCGTGCTGCCCGCGCTGCTCTACGGCGCGGGCCACCCCTACGCGACCCCGGCGAGCGGCAGCGGCACCGAGGCGAGCATCGCCGCGCTGACGCGCGACGAGCTGCGCGCGTGGGTCGGGGCGCACCTGCGCCCGGATCGCGCGACCCTGATCGTCGTCGGTGACACCACGCTGGCGGCGCTCCAGCCCAAGCTCGAGGCCGCGTTCGCGAGCTGGAAGGCGCCGGCCACGCCGGCCGCGCCGCTCGCGCTGCCGACCGTCAAGCTGCCGGCCAAGGCGCGCGTGTTCCTGATCGATCAGCCCGGCGCGATCCAGGCCAACATCACGGTCGCGCAGCTGGTGCCGCCGTCGACCGACGCCGGCGCGATCGATCTCGAGTTCGCCAACGACATCGTCGGTGGTGACTTCAGCGCGCGCATCAACATGAACCTGCGCGAGGACAAGCACTGGGCCTACGGCGCGTACTCGCGCGTCGGCAGCGCGCTCGGCCAGCGGCGGTGGGGCGCGGGCGCGGCGGTGCAGATCGACAAGACCGTCGACTCCGTGAAGGAGCTCGAGCGCGAGATCCGTACCTTCGCGACCGGCGCCGCGCCGGCCAAGCCCGCCGAGATCACCCGCGTGCAGTCCGGTGACGTCCGCGAGCTGCCCGGCGCGTACGAGACCGCCGCCGCGGTGATGGGCACGATCAGCGGCATCGTGCTCTACCAGCGACCCGACGACTACCCGGCGGTGCGCGCGGCGCGCGAGACCGCGATCAAGTCGACTGACATCGCGGCCGCCGCGGCGACGATCAAGCCGGCGTCGCTGACGTGGGTCATCGTCGGTGATCTGTCGAAGATCGAGCCCGGCATCCGCGCGCTCAAGCTCGGTGACGTCAAGGTCATCGACGCCGACGGCAAGATCCTGCGCTGAGAACGTGAGCGGCGTGCGCTAGCAGACGCGCACGCCGCGCAGCCGGGCGGCCAGCGGCGCGAGCCGCGCGGCGGCGCATGCGAACCAGGCGTCGTCGTCGTCGTCGTCGTCGGTGGGGGTGGCGCTGGTGGCGGCCCGGTGCAGGGCGAGATCGGTACCGCGGCGCGCGAGCGCGGCGGCGAGATCCGCCTTCGCCGGAGCGTCGGCGATGGCCGCGCGCAGCTCGTGCTCGGCCCACGGCTCGTCGAGGATCGCGAGCAGCGCGGCGACCTCGTGGCCACCGAACTGCTCGCGCAGCGTGCGGCGCACCAGCGCGAGCGCGCGGTCGGGAACGAACTCCAGCGCGAGCATGGCGAAGTCCTCGACGTACGGATTGCCCGTGCGGCCCGGCGCGGCGTCGAGCGTGCCGAAGGCGATCACCGCATCGCGCGCGCCGCGATGCGCTGGATCGCGGCGCAACAGGTACGACGCGACGGCGACACCAGCGCCGGTGTGATCGGTCTCGGGATCGAGCCGCGGCAGCACGGCGTCGATCTCGGCGGCGCTGGCGTCGAGGGTGTCGAGGGCGCGGACCGCGGCAGCGGTGGCCAGGTCGATCGGGCCGTCGACGAACGGCGTGATCAGCGCGATCGCGCGGTCGCGCGGCAGCAGGCCGACGAGCGCCTCGAGGACGCTGGTCGCGCGCGCGCGCGAGGTCAGCACGCCGACGATCCAGCGCTCGAACGCAGCGCTCGCGGGCGCCGCGCCGAGATGCGCGTCCCAGGTGCGCGCCAGCACCTCGCCATCGAGGTCGAGGGCGCCGATGGCCTCGGCGATCGCGGCCAGCCGCGGGCCGAGCAGGAAGACGTTGCGGGAGCGCGGGTGGCTGATGACGCCGGCGGTGCGGAGGTTGTCGATCGCAGCGGTGAGTAGCGCGTTGGTTGGCAACCAGGTGCGGAGCCGGGCCTCGGGTGCGAAGCGCGGCCCGAGTGATTCGATGCGCCGTCCGAAGAACCAGGTCTCGAGCGTGTCGCCCTCGGGGTCGTGGAAGTCGACGTCGAGCACTTCGCCGTCGGGGCCCTCGAGGCACAGCCCGATGCCGTGGTAGCGGTACCTCCAGCCGGGCAGGCCCGGCACCTCGCCTCGTCCGCGCCGCGCGCCACCGAGATGGGTCCGCTGGACCTCGAGGTGCCAGCGCTGCCGGTGCCGCTGGCGCCCGAGGCACACCACCAGCCAGCTGAGCCATGGCGTGTCGCTCGGCGCAGGGGACGCGCCGGCCAGCGCGCGCTCGACGGCGGCGATCGCCGCCTCGACCGCGGCGGTCACGGTCGCGACGTCGTCCGCCGAGTCGGCCATGCGCCGACGATAGCGCGCCGGATCAGGTCCCGGGCGGCCCGCGCTCGTCGAGCGCGATCGCGCCGTGCCGCCGCCAGCCGGTGGTGAGCAGCCAGGTGCGCGCCGGCGCGGTGGGGCAGGGCCGGCGACGCAGGTCGCGGAGCCACGGCGGCGGCGCGGGTGCGCGGCGCCAGTCCTCGAACCACGGGCCGCTCGAGCACGGATCGATCCACGTCGCGGCCAGCCGCTGGCTGCGCGCCGCCGCGTGACCCCGCGCGTTGTGCAGCACGTAGGCCAGCGCGTTGCGGACCTCGCGCGGCGTGCGCAGCGCGCGCGCGTGATAGCGCTCGGCGAACAGCCGGCCGCGGCGCGCGAGCCCGCGATTGACCGTGCGCGCGATGCGGATCGCCAGGCCCTGCATGCCCCGCGCGAGCGACGCCGCGCCGCTGGCCTCGGTCACGAGGTGCACGTGATTGGCGAGCACCGCGAAGTGGACGACGCGGAAGTCGTCGCGATGCGCGGCCGCGATCGAGGCGCGGATGCGCGCGACGAGGTGGTGGCGGCGCAGCGACGGCAGGCCAGCGACGAGGCGTAGCGTCACGTGCTGCGGATGGCGCGCCGCGCATGGTGGACGCGTGAGATGCGGGACCCTGGTGCGGCCCCGCGGCCGGCCGGCGCCCGGACGCCAGCCACCGTGGCCGGTGGGGCGACGCGCGAGATCGAGCGCGAGCTGCGCCGTCGCGGTCGCGGTCGCGCGGGGCGTGGCGCCGCGGCGCGATCTGACCTTCCCCGTCCCCGCCATTTGATTTAAGGCATATATCAATACTGCCCGCGTGAGCGCCAGTGGAATCGGCGCGCCCGCGTCCGCGGTACAGCCCTGATACATCCTTGACAGGTCAGCCTCGGGACATCCGTGACACATCGGCCCCGTTGCCCACGGACACCCTTGACACTCTCGTCAGCGGGCTCGCGACCGTGGCGCATGACCTGGAATGCGACCGACCCGATGAAGGAACGGACGAAGCTCGTGCTCGAGTGGGAGCGGCGCTGGCATGAGGCCGAGGGTGGCGCCGTGAACATGGCGCAGCTCTGCCGACTGTTCGGGGTGAGCCGCCAGACCGGCTACACATGGGTC
>JAIOQA010000315.1:33263-62246 GCA_021413675.1 Deltaproteobacteria bacterium | reverse complement strand
CCTCCGCCTTCTCGTCGGGCGAGGCCAGGCGCGCGAGGGACCGGCTCGCCACCCCGATCAGCGCGGGTTCGTCGAGCGCGCGCCGGATCGCCGGCACCAGGCACGGCGCGTTCGCGGCGTCGAGCGCGGAGGTGATCAGGTCGCGGTGGTGCGCGTCGCGCGAGCGATCGAGCCAGGCGCTGATCGCGCGGCAGTCGTCGGCGTCGGGGGACTGCATCGCGCGGGTCAGCGCGGCGGCGGCCACGGTCGGATCGGAGTGCGCGAGCAGCCGGTCGCGCGCGCCGCGGCGATCTTCGAGGACCGCGATCCGGTGGAGCGCGCGGCCCGGTGACACCCAGCGCACCATCTGCGACCCGCGCGTGAAGACCGTGAGCGCGCCGTCGTCCGCGACCGCGAGCACGAGGCCATCGCCCGCGCGCGCGATGTGGGAGAGGTCTGGACGCAAGACGACCTCGCGCTGGTCGTCGGTCGCCGTCACGCCCGGGAGCTGCGGCGCCACCACCGCGCCCCATTGCGGCGCGAGGTCGTCCCGGGCGCTGACCCGCGGCCACGCTGCGGCGACGCAGCCGTCGACCACCGCGACCTCGATCGGGTCGTCGTCGGCGAGCACGTAGATGCCGCTCGGCGGGCGCGGCACGAGGCATGGGCCCGCGGGCTCCTCGTCGGGCGGGTTCGCCAGCACGCCGGCCGCGGTCGGGTGCACCTCGCTGGCGCCCGGCGAGTCGCGCATCATCGCGGCGCGCGCCCACCACGCGGTGGTCGCGATCGCGGTCGCGACGATCATCGACGCCGAGATGCGGCGCGGAAGGAACGTGATCATGCGTGGACGCTAGCAGCGGTCGCGCGCGAGCCATGTAAGGCCTCTGTCTCGACACGTGCGCATCGCGCAGTGCGCAGCTGCGCAGCGCGGCGGTGTCCCTGCGCAGCAGATCCGCCAACTGCGCGAGTCGCCACGCGGGTGCCGCGGCACACCGCCTGCAATCGGGCTCCTCGCCGCGCTCGATCCCGGGCCGGCGAACCCACGAAGGACCGTTGCCATGCGCTCTGCACGCACGACTCTCACGCTTCTCTCGATCGGCCTCGCGCTCGGCGCGTGCGTCGACTCGCCCGACGACCTCGATGCGCCCGACGGCACTGCCGCGCGCGAGGCGGTGCTCGCGCCGCCGATCGCGGTGCCGGTCACGTCGCTGCCGCTGGCGATCGATCTCGACGGCGATGGCTACGCGCGCGGCACCGGCGCGAAGGACGACTGCGCCGACCTCGACGCCGCGATCCACCCGTACAACCGCGAGGAGCCCAACGGCCTCGACGACAACTGCGATGGCGTCGTCGACGAGCCGATGCTGGCGTACGCGGTGACCCGCCCACCGGAGACCGCGACCTATCCCCAGCTCGCCGACCTCGCGCTGCGCATCAGCGATGCCGCGACCGTCGCGTACCTGAACGGCGGTGGCACCGTGAAGTACGACCTCACCTTCGAGGCGCTCGCGAGCGCTTCGGGCGCGGCGATCACCACGCCCCAGGACAGCATGACGATCCAGTTCAGCAACTGGCTCACGATGACCAACATCCACACCGGGCAGGTGACCAGCACGCTCACCGTGAACCCCAACAATCCGGCGCGCGGGCTGCTCGCCCGCACGCCCTATCGCGTCCAGATCCAGCTGCACACGGCGACGGGCGCGAACCTGGGGCCGCCGTCCGGCTGGTTCTACGTGGTCACCGGCGGGACCTCGACGGCGCCCAACAGCGCGCTGCAGTGGGCGCGCGTCGACATCGCGCTGCGCGCCTTCGATCAGTACGGCGATTCGGAGGAGGGCCTGATCGGGCGCAACGGTTCGGTCGCCCCGGACGGCCAGCGCTTCACCGCTTCGAACCTGGTGCCGCTCCACCCGAAGTACGATCCGGTCGACGAGACCGGCTGGTGCGATTGGTTCGTGCACTACATCGGCGCGGTGGTGAGCGACAGCGCCGATGGCACCCTCGCGGCCAACGTCGTCGTCGATGGCGGGACGGCCTTCTGGCACGAGATGAACCCCGACAACGTGCCCAACGCGTTCCGCGACCCGGACGGTGACGGCTGTGGCACCGAGGTCGGCGACGCGGATGGCGACGGCGTGCCGAACGAGGTCATCGACAAGGGCTGTCAGGACTACGCGGCCGGCACGGTCACGCTCGCAACCGATGACGACGCCGTCGATGACAACCAGTTCTTCTCCAGCGCCCCGGGCAACGTCTATTACGACGCGATCAAGTCGAAGCCCGGCAACCAGGGCCTCGGCAACTACACTGCGATCGCCAACCACGCTGGCATCTTCCTCGCCTTCGATCCCGACGGCGACGGCACCTCGAACGGCGCCGGCACGATCGGCACGGTCTGGAGCATCGAGGGCAACGTGAGCGGCAAGGTCGCGGTGATGCATCGCGCGACCGACAACCCCGACCTCAAGGGCTACGGCAAGCTGACCCTCGCGATGTTCCAGTAGTCATCGCGCCGCCTCGTCGACAATGGTCCGACCGTTTGCTCGACGAGCAGCGTCGATCCGCGAACAGGCGTGGTGTGCTTCCACCGTCGACTCGGTAGTTCTTGGGCAGGTTCGGGATCGTGCGTCACCGCGAGGCAGGCGGCGCTCGCCCGATCGTCGTCGCGCACCAGCGCGTCGCGAACCGACGGGCGCGGCGCGCGCGCTGGCCCGCTCATTGCTGTATCGCGTGGCCATGTCCGGTCCCCGTCTTGTTCGCCGCTCACTCCTCGGCGCGGCGCTGGTCGCGCTGCTCGCCGCGCCGGCATCGGCGCAGCCCGTCATCCCGCACACGGGCACCGTGCTCGAGGCCGACATCGGCCTCGGCGTGGTTGCGGTCTCGGCCGGCGTTGGCGTCGCGAGGCCGGCGGTGAACGTCGGGCTCGGTGCGGGCTGGTGGGCGGGCGACAACACCGCGATCACCCTGCGCGTCACCGACGCCAGCTTCGGCCCGGCGCTGAACCTGCTGTTCGTCGGCCCGAGCATCCAGCGGTGGATCGACGAGCGCTGGTGGCTCGGCGGCGGCATCGGCGCCACCGTGGTGCTCGGCGACGGCGTCTTCCAGGCCGGGTTCGGCGTCGATCTGCGCGTGGGCCGCGCGCTCTCGGACACCGTGAATGTCTCGCTCGAGATCACGCCGGGCACCTTCTCGATGCGCGACGATGGCGGCGTGTTCTACGGTCAGCGCGGGGTCGGTGCGGGCGTGCTGATCGGCTATCAGGCGCCGTAGCTCACGGCGCGGGCGTGAAGATCACGATGCGCTGATCGGGGAGGAACTCGAGATCCTCGAGCTCGCGAAACCCGAGCGGCCCGAGCTCGGCACGGATCTGCGCGAGCGTCATCGTGTGCTCGGGCTTGATCGGCACATCCGGGTCTTCGGCGCGGTACTCGACGAGCACGAGCCGCCCGCCCGGTTTCAGCGCGGCGCGCACGCCCCGCAGGATCGCCGCGGGATCGGCGAGCTCGTGATAGACGTCGACCAGCAGCGCGAGATCGATCGAGCCGGGCGCGAGGCCGGCGTCGTCGGGCTTGACCAGCCGCGGCTCGATGTTGGCGAGCCCGGTGGTGGCCATCCGCTTCGTGATCAGCGCGAGCATCTCGGGCTGCACGTCGGTCGCGATGACCACGCCGCTCGGTCCAACGGCGCGCGCGAGCCGCACGCTGAAGTAGCCCGAGCCCGCGCCGATGTCGGCCACGACCATCCCGGGCTTCAGGCGGAGCGCCGCCACGACATCATCGGGGCGCTCGCGCTCGATGCGGTCGTCGCGGTCGAGCCACCCCGCGCCGAGGTAGCTCATCGTCGGCGCGATCGGCCGCCCGGCGTAGCTGGTCGCGGCGTCGGCGGCCGGCGAGGCGATCGCCGGGGCCGGGGCGGCCTCGGTCGCGGGCGCCGCCCGACCGCACGCAGCGACCAGCGCGGCGACCACGATCCAGCGCATTCTCGCGGGCATACGCGTTCGATGCGCCGCGTCGTCGGGCGGATACGCGAGGTCCTCAACGCGGTGCGTCGCGAAATCGTTCGCGTTCTGCACTTTTCCGCGACCTTTCCATCGGACAATCACACTTACGTGCTGCCCACGTGATGTTCCACGTTCCGTACTCGAAGTTGCCGCGGGAGGTGAGTTTGCCCAGAGTCCCGCGACCGCCAAGCGAACCGCGTCCCGTGCCTCCGTCGGTCCAGGCGATCGTCGACATCGGCCGATCGCTCGCGCGCACGCGGCGCGAGCAGGCCGAGCGCGAGGAGAACGAGACCAAGCCGGTCGAGCGCGTCGACCTGAACGACGACTGACCGGCGGCCGCGCTACAGCGGCATGTTGCCGTGCTTGCGCGGCGGGTTCGACTGCCGCTTGTTGCGCAGCGTGCGCAGCGACCGGATCAGCGCCGCGCGGGTCTCGCGCGGGCGGATGATCTCGTCGATGTAGCCGAGCGACGCCGCCTTGTACGGGTTCGCGAACCGGTCCTTGTACTCCTGCGTGAACCGCGCCCGTGCCTCGGCCTTGGCGCCCTCGTCGGCGATCTTGTCGAGCTCCGAGCGGAACACGATGTTGACCGCGCCCTCGGGCCCCATGACGGCGATCTCCGCCGCGGGGTACGCGAAGTTGATGTCGGCGCGGATGTGCTTCGACGCCATGACGTCGTAAGCGCCGCCGTAGGCCTTGCGCGTGATCACCGTGACCTTGGGAACGGTGGCCTCGGTGAAGGCGTAGAGCAGCTTGGCGCCGTGCTTGATGATGCCGCCGAACTCCTGCGTCGTGCCGGGCAGGAACCCGGGCACGTCGACGAAGGTCACGAGCGGGATGTTGAAGCAGTCGCAGAACCGCACGAACCGCGCGGCCTTCACCGACGCGTCGATGTCGAGGCACCCGGCGAGGTGCGCGGGCTGGTTGGCGACGATGCCGACCGACTGGCCGCCGAGGTGCGCGAAGCCGACGACGATGTTCTTGGCGAAGTCCTTCTGGACCTCGGTGAAGTGACCCTCGTCGACGACGCCGAGGATGATCTTCTTGATGTCGTAGGGCTTGTTCGACTCGAGCGGGACCACGCTGTCGAGCGCGGCGTCGGCGCGATCGATCGGATCGGCGGTCGGGCGCTGCGGCGGATCGAGCGTGTTGTTGCCGGGCATGTAGCCCAGGAGCTCGCGCAGGCGCGCGATGCACGCCAGCTCGTCGCCCTCGGTGAAGTGCGAGACGCCCGAGCGGGTCGCGTGGGTGACCGCGCCGCCCAGCTGCTCCTTCGAGACCTCCTCGTGCGTCACCGTCTTGATGACGTCGGGGCCGGTGATGAACATGTACGACGTGCGATCGACCATCAGGATGAAGTCGGTGATCGCCGGCGAGTACACCGCGCCGCCCGCGCACGGGCCCATGATCGCCGACAGCTGCGGCACGACGCCCGACGACAGCACGTTGCGCGTGAAGATCTCGGCGTAGCCGGCGAGCGACTCGACGCCCTCCTGGATGCGGGCGCCGCCCGAGTCGTTGAGTCCGACGACCGGACAGCCGATCTTGGTCGCGAGGTCCATCACCTTGCAGATCTTCTGGGCGTAGGCGCCGGACAGCGAGCCGCCGAACACCGTGAAGTCCTGCGCGAACACGCACACGGTCCGGCCGTCGACGGTGCCGTAGCCGGTGACCACGCCGTCGCCCAGGAACTGCTGCTCCTGCATGCCGAAGTCGTTGCAGCGGTGGGTGACGAACTTGTCCATCTCGACGAACGAGCCGTCGTCGAGCAGCGCGGCGATGCGCTCGCGCGCGGTCAGCTTGCCGGCGTCGTGCTGCTTGTCGATGCGGGCCTGGCCACCACCCATGGCGGCCTTGGCTTCCATCTGTTCGAGGCGGGCGTTCGGATCGGTCGTGCTCACGGGACTCCTCGGGCTCGGGGGCCGCGACTGTAGAGCGGCGGCGGACGCGTTGGAAGCCGCTGCAACACGGAGAGTCGCCGAGCCAGCGTCACCAACCAGCGGCGGCGTATAGTCCCGGCATGGCCAACGTGAAGGGAAGTGCGCTCGCGACGCGCCTCCTGTGGTTGAGCCTCAACCATGGCGAGGCCGGGACCGCGCGCCTGGCCGCGGTCGCGAGCCCCGGGTTGCGCGTGGTGATGGGGCAGGGCGTGGTCCGCGCCGCCTGGTATCCGTCGGCGATGTTCGTCGAGCTGAACCAGCGCATCGACGAGCTGTTCGGCAAGGGCGACCTCGCGCTGGTCAAGGAGCTCGGCCGCTACGGAGCCGACGCCAACCTCACCACGATCTACCGGCTGTTCTACAAGGTCGGCACGGTGCAGTGGATCCTCGGGCGGGCCAGCCGGCTGTGGGGCCTGCACTACGACAGCGGTCGGATGATCATCAAGCGCGCCGGCGACGACGCGGTCGAGATGGAGATCGCCGACTACGACGAGCCCCACCGCGCGCACTGCCTGTCGGTGATCGGCTGGATCGAGCGCTCGGCCGAGCTGTCGGGCGGCACGCGGGTCGAGCTCGAGGAGCGCTCGTGCCGCGCGATCGGCGACGCGCGCTGTCGCTGGAAGCTGCGCTGGCAGTAGCACTGGCGTCGCCTGACGCGCCGCGCTGCGCCCCTGGCCGCGTCACATCGCGCGCCGCCGTGCTCTGTGTTCCTGCACGACCGCGGCCTGACCGCGCCGCGCTCGACGGGAATCCGCGTCCGGTCGCTTGAATCGCCCGGGCCGCGGCGCGATCGTGAACCCACGGGGAGAACATGACCATCACGTCACTGACGTACACACCGCCGATCCGTCGGACGGCGGCTACCACCACGCTCGACTTCGAGTTGCTCGAAGCCGCCATCGCTCACTTCGAGGCCGGGGAGTTCCTCGAGGCTGTCCAGAAGGTGTTCATGCACATCGTGCCGAACACCCCGGTCGACCTCGTGCACACGCCGGTGTCGTTCACCCAGGGCTCGTCGCGGGTCAGCGCGAAGCTGGTCGACGGCTGGCTCGACATCACCGTGCCGCTGGTGCGGCTGCCCGCGGGTGGCGGCGCGGTCGCGGCGCTGCGCTACGCGCTGACCTCGATCAACGGCAGCGGGCAGCTGTCCCAGGCGCGCCTGCACGGCGACGATCTGTTCCTCGAGTTCCGCGAGCGTCTCGACGCGCTCCACCCGCACAAGCTGGTCGAGGTGCTGCGGCGCATGCCGATGGCCGCCGATCGCCACGACGACTGGATGGTCGGGCAGTTCGGCGCGACCGCGCTCGATCGCGGCTCGATCCAGCCGGTGACCGACGACGAGGCCAACGCGGCCCACGAGATCTGGAAGCTGCACTGGAACGACGTCGAGGAGCTGTTCAAGGACGCGCAGCGCAAGCGCTCGGTCTGGTTCCTCAACGAGGTCACGGCGTTCACGCTCAACCGCCTGCGCTTCGCGCTGCCGCTCGGCGGCAGCCTGTTGCCGCGGCTGATGGAGAGCGGCAACACGTTCAACGACTCGGACGTGGATCCGATGAAGCGCGAGACCGCGCTCGCGAAGTGCATCAAGGAGATGAAGGCGGTCTCCGCCGACGAGCTGCGCAAGAACCTCGGCCACGCCGAGTACGCGATCAGCCCGCTGGCCGAGGGCACCGGCGCGAAGATCGGCGAGTTCTTCATCGAGGGCTCCTACATGGAGTCGATCGACAAGTACCGCCACACCGGCAACCCGCTCGAGGCGCTGATCGCCTTGACCGGCACGTACTACTACCTGCTCGCGACCCACACGTGGGATCCGGAGATCGAGGCGGCGCTCAAGGCCGGCCTGGCCGCCGCGTCGGGCAAGCCGCTGCGCGAGGCCGCGAACCTCATGTTCGACCACGCCACCGAGCTGGCCGCCGCGGTCGCGGACGACGACGACGGCGACGAGGACGACGAGGACGACGACGACGACGACGACAGCGACGAGGAGGAGGCCGGCAATGAGTGATCCATCGACCATCGAGAAGCTCGGCGTCTTCCAGGTCTTCACCGGCGGTGGCACGGGCACCGGCTTCCTGATCGCGCCCAACGTGCTGGTCACGAACTGCCACGTGGTCGCGCCGTACCGCAAGGTCGCCGTCGAGCTGCGCGACAAGCGCCGCATCATCGGCAACGTGCGCCGCATCAACCCGCGCCGCGATCTCGCGATCGTCGAGCTGGGCACGGCCCAGCCCGAGTCGGTGTTCGAGGTCGTCGCGAGCGACGCGCTGCAGGCGACGCAGCGGCTCAACATCGTCGGCTTTCCGATCGGGCTGCCGCTGTCGCTCACCGAGGGCGTGGTCTCGCACCCCAACCAGCTCTTCGACGAGCTGCGGTTCGTGCAGACCGACGCCGCGATCAACCCGGGCAACTCGGGCGGCCCGATGCTGAACGATCAGAAGCAGGTCGTCGCGGTGACGACCTGCAAGCTGACCCGCGCCGACAACGTCGGCTTCGGCATCCCCGGCTCGGACGTGCGCGCGTTCATCGAGGCGTTCCACGGCCAGACCGCCGAGTTCGGCGTGACCTGCCCGTCGTGCGATCAGCTGCTCGAGGGGCCGACCCGCTACTGCGACAGCTGCGGCTCGGATCTCGAGGAGCTCGACCTCGACTCGTACTTCACTCCCACCGACGAGCACCCGGTGGTCGCGTTCGTCGAGTCGAGCCTGGCGCAGGCCTCGATCGACCCGATCCTCGCGCGCCACGGCGAGCTGAACTGGTCGTTCTACAGCGGCTCGGCGCCGATCCAGATCTGGAGCTGCTGCCCGGACCACCTGTGCTTCCTGTCGGCGCTGGCGCAGCCCGGCAAGCAGAAGCTCGGTGATCTGTTCCGCCACCTGCTGGCCGCCGAGCACGCACCGTTCGTGTTCGACATGGCCGACAACGTGATCCGCCTGAGCCTGACCTTGCACGCGTCGGACATCTTCACGCACCCGGATCCGGCGGCGCTGAAGGAGCGCATCGCGACGTTCATCGCGATGGCCGACAAGGCGGACAACCACCTGATCGACACGTACGGCTGCGCGCCGGCGCCGAACACCCAGCTCACCTTCCTCAAGGAAGGCAGCAAGGCGCCGGACGCCTGACGCGAGAGCCCTGATGCGGCGCTGATCGCTACGCGACCTGCCGCGGGATCTGCGGCAGCGCCATCGTCGGCGCGTGCGGCGGCGCGGCGGGGATCGTCATCGGCGTGTCGAGGTCGGCGTCGCTCAGGTCGGCATCGCCGATCTCGTTGGTGTCGTCGCGACCCAGGCCGGCGTCGTCGAAGACGCGGCGGTACTCGGGCGGCAGCCGCGCGAACTTCGCGGCGACCGCGGCGCGCGGCAGGAACAGCTCCTCGCGCCGACCATCGGCGATGTCGCGCTTGATGATCAGCTCGCCCGGCACGCGGCTGCGCGTGCGCACCAGCTTGATGGTCGGCGCGAGCTGATCGAGGATCGCCCGCGCCGGGATGGTCGCGTCGGCGAGCGCGGTCAGCGTGCTGTCGCCGAGCAAGAGCTCGGTCGCGCGGCGGTTCATCCGGCGCTCGTCGATCGCGGCGATCGCCGCGTCGGCGAGCGTGCCGAGGATCGCGGCGTCGTCGGGGCGCGCGGTGTGATCGCCGCCGATCGGCTTGCCGGTCTCGTCGAGCGCGAGGCAGATCGCGCGATCGTCGATGAGCGTCACGCGCCAGCCCCGCGCGGCCTTGCTGACGTGGGCGCGGAGCTCGAGGACGCGGCGATCGCCGGCGTTCTCGACCTTGACCAGCGCGCAGCGATCGAGCGCGATGCGCTTGCCGACCGGCTTGCCGAACATCCGCTTGGTCGGCAGCACGACGTGCGCGCCCGGCACCAGGCTCGCGATCTTCACCGGCGCGCGCCACGCCGCATCGAGGTGGATCTCGAACGCGAGCTCGAACTTGCCGACCTGCGCGGTCGCATCCGCGCGGGCGCTGCCCTCGGACGCGCGCCAGCGCCAGGTCCAGGTCGTGCCCGGCAGCTCGTGGCGCTCGAAGAACGCGCCCATCGCCGCCGAGGCCGCGGCGGCGGCCTTCTCGGGGCGCGGCTCGGCGTTGGCCGCGGCGACGCGCTTCTCGAGCATGCCCTTGGCGGCGGTCATCTGCTGCTTCACGGCGGCGAGGATCTTCTGGGCCGATTGCTGGGTCGCGGTCGCGTCCTTGGCGCCGGAGGGGCGCGATGGGAACACCGCGGTCTCGATCGCCTTCTCGAGGCCGACCAGGCGGCGGGCCTCGTCATCGGCGTCGCGCCGCGCGTCGCGGGCGCGGGCCCGCAGGGCATCGAGCTCCGCCGCTGCGGTGAACGCAGCGGCGCAGGCGTCCACGGCGGCGCCGAGGATCTCGATGAAGTTGTCTTCGAAGGGGAATGGGCTGCCGTCGCCATAGCGGTACATGGACACCTCCGCGAGGAGGGACTTCAGCAACCCCTGTGCCAGCGGCGTCGCTGGTTGTCCGCGAGATCATGACGAGCGAAAGTTCGCCGGACCGGCAAACCTGGGATTGCCCGCCCCGATCATGGGGGTAGGTGGGGCGCTTCGAGCCCCCGCGTCAGCCGGACTCGCAGCCAGCGCGGACCGGCTCAACGTGAGCTGCGGTACCGGTCGCCCGCGGAGTGACGCGCGCGGACTACGGCGTCCACCAGTTGCCCGACATCGTGATCATCGCGAGCAGCTTGATGGAATCGCCGTAGTACTGGCCCGGCGCGCGGCCGTCGACCTCGTCCCACAGCGCGTTCAGCCATGGCTGGTTCGTGCCCGACGCGGGCTCGATCATCGCGCCGACCGCGATCGGCGCGACGAACGCGAGCTCGGCGCTCGAGCCGGTGGCGGTGCCGTCGAGCGCGTAGCCGTCGCGGATCGCGGTCGGCTTGTCGCCGGTCCTGGTGCGAGCCCAGGCCTCGAGCTTGCGCACCGCGGCCTGCGCCCGGGGCTCGCCGTTCATGAGGTAGTCGGTCGCGAGGCGCCACGGCACGCGGCACGCGTTGTAGGCGTAGCGGCCGTCGTCGGGGCCCTCGAGCCAGTCGGCGGGCGCGGGCGTCGGCGTCGCGCCATCGGCGGCGATCGCGAAGTCGGGCAAGAGGCCGGTCTGCGGCGAGGCGTGGACCTGCAGGTAGTCGACGATCGCGTAGGTGTGATCGAGCACCGCGGTCCAGCGCGCGACGCCCGAGGCCGCGCCGTACGCGCGCAGGTGGCCGGTCATGAAGTCCGAGGGCCGCGTGCCATCGCGGTGCGCGTCGCCGGCGGTGGCCCAGTCGCCGACGAGGATCGAGTTGGCCGGGTGGATCTCGTCGGCGAGGATCGCCGCGATCAGCGCGATCGCCTTGCCGCGGTAGTCGATCGCGCCGCTCGAGCCCCACTCGCGATCGGCGAGCAAGAGCGCGTACGCGATGTCGAGATCGCCGTCGGTGGCCGAGTCGGGGCCGTCGACGTTGGTGCACGCCTGGTTCTGCGCCCAGGCCATGAGCGGCGGGTTGGCCGCGCTCGGGTGGCCGGCGTAATAGTGATAGAGCCCGTCGAAGATCGCGTGGGCGTCGGGATCGTGGCCGTCCATGATCACCGCGATCAACATGCCGTAGCCGTGGGCCTCGGACACCGTGTAGTCGGCGGTGTCGGGCGCGCTCTTCACGCGGTACTCGCCGGCGTTGCAGCCCGCGACCAGGTAGCGCGCCTTCCACGCGTCGTAGAACGCGGCGGTCGCGTCGTCGAGCTCGGCCTGCGAGTGGTTCGACGGGAAGATCACGCCGGTCGCGACGTACCCGCCGTGCGTGCCGAACGGGTGCGGGCCGACCGTGCTGCCGCCGTCGGGCAGGGGCGCGCCATCGGGGCCGACGTGGGCGTCGGCGGCGCCGGGCACGGCGTCGACGGTGTCACCGCCGGAGCTGCCGCCGCAGGCGGCGAGCGAGAGCGCGATCGCGAGCGAGGCCAGCGAGCGATGCATCGAGCGAGTATGGGCCATGTGCCGATAGAGCGCGCAGGTGGTGCGATCGGGTCACGGACCGGTGCGCATCGAGAGCGCCGGTGGGGCGATCGGGTCACGGCGATGCGCGTCAACCCAGCGGAATCGCGAATCCGCGGAGCCTGGACGCGGAAGGCGCGACCGTTCGACGTCGCGAGGCATCACACTGAATCATGGGCGTGGGCGCGCGTTCACCCGAGTTCGATTGCGCGCTGCGCCGGCCGGCGGCGGGAATGTGGGCGATCGGGCTGGTCGGCTGCATCGCGGCGTGGCTCGCGTTCGTCACGGCGCCGTCGGCGGCGCAGGCGATCTGGCGGCCCATGGTCATCGCCGTCCTCGCGGTCGTGCTGGCGCGGCCGATGTGGCGGCACCAGACGCGCTTCCGCTACGCCCACGTCGATCCCCTCGGGCTGGAGCTGTCCTCGGTTTATCGCCGGCGCGTGCACCGGTTGCGCTTCGACGATGTCGACGCGCTGACGGAGGGCCCGGGCGTCGACTACCGGCGCGGCATCGCGATCAACATCACCCGCGACCGCGAGAGCGGACCATGGGATCTGCGGCTCTGGCATCGCGGTGGACGCCTGATCGTGCGCTCGGCGATGTTCGATTCGTACGCGGACTTCCTCGAGGTCGCGCGTCGAATCGACGCCGGCGTCGTCGCGGCCAAGGCGCGGCGCCCGGTCGTGCGAGCGCCTGCGACGATCACCGAGGCGATCGAGGTCCCGCGTGCGCGGGTCGTGGGCGGGGGAGGGTTGTCGAGGACCTCACGCCGCTCGTCGTGACAGCGGACCGGAAGGTGAGATAGCGTCGGTCGGTGGTGACCGAGGGGCCGCGGTTCGCGCCGTATGACTGCACGCTGCGCCCGCGGCCGGTGCTGGGCGTGTTCGCGGCCGCGTTCTTCGGGGCCGGCGGGATCTTTCTGATCGCCATCGCGGCGCCGCGCCACGTGCCGCTCGTCTTGAACGGCGTGTTCCACCTGTCCGCCGGGCAGGCGGCGACCTTCTGGTACGTGCTCGGGGGCCTGTGCCTGGCGGTCGCGGCGCTCGGGCTGGGCGGCTGGTACTACCAGCAGCGCCGGCCCAAGCTGTTGCGGATCGATCGCGACCACGTGCTGCTGCGCGAGATCGCGACCGGCGCCGAGCAGGTCGTGCGCTACGCCGACATCACCCAGGCGACGCGCACGGTCCAGGCCCGGGTGCGGCTGGTGGTCGTGCGCCACCCCGGGGGCGAGCTGCGCCTGCACGCCGGGATGTTTCCGAGCAACGAGGTCTTCGATCAGGCGGCGCGGCTCATCATCGAGCGCACCAAGGCCGCGCGCGCCCAGCTGCCGCCGGCGTGATCAGTCCTCGGCGCGGGGCACGTCGCCGGCGTGGCCGGCGTGGGTGCTGTCGAGGCGCGGGCCGCGCACGAGCCACTGCCGCGCGGCGTGGCGGCCGGCCTCGTACATCTTGATGAGCGCGTCGCGCTCGAAGTAGAGGTACGAGCCTGCGTTGAACGTGCGGCTCGACGACGGGCGGATCGGCTCGTACAGGTCGACGTGGGTCAGGCCCGGATCGATGTGCGACGCGACCCGCGCCAGCTCGTTGCGGATCAGCAGCAGCTTGCGGTCGGTGTTGTAGGCGTTCTCGAGGAACGCGTCGGCGAGGCGCTCGACGCCGGTGCCGAAGTGCATCGGCTTGTGGGACGACGCGTCGTTGCCGGCGTTGACCAGCACCGGGATCAGGCGGCGCGCGCCCAGCGCGATCGCCGGCGCGAGCGGCGTGTTGACCAGGAGGCCGCCGTCCCACAGCTCGAGGCCATCGACCATGACCGGGTTGAAGAGCAGCGGGATCGACGCCGACGCGAGCACCATGTCGACGGTCAGCGCCGCGTGGTGGCGGTAGTGGCTGTCGTCGGCGGCGGCGCGCTTGCCGGGCGGGCGGTTGACGAAGCGGACCACGCGCCCGGTGCGGACATCGACGGTGTTGATCGCGAGCGCGATCTTCGGCGCGCGGATGATCTCGCCGCCGAACGCCTTCACCAGGCGCTCGCGGAAGCGCCCGGTCGAGAACACGTACGAGGTCTCGATGCCCTCGAGGACGTCGCTGAGGTTGTCGTAGCGCGCGGTCATCAGCAGCTCGAGCGCGAGCGACAGCCAGCCGCTCGGCCGGTACAGCGCGTGGTGGCGGAGGAGCCCGAGCATGATGCGCGCGCCGCGCGTGCGCCGGCGCAGGAAGCGGCCGGGCTCGCGCGCCACCAGCCGGGTCAGCTGGATCCGCAGCGACCGGAACAGATCCTCGTTCGCGGTCACCGGCGGGGTCTCGGCGAGGCCGAGCCAGAAGTCCATCATCGCCTCGGGCGTGAAGCCGGCGGCGATCAGCGAGCCGTTGATCGAGCCCGCGGAGGTCCCGCTGATGACCGCGGGGTCGACCTTCAGCCCGACCGCATCGCGGCGCAGGACCTCCCAGACGCCGACCTGGAACGCGCCGCGCGCGCCGCCGCCCGAGAGCACGAGCCCGAACGGTCGATCGGGCTCCGCGACATCCAGCGCCTTGGTCGATGACAGCACGCGGCATCATACCGGGCGCGCGGGGTTCGCGGCGAGTCTATGGTCGGACCAATCGGGCCCCGCAAACCCGCCGCGGTTCGTGCCGAGATCCGCGGCGCCACGTGTTTAACGTCCGACCATGCGTGTCCTCGCGGCCGTCATCTCCACCATCGCCGTCGTGCCGGCGTGCGACGCGCTGGTCGCCACGGACTACGCGGGCGAGCCGCTGGTCCGGCTGCAAGGCGCCGCGGTCGACACCCGGAGCGGCGACGGCGTCGCGGCCGGCGGCGCGATGGCCGCGCTGGTGTGGCAGGGCACCGAGGGCGCGATCGCGTTCACGCGGCTGCCGCTCCGGGTCGACTTTCCGGTGCTGTGGCTCGACGTGCTGGCGCCGCCTCCGCCTCCGGCGCTGTTCGCGGTCGGGGCCGGCGAGCCTGCCATCGCCGAGGCCTACTTCCACCTCGTCCGGCCAGACACGCGCGCGGTCCCGCACGCGGGTGACGTCCTCGCGACCGACTACACTCACGCGCTGGTCTACGTCAGCGCCGATCTCGCGCCGGCGTCCACGACCGCGGCCTACCTCGGGGCGCCGCTCTCCGCCGGGTTCCACCTGGTGGTGCGATCGACGGTCGACGCGCTCACCGCACCGCAGCAGCAGCTGGTCGAGCGCTGTGTGGCGCAGGCGCCGCCGGGCGCCGCGGCGCGGGCCCGCGCGGGCTGCGCCGCGCAGCGCCTGTATCGCCTCGACCCGACCACTCGCGATCTCGCGACGGTGCTCACGTTCTTGTTCGAGAGCCCCACCACGTGAGCGACCACGCCACCCTCGAGCGGCTCTACCGCGAGCAAGCTCCGGCGGTGCTGCGACGGGCGCGGCAGATCCTGCATGACGAGGACGAGGCGCGCGATGCGCTGCAGGAGATCTTCCTCGCGCTCGTCGATCGGTTCGCGTTCGAAGAGCGCGGCGGCACGACCGCGTGGTTCTACATGCGCACGACCCACTTCTGCCTGAACCGGCTCCGCGATGGCAAGAACCGGGCGCGGCTGCGGAGCGAGCACGGCGCGCCCCTCCCGACGAGCGCGCCGCCGCGCGGCGAGACCGTGATGATCGCGCGCGATGTCCTCGCGCGCTTGCCCGTCGAGCTGGCCGAGGTCGCGGTCTACTACTACTGCGACGAGATGACCCACGACGAGATCGCGACGCTGCTCGGGTGCTCGCGGCGTCACGTCGGCAACCTGCTCGCGCGACTCCACCTCGAACCGACCGCGGAGTGTGGATGATGCCCGTCGAGAACCGCCGCGATGTCTGTCTGTCTCATCTCCGCTGCGATCAGCTCCTGAACGGTGAGCTCGGGCACGCCGCCGAGGCGACCAGCCGCGCGCACCTCGCCGAGTGCGTGGGCTGTGCGACCCGCCTCGAGGCGCACGTGCAGGAGCGCGCGCGCTTCGCCGTGCCGCGGCGCGTGCCGCGATCGCGGCGCGGGATCGCGACCGCGATGGTGGTCGCGGCTGCCGCGGTCGTCGTCGGGGTCGTCGTGCTGCGCCGGTCCCCGCGCGACGAGGTCGTGGCGCCGCTCGGGGACGCCGCGACCACGCGGGTCAAGGGCGCGCCGAGCATCGGCTTCTACGTCAAGCACCGCGAGGTCGTGCGGCCGGGCGCACCGGGCGAGATCGTCGCGCCCGGCGATGCCCTCGACTTCACCGCCTCGATCGATCATCCGGCCTACCTCGCGATCGTCAGCATCGATGGCGCGCAGGTGGCGAGCGTCTACTACCCGGCGGGCGACCGCGCGGCGCCGGTGGCCCCGGGCCAGGCGCAGGTCCTGCCGCAGAGCGTCGTGCTCGACGACGTGCTCGGCCGGGAACGGGTCTACGGCGTGTTCTGCGACCGCGCGCTCGCGGTCGACGAGATCAAGGCCGCGATCGCGCGTGACGCCCGACCGCCGGGCTGCGTCGTCGATGCGCTGACGATCGAGAAGCGCCGATGATCCGCGTGTGGCTCGTGCTCGTGGTCGTGGCGATCAGCGCGCGGATCGCGCGCGCCGACGTCGAACGCTACGCGCTGATCGTCAGCAACAACCTCGGCGACGGTGACGAACAGCGGTTGCGCTACGCCAACGACGACGCCCAGCGCCTCCATGACACCCTGCGCGACCTCGGCGGGTTCCGGCCCGAGAACATGCTGGTCTTGCGCGACGAGTCGGCGACGACCGTGCGCCGCGGCCTGATCTCGTTGAACGATCGGATCCGCACCCAGACGGTGAGCGGCCGCCAGTCCGAGCTCCTGGTCTACTACTCCGGCCACGCCGACGAGCTGGCGCTCCACCTCGGCCGCACGTCGCTCGAGCTGGCCGAGCTCGAGCAACTGGTGCGCGGCTCGTCGGCGACCTTGCGCATCCTGATCCTCGACTCGTGCCGCTCCGGGGGCCTGACCCACGTCAAGGGCGGGGTGATCGCGCCCGGCTTCACGATCGCGCTCGATCAGCGCATCCCGGGCGACGGCCTGATCTTCTGGACCGCGAGCGCGGAGAGCGAGAGCGCGCAGGAGTCGGAGGAGCTCCGCGGCTCGTTCTTCACCCACTACCTGGTCTCGGGGCTGCTCGGGGCCGCGGACCTCGACGGCGACGAGCAAGTCACGCTGGGCGAGGCGTACGCCTACGCCTACGAGAACACGCTGCGCGCGACCAGCCGGACGCTCGCCGGCAGCCAGCACCCGACGTTCCACTACGAGCTGGGCGGCGAGGGCGAGGTCGTCCTCGCGATGCTCGGGCGCACCCGGGCACACCGCGCGTCGATCCGGTTTCCCGAGGGCAAGAGCTACCTCGTCATGCGTGATGGCCAGGACGGCGCGGTGGTCGCCGAGATCGGCGCCCACGATCGCGCGCGGCGGCTCAGCGTGCGGCCCGGGCGCTACTTCGTCCGCGGGCGCGGCACCGACTTCTTGCTCGAAGGCATGGTGACGCTCGCGGTCGCCGAGGATCGCGAGCTCCAGGATGCCCAGCTCGATCGGATCGCCTACGCGCAGCTGGTCCGCAAGGGGCGCGGCGAGCGCACCCGCGCGACCAGCCTGCACGGGGGCTACGCGCTGCGCACGGCGCTCTGGTCGGGCGCGTCGCCGTGCCAGGGCCCGTTCGTGGGCGCGGCGTTCGCGCTGCGCACGTTGACCCTCGAGCCGCGCCTGGGCGCCTGCCGCGGCAGCTTCGACAACGCCTTCCTCGCCGCGCACACCGACGAGCTCGACCTCGAGGTGCGCGCGGCCCACGTCTGGGACGTGGATCGCGTCGCCCTGGCGGTCGGGGTCGGCGTGGGTGGCTCGCTCCTGCGCGACGTGTTCACGACCGACAACGCACCCGATTCTCGAAACGCCCTCGCTGCACACCTGGGCGTGTCCGGCGGTGCCACCACGGAGCTCGTGCAGGGGTTCTATGGCGGCATCGAGCTCGAAGCGATGACCTATTTCTTCCACCAGCAGACGATGGACGCGACGCAGGTCGCGTCGCCCTTCGCGCTGCGCATCAGTGTCTTGCTGCTCGGCAAGCGCTGGTGACCCAAGGAGCCTGTCATGAAACACACGTTCTTCCTCGTCCTCTCGATCGCCGCCGCTGGCTGCACGTCCGGCGACGCGTCTCAGATCCCCGGCGCGGACACCGATCCGGTCTCCGGCACCGCGGCCAGCGCGCTCACGCGCCTCGGGCTCTCGCCCTGCGGCTACTCGACCAGCGGTGACCTCGTCGATTTCGACGGCGCGGTGACCCATAGCGCGTCGACCGCGACCGTCACCTATGATCAGGAGGGGCGCGACATCCTCGAAGAGGTGGTCGACGCGAACGGTCTGGCGGTCACCTCGACCACCACCGAGTACGACGCGATGGGCAATCCGGTCCGCTGGCACGACGTGCGGCCGGATGGTGAGACGGACCTGTGGCTGGCCTACGACTCGTTCGGGCGCCTGTTGCGCTACTCCGGCGACGAGGGCGCGGATGGCACGGAGGAGTGGGTCGCCACGTACACGTACGGCGCCGATGGCCGCCGCACGGGCGCCCGCCTGGTCCAGGCATCGGGGACCTACGAGCGCGCGTATCGCTACGGGGCCGATGGCCGCCTGGCCGAGCTCGATCGCGATGATGGTCCCGATGGGGTGATCGACGCGCACACGGTGTACAGCTACGACGACGACGCGCGCGTGCAGACGCGCACGACCACGAACGCCGCGGGGGCGGTCGTCGGGACGGGCTCGACGACGTACGACGACGCCAACCGCGCGATCGCGGTGCTCGACACTCGCCCCGGCGCCGACTACTCCAGCACGAGCTGGTCGAACACGGCGTACGGGGCGGATCGCGTGCTCACGCAGGACTCCGGGGGCGACACGGTGCGCGAGGTCGATCAGGCCCGGCAGCAGTCGACGAATCACCTGATCTGGCAGTACGACGGCTGCCGCTAGGCAGGTGAGCGGGTTCAGGGCCGCGGTGGCGCAGCGTGCCGCCTCGTGTCCGGTCGGTCACGCGGGCCGATCTTCGCGCGCTCGCGGTCGCCGCGCCTGTGGTCTGCTCGGGGCTCCACACGGGGAGAGGGAGGGAGAGATCATGAAGCGCGCGATCGCGACGTTCTTGTTCATCGCTGCATCGGGGTGCACGTCGGAGGCTATCGACACGCGGATTCCGGGGGCCGACCCGGGAGCGGTCAGCTCCGGCGCGGCGTTCGACCTGGCACGCCACGGGCTGCGGCCGTGCGGCTACACGCTGGCCTACGACACGGTCGATCTGGGCGGCGGCACGGGCCACCAGGATCTGATCGCGACGGTCACGTACGACGCGGCCGGCAACGACGTGCTCGAGGAGGCGGTCGACCTCGCGGGCGCGTACCAGTACCGGGACGCGTCCGACTACGACGCGGCGGGCCACCTGGTGCACGCGCTCGCCGAGCACGTCGACTATCCGACCCAGGAGTTCACGCTCGTCTACGACGCCGGCGGGCACCTCGTGCGCTACGCCGGCGACGAGGGGCCGGATGGCGTCGAGGACTGGGTCGCGACCTACACGTACGACGCCGATGGCGTGCGCACCGGCGCGCACCTGGTGTTCGCGTCGACGACCTACGATCGGATCTACCGGTACGGCGATGACGGTCGGCTGATCGAGCTCGCCAAGGACGTCGGGCCCGACGGTGTGATCGACACGCGCACGGCGTACGCCTACGACGACGACGCGCGGATCGAGAGCCGCACGCTGACCGACGCGAACGGCGCGGTGATCGGCACCGGCAGCACGACCTACGACGATCGGAACCACGTGCTCGCGGTGACCGACAGCCAGACCCAGGGCGACTTCACGAAGACGATCTGGGAGACCACGGCCTACGACGGCGATCGGCCGACCACCGACGATTTCGGCAGCAAGGACGTGCGGACGAGCGATCAGGCGATCCAGTCGGCCACGAACCGGATGACCTGGGTCTACAGCGGCTGCCCGTGACGCGGCAGTAGCCGCGCCCCCGCGCTCACTTCGGCGCGGCGCCGGTCTTCGGGTCGCCCTTGGGCGCATCGGCGCCGGGCAGCATGCCGAGCTGCATCGCCATCGTCGCGCTGTTGAAGAAGCGCCAGACGTGCGTGTACTTGCCGCCGGCGTACTGGTTGACCTCGGCGACGGTGATCGCCACTGGCTTGCCGGTCTTCTTCATCGGGCCCATGTCGCCGGTGTTGGTGCCGGTGAAGCTCGACACCATCACGCCGTAGTCGCCGGCGGTGAACGCGAGCTTCTTCTCGACCTTGCCGTCGGGGAACGCGCCGAGGAACATCTTGGTGCCGTCGCCGATCGTGGCGCGGCCCTGGACGTCGGCGGGCGCGGACTGATCGGACTCGATCGCGTCCTCGGCCCAGCTCTTGTCGAGCGCGGCGAGGTCGTGCTTGTTGAAGTCGACGATGCCCTGATCGATCAGCGCGAGGTTGGCCTTCTCGGTGTCGCTGCCGGTCGCGACGACGATCGTCGGCGCGTCGGCGCCCTTGTCCATCACCGGGCGGCCGGGCATCGGCGACAGGCCGAGCTGGCTGGCCATCGTGTTGCCGTCCATCACGAACCACTCGTCGACGATCTGGTTGGCGTCGTTGAAGGTCGCGGCGTGGAACAGGAGCTGGCCGATCTTCTTGTTGGTGGCCGGCATCTCGTTCGCGCCCATCTTCATCGGCACGCTGTTGGTCCCCACCGTCAGGACGACGCTGACGACGGTGCGGCCGTTGACGATCACGAGCTGCGGCGTCGACGTCGCGTCGGGGAACCCGTCGCGGAACTCGAACGCGCCCGCGGCGATCGCGTCGCCGCCCTTGCGCTCGGGCACCGGGCTGTCGGGCCAGTGGCTGATCGCGTCCGCCGCGTAGAGCGCGCGGAACTTGGCCTTGTCGCCGGCGCTCCAGGCGGCCCAGCCGTCGATGAACAGCTTGGCGAGGGCCTCGCCGGTCAGCGGCGCGGTGGCCGCGGAGCCCGAGCCGGTCGCGGATCCGGAGCCGGTCGCGGCGCCGGACCCGGAACCGGTCGCGGAGCCCGAGCCGGACCCGGTCGCGGATCCCGATCCGGACCCGCTCGCCGATCCCGACGCAGCGCCAGTGCCGGCCTCGCCGCCATCCTTCTTCTTGCAGCCCGCGATCGCGAGCGCCGCAACCATCATCAACGCCGTCAGCTTGTGCATGTCGTGTCCCTCCGCGCGCGGGTGTAGCCGGGAGTCGCGGCGCGGCACAAGCGATCGGCGGCAACCGGCGCGATCCCGCCCCGCGCGCGCTCTTGCATCGCCGTCCGGAAATGGCCAGCCGGCGATCGCGGCGCGCGCTAGCTTGGCATCGTGATGGAGCCGCTCGACGACGACACGCGCTACCGCGGGCTGCTCGCGCGCGATCCGCGCTTCGACGGCCGGTTCGTCGTGGGTGTGACCACGACCGGCGTGTACTGCCGGCCGATCTGCCCGGCGCGCACGCCCGGCCGCGCGCGCTGCGAGTTCTTCGATCAGCCGGCGCAGGCCGAGCGCGCCGGGTTCCGCGCGTGCCTGCGCTGCCGGCCGGAGCTCGCGCCGGGCGCCGCGCCGGTCGATGCGATCCCGCGCCTGGTCGCGGCGGCGACCGCGCGCATCGCGGCAGGCGCGCTCAACGACGGCTCGGTCGAGGATCTCGCCGACGAGCTCGGCGTGACCGCGCGCCACCTGCGGCGCGCGGTCGTCGATGCGCTGGGCGTGTCGCCGATCGAGCTGGCCCAGACCCACCGGCTCGCGTTCGCGAAGCGGCTCCTGCACGACTCGTCGCTGCCGCTGACGACGATCGCGTTCGCGAGCGGGTTCGCGAGCGTGCGCCGGTTCAACGGGCTGTTCCGCGCGCGCTTCAAGCGGCCGCCCGGCGCGATCCGCCGCCAGGTCGCGACCGTCGACGATGGCCTGGTGCTGCGGCTCGACTACCGGCCGCCGCTGGCGTGGCGCGCGATGCTCGAGTTCCTCGCGGTGCGCGCGACCCCGGGCGTCGAGGTCGTGGATGTCGATGCCGGGCGCTACGCTCGCACGGTCGCGATCGGCGCGCACACCGGCTGGGTCGAGGTCACCGCGCACCCCGAGCGCCCGGCGCTGGTCGCGCGGCTCGCCGCCTCGCTGGTGCCGGTCGCGATGCCGCTGGTCGCGCGGCTGCGCGCGCTGTTCGATCTCGACGCCGAGCCCACGATCATCGACGAGGCCCTCGCGCGCGATCCGCGGCTGCGCGGCTCCTTGCGCGCCACGCCCGGGCTGCGGGTGCCGCAGGCGTTCGATGCCTTCGAGTGCTGCGCGCGCATCGTCCTCGGTCAGCAGGTCAGCGTGAAGGGCGCGACCACGCTCACCGGCCGCCTGGTCGCCGCGCACGGCGCCGCGATCGCCACGCCGATCGCGGGCCTCACCCATCGTTTCCCGACCGCGGCCGAGCTCGCGAAGGTCGCGCCGGCGACGATCGCCGGGATCGGCCTGCCCGCGGCGCGCGCGCGCACGCTGTCCGGGCTGGCGCTCGCGATGACCAGCGCGCGGCTCGAGCGCGGCGCGACCCTCGAGCAGCTGACGGCGCTCCTCGGCACGGTGCCGGGGATCGGGCCGTGGACGCTCGACCTCTGCGCGATGCGGGTCCTCGGCTGGCCCGACGCGTTCCCCGGATCGGATCTGGTCGTGCGGCGGGCGCTGGGCGCCGCCGACGCGACCCGCGCCGAGGCGCTGGTCGCACCGCTGCGACCGTGGCGCGCCTACGCCGCGATGCACCTGTGGAGGATCGCATGACCACCGCCACCTATCAGGCGCCGTTCGGCGCGCTCACGCTGGTCGCCGACGGCGACGCGCTCGTCGCGGTCCACCTCGACGGCGATCCGGCCGCGCCACCGCCGCGCGGCGTGCTCGCGCGGGTCGCGCGCCAGCTCGACGAGTACTTCGCGCGCACGCGCACGGCCTTCGAGCTGCCGCTCGCGGCGCCGGGCACCGACTTCCAGCGCGCGGTGTGGGCGGCGCTGGTCGCGATCCCGTTCGGCGAGACCCGATCGTACGTCGACATCGCGCGGGCCGTGGGCCGCCCGACCGCGTCGCGCGCGGTCGGCGCCGCCAACGGTCAGAACCCGATCGCGATCATCGTGCCGTGCCACCGCGTGATCGGCGCGAGCGGCGCGCTCACCGGCTACGCCGGCGGGCTCGAGCGCAAGCGCTGGTTGCTCGCGCACGAGGGCGCGCTGTTGCTGTAGTCAGGCGGCCGGTTCGGCCGGCACCGCCTCGGGCGCGGTCAGCTCGCGATCGTGCTCGACGTGGGCCTGGTAGACCGCGAGCGCGACCGGGCGGTTGGCGAGGATCGCCGGGTCGAGCGTGTGGTGCAGCTCGACCGCCTCGACGATCGTCGACGGCAGGTGCCACAACCCGAGCACGTAGCCGCCGACCTCGGCGTGGGTGACGCCGTAGAGCGCGCGCTCGGCGTCGGCGAGGCCGGCGCCCTGGTGCTGGGCGAGCGCCCGCGCGTCGCGGACCCGGAGCGGCAGCCAGCAGGCGAGCGCGGCCAGCCCGATGTCGGCGAGCAGCCCGGCGACGAACGCGTCCTCGGCGTGCTCGGGATCCTGGACGCGGCGCCGCGCGGTGGCGGCGCAGGCGATCGCGTGGTTCGACAGCGCGTCGAGGCTCAGGCCCGAGATCGGATCGGGGCGGAACGCGCTCGCGGACAGCGCGAGCGCGCTGACCAGGCGGATGCCGAGCCGGCCGATCGCGGTGCGCAGATCGGAGGTCGGCGTGCGCAGCGTGAAGAACGCCGAGCCGGCGAGCTGCAGGACCTTGGCCACCAGCGCGGGATCGCGCTGCACGATCGCGGTGAGCTGATCGATGTGCGCGCGCGGATCGGCGGCGGCGGTCGCGAGCGCGGTGTAGATCGTCGGCGGCGCGGGCAGATCGCCGATCGCGCCGAGCACGTCGCGGAGCGCGCCGGTGATCGGGCCGCGGCGCAGCTGCGCCACGTCGCGCAGCGCGGCGACCAGATCCTTGATCGACAGCGGCTTCTCGAAGAACTGGTGCGCGATCGACGCGACCTGGTGGGCCTCCTCGGGATCGGCGTGGCCCGACAGCACCATGCGCACGGTGCCCGGCCAGCGCGCGCGGATCTCGCGCAGGAGCGTCGTGCCGTCCATCTCGGGCATCCGCATGTCGGACACCACGACGTCGACCGCCGCGTCGCCGAGCTTGGCCAGCGCCTCGCTGCCCGAGGTCGCGGTCGAGACCTCCCAGTCCGACGGCGCGGACTGGCGCAGCACGCGGTTGAGCGCGGACAGGACGCGCGGTTCATCATCGACGATCAGCACCTTCATGGCGCCGTGTCCCCTCTCCCCACGGGCAACGTGACGTAAAAGGTCGTGCCGCCATGCGGCCCGACATCGAAGCGGATCGTGCCACCGTGCTTCTCGACCACGACCGCGCGCGCGAGCGCGAGGCCGAGCCCGGTGCCGCGGCCGACCGCCTTGGTCGTGAAGAACGGCTCGAACACGCGCGCGCGGATCTCCTAGGGGATGCCGGCGCCGGTGTCGGCGATCGCGACCACGACCTGGTCGGCGACGTGGCGGCTCGTGACGGTGATGCGGCCGCGGCCGAGGCGCCCGTGCTGGGTGGCGGCCTCGATCGCGTGGGCGGCGTTGACGATGAGGTTCAAGAACACCTGCGCGAGCTCGTCGCGGATCCCGACCACCGGCGGCAACGTCGGATCGAGCTCGGTCGTCACGTCGGCGACGTAGCGCCACTCGTTGCGCGCGAGCGTCAGCGCCCTCGCGAGGTTCTGGTTGAGATCGAGGGGCCCGCGCTGGCCCCGGCTCGGGTGGGAGAAGTTGCGCAGCGCCGCGACCATCGCGCTGACCCGACCGAGGCCGTCGGTCGACTCGGCGAGCGCGCGCGGGACCTCGGCGAGGAAGTCGTCGAGCGCGGCCAGCGCGTCGCCGGGCAGCGCCTGGAGCGACGCCAGATCGCCGGCGCGCGCCGCCGCGACGATCGCCTCGACGAGCCGGCGGACGGCGTCGAACCCGGTCGCGACGAAGGCGACGTTGTCCGACACGTACTGCACCGGCGTGTTGATCTCGTGGGCCACCCCGGCGGCGAGCAAGCCGAGCGCCTCGAGCTTGTGGGCCTGGATCATGCCGCTGGTGGCATGGGCGTTGGCGCGCCCCTCGATGCGCAGCGCCCATGCCTCGCCCTCGTCGGGGTCGCCCTTGCGGGTCGCTGGGGGCGTGGGAGATGCCGACATGGGGAGCCTGTCCACCGGTTCGGCCGAACTGCGCCGGGATCGAGCGTGAGTTCGGAAATCGATGGCCGCGATCCGGAGACCCCCGCGAATCCGGTCAGGCGGTGACGGCGCGCACGCGAGATCGATGCAGGATCGGCCGCCATGAAGCAGATCCGGAAGGCGCACCTCTGGATGGGCACGTTCTTCGCGCCCTCGATCATCTTCTTCGCCTTCACCGGGCTCTTGCAGGTGATGGGCATGCACGAGGGCGAGGTCGGCGACGCGCCCCCGGCCTGGATCGTGAAGCTCGCGGGCGTGCACAGGGATCAGCGCTGGATCGGGGAAGTTCGCAGGCGGCCGATGCCCGCGCCCGAGGTCGCGCCTGCGCCCAGCAGCGGCGTCGCCACGCCGCCGAGCGCGCTCCCGCCCTCACCGGGGCCGGCCGAGGCCAGGCCCGCGCCGCCCGCCGGGCCGCGGCCCCCGCGCGGCCGCGCACCCTCGGAGCCGCTCAAGCTGTTCTTCGTCTTCATGTCGATCGGCCTGATGGTCACCACCGGGCTCGGGCTCTACATGGCGTTCGTCTTCGATCGCAACAAGCCGCTGCTGATCGGCCTCGTGGTCAGCGGCACGGTGCTGCCGGTCGCGCTGCTGTTCCTCGGCTAGCCCGGCTAGCTCGAACCGGCTACCAGCTGGCGAACGCGCCGCCGGCCGTGATGATCGCGCCCGCGGTGTGATCGACCTCGGCGAGATCCGGCAGCCACACCGCGACCGTCACCTCGAAGCGATCGAGCGACACGCCGGCGCCGAGAGCCGAGCCGAAGACGATCTTCACGTCGGCGTCGTGGGCGCCGCCGAACTCCACGTCGGTGCGCCGGAAGATCACGCCCATCTCGCCGAACGCGAAGCCGCGCAGCCGGCCCGGTCCGCTGACCAGGTAGCGCGCGCCGCCGAGCAGGGGGAACTCGAGCACCCGTGTGGTCGCCGGCGCGCCGGCGATGTCGATCGTGCGGGGCAGGTGGGCGATCCCGGCCAGGCGCGCGGTGATCGTGGTGTCGCTGGTCAGGGGCACCCGGACCCGCGCCGAGGCCCCGAACCCGACCGCGGTGTGCGTGGCCCAGTCGCCGTAGGGGACGACCACCACCGCGTCGGCGCCGATGTCGTTGCCGAGCGCGTCGTCGGCGCGCGCGACCCGCGGCGCGATCGCGACGCCGGCGAGAACCGCAAGCGCGACGCGAACCTGGGAGACGACCGGCACCGCGGCGCAGCCTACCATCGGCACCGCCGATTCCTGTCAACCGGGGGCCGCTGCCGCGGCTCCTGTCCATGTCGCAGATTGCCGCGCCAGTCGCACCGCTCACCAGTATGATTCGCAGGAATGTCCGGCCGCTGCGCCGGGTTCCCCGTCGAGGGATCGTGGCCAACTCTGCCCAGAATACCGAGCCGGAGCCGTCGAGACCGGGGACGCTCGATCGGACGCAGACCCTCGCGCCGGCGAAGAGCGATCGCTCGCCCACGCCCGCGCCCGCGACCGGGCCGTCGCGCGCCGCCACCGACCGGGCCGCGGCGATCCAGCTGCCGACCGACGACCCCGAGCGCTACCAGCCCGCCGGCGAGCACGCCCGCGGCGGCCTGGGACGCGTGGTCCGCGCCCTCGACACCCGGCTCGGCCGCACGGTCGCGGTCAAGGAGCTGCTGCGGACCTCGCCCGCGGCCGAGGCCCTGTTCGTCCGCGAGGCGCTGATCACCGCGCGCCTGCAGCACCCCGGGATCGTCCCGGTCCACGAGGCCGGGCGCTGGCCCTCGGGCGAGCCGTACTACGTCATGAAGCTGGTCCAGGGCCGGACGCTCAAGGAGGTGATCGCCGAGCGGGCGACCCTCGCCGAGCGGCTCGCGCTCCTGCCGCACGCGATCGCGGTGGCCGACGCGGTCGGCTACGCCCACTCGCACGACGTGATCCACCGCGACCTCAAGCCGGCCAACGTCATGGTCGGCGATCACGGCGAGACCGTCGTGGTCGACTGGGGCCTCGCGCGCGATGGCCGGCGAGATCTGACCGAGCCGTGCGACGGCGTCGCCACCAGCAGCGAGAGCGGTCGGTCCGGTGACCGGACATCGACCGTGTCGGGCCGGGTGATCGGCACGCCGCAGTACATGCCGCCCGAGCAGGCGCGCGGCGATCAGGTCGACGAGCGCGGCGACGTCTACGCGATCGGCGCCTTGCTCTACGAGCTGCTCTCGGGCAAGCCGCCGTACGACTCGGGCACCGGCCCGCGGGCCGTGCTCGAGCAGGTGATCGCCGGCCCGCCGCCGCCGCTGACCTCGCTGGTGCCCGATCTGCCGCGCGACCTGGACGCGATCGTCTGCAAGGCGATGGCGCGCGAGCGCGAGCGCCGCTACCGCGACGCCAAGGCGCTGGCCGAGGACCTCAAGCGCTTCCAGTCGGGGCAGCTGGTCTCGGCGCAGACCTACGGCACGATGGCGCTGGTCCGCCGCTGGGTCGTGCGCAACCGCGGCCCGGTGGCGGTCGCGGCGATCGGCGCCCTGATCCTGATCGGCGTCGCGATCGGCCTGGTCCGGCGCATCGTCGACGAGCGCAACGTCGCGCGCGAGGCGTCGGCGCGGGCCGAGGACGCGCGCGGCGCGGCCGAGGCGCGGCAGCACGACCTGACGCTCTTGCAGGCGCGGTCGTCGCTCGATCGCGATCCGACCGCGGCGGTGGCGTGGCTCAAGTCCGATCCCGCGGCGGCCGGCATGTGCTCCGACGTCTCGGCGATGATCGACGAGGCGGTGGCGCAGGGCGTGGCACGCCATGTCTGGCGTCAGCGCGACTGGGTCTACGACGCGCGGTTCTCGCCCGACGGCACGCACATCGCGACCGCGTCCAAGGACGGCGACGTGCGGCTCTACGACATCGCGACCGGCGGCTTCCGCGTGCTCGGGCACCACCGCGCCGGCCTGCGCACGGTCGCGTTCTCGCCCGACGGCACGTCGCTGGCGACCGGCGGCCTCGACGGCGCGATCCTCCTGTGGCCGGTGGCCGGCGGCGACCCGCGGCTGATCGGCCAGCAGGGCGACGCGGTCGCGGCGCTGAAGTTCGAGCGCGACGGCGCGCACCTGGTCAGCGCCAGCGAGGGCGGGCCGGCGCGCGAGTGGGACGTCGCCCGGGGCGGCGGCGGCGTGCTGTTCGACTCGAACGAGCTGTTCGTCGCGTTCGCGGTGCCCGACGATCTCCCGGCCGGCGCGCTCGGCGCCGCCGTCGACGGCGGCCTCTGGCGCCGCACCAGCCGCTCGGGCAAGCCCGGCGCCGAGAAGATCCTCACGATCCCCGGCGGCATCTCCGCGCTCGGCGTCAGCCGCGACGGCGCGCTCGCGCTCGTCAGCGACGGTCGCCACATGCTGCTGGTCGACATCGCGCGCGGCACCGCGGTCGAGGTCGGCCCCGCGGTGCCGATGACCAAGTCGATCGCCTTCACCCAGGACGACACCCGCGCCGCCGTGGTCGGCGAGACGCCCGACGTGACGCTGATCGATCTCGCCGCGCACACCAGCCAGCAGCTGCGCGGCCACACCGACGCGATCTATCACGTGACCTTCTCGCGCGATGGCCATCGCATGCTGACCGCGAGCGACGACGGCACCGCGCGGCTCTGGGACCTGGTCTCGGGCGTCGCGCGGGTGCTGCGCGGCCACGACGACGACGTGCTGATGGCGACGTTCTCGCCTGACGAGACCCAGGTCGTGACCGCGAGCCTCGACGGCAGCGCCCGGGTGTGGCCGCTGGCGCGGCAGGAGCTCGCGATCCTCGGCGGCGGCGGCGAGCAGATC
>JAIOQA010000315.1:0-33239 GCA_021413675.1 Deltaproteobacteria bacterium | reverse complement strand
CACCGACGACGGCCGCCTCGCGACCACGGTCTCGCTGCCCGGCCGCGCGACCCGCTGGGATCTCGCGACCGGCGCGCGCACCGATCTGTTCAACGCCGACGGCCGCCAGACCTCGTGGGCCAAGCCGCGGCTCCCGGGCATCTCCCACGACGGCCACTGGGCCGGGATCGCGCTCGATGACGGGACGATCATGGCGTGGCACGACGGCGGCGCGCCCCACGTCTGGAAGGGCCACACCGGCTGGATCGTCGACGGCGGCTTCGCCCCCGACGACACCGTCATGTACACCGGCTCGCGCGACGGCACGGTCCGCGCGTGGCAGCTCGCGACCGACACCGGCGCGGTGGTGTTCCGCGGCGAGGCGGTCTGGGGCGTCGCGATCGCGCCCGACGGCAAGCGCCTCGCGGTCGGCGCCGGCGAGCACATGTTCCTCATCGCGCCCGACGGCAAGCAGCTGGCGTCGACGAGCCTGGCCGGTGTGCCGCCGATCGGCTGCGCGCGCGGCCTGCAGTTCGATCCGACCGGCGCGCGCGTCGCGACCGGGCGCTGCGACGGGCGCCTCGAGGTCTGGGATCCGCGCTACGGCGCGCCCGTCGAGCTCGAGACCTCGAGCCACTCGGTGACCTCGTTCGCGTTCTCGCCCGATGGCACGCGCCTCGCCGGCGCGATGGCCGATCGCACCGTGCGCGTCTGGGACGCGGTCACGGGCGGCACGAGCGCGACCCTGCGCGGTCACTCGGATCTCGTCATGGCGGTCGCGTTCTCGCCCGACGGCACGCGGCTCGCCTCGGCGAGCTACGACCGCACGGTCCGCGTCTGGGATCCCAAGTCCGGCGCCGCGCGCGTCCTGCGCGGCCACGACGCCTCCGTCGACGCGGTCGCGTGGATGCCGGACGGCGCGCGGCTGGTCTCGGGCGGCCGCGACGGCACCCTGCGGATCTGGGCGGTGCCGTCCCTGGCCGCGCCCGACGCCGCCGCGGTGGGCAGCTCGCTCGCCGCTGTGACCAGCGCAACGATCGGGGCCGACGATCGCCCCGCGACCCCCCCTGAAACCACCCCTGCGGGGTGATACGGGTGCATTGCATCCCGTGCGGCAGGTAGCGACGATCGCTACCATCGTGCCGTTTCTTCAATCGCTACCGAAGTCCCTTGGCGTCGACCACACGCCACTGGATGCGGCGTGGGTGGTCGTGACCTCGAGCGCGGGTACTCGCCTCGAGTTCGCTGGTCATGCGAATGGTGGCCTCGCCCGCGTCGGCGAGCAGGTCGTGCCGCTCGCGCGCATGGAGTACCACCTGCTGCAGGTGCTGGTCGCGCGTCGGCGCACCACGCCTGACCCGGAGCGCGCCTTCATGGCGTGGACCGAGCTCGCGGAGGCGCTGTCGTTCCGCTCGGCCGGGGCCGAGAGCGACAACGTCCGCGAGCTCGTGCGCCGCGTGCGCAAGAAGCTCGCGACGCTCGGTCATCGCGATCTGATCGAGAGCCGTCAGGGCATCGGGTACCGCCTCGGCGGCTCACTCGCAGCCTGACAGCGACGGCGCGGTTCACGCGCGTGACAGGGCGGGCTGGGGATGGGGTTGCGACCGCGGGTCGCGATCGGCGTCGCCTTTGGTGCGATCGACGCCAGAGTCGCAATCCCGGGTAGGCTTCCCCCATGGCGGCGGTGTTCTACGTCCACTGGGACGAGGGCGAGGCGGAGGCGCACGCGCGGCCGCTGGTCGCGCTCGGCCACCGCGTGGCGCTGCACGCCGCGGTCGGGACCAGCCCGTCCTTGCCCGACGCCACCGACGTCGTCGCGATCTCGATCGATCGGCTGCCGTCGCACGGCCGCGCGATCGCCGAGTGGCTCGGCCGCGGCAAGCAGCGCCGCGCGATCCCGATCGTCTTCGTCGGCGGCAGCCCCGCGGCGGCGACGAAGATCCGCGCCCAGGTGCCCGGCGCGATGTGGTGCGCGCGCGCCGAACTGCCCGATGTCGTCGCGCGGCTGACGGCGCCGCCGCTGCACCGGCCGCGCCGGCGCTGAACGCGCGCCAGCGCGCGCACTCGCGTACGCTGCGCCGATGCCCATGACCGCCGCCGAGATCGAAGCGTTCATCCGCGCGCAGTTCCCGCAGGCCGAGGGCTTCGGGAACATCGAGGCGATCGCCCACGACTCGCTGCAGATGCGGCTGCCGTTCAAGGACGCGTACCTGCGCCCCGGCGGCACGCTGTCCGGCCCGACGCTCATGTCGCTCGCCGACACCGCGACCTACTACCTGCTGCTCGCCAAGCTCGGCCCGGTCGCGCTCGCGGTCACGACCAGCCTGACGATGCACTTCCTCCGGCGCCCGGCGGCGCGCGACGCGATCGCGGTCGCGCGGCTGCTCAAGCTCGGCAAGCGGATCGCGGTGTGCGACGTGCTGATCACCGTCGACGGCGACGACGCCCCGGTGGCGCACGCGACGGTCAGCTACGCGTTGCCGCCCGGCACCGTCGTGCCCTGAGGTAGATTGCACCCATGATGGACACCGAGGGGGCACCGCTCCGGCTGCGCGCCGGGGCGCTGCGATTGATCGCGACCGCGATCGGCGGACCGGCGCAGGTCCGGGGCAAGCTGCGCCGCGTGATCCAGACCGCGGGGCTGTACCTGCGCAAGGACGAGATCCCGCGCCGCCTGGCGGTGCTGCACGACCGCGGCTACGTCGAGCACGCGCCGACCCGCGCGCAGCTCCTGTTCGGCGGGCTCGACATGGTGCGCTGGGTGATCGAGCCCGCGGCCCGCGACTACTACCAGGCCAAGGGCATCTCGTTCGGCATGCACACGCTCTTGCGCGTGCTCGACGATCCGGTCTCGATGATCGATCCGACCGGCTTCCTGTCGGCGCGCGACACGATCATCGGCCACGTCATGCAGGTCACGCACCTCAACCCGATCTACGACCTGCAGCTGCTCGAGGCGTTCCCCGACGGCATCGACGAGCTCGAGCGCCAGGTGGTCGCGGTCATGGACGGCAGCCACCCGCGCACCCGGACGCTGGCCGCGATCGTCGAGGATCCCGGCTACCACGCGCGCCTGCTGGGCTACGTGCGCGCGTTCAAGGCCGATCGCGGCGCGCCGCCGCCGGTGCGCGCCGAGCAGACGCTGCGCACCGATCCGGTGTTCGCCGCGGCCGAGCGGACCTTCGCGACGCTCCCCGGGTTCCTGCGCTACTGCACCAAGCTGCCGACCGGCCCGGCGGCGCTGGTGCGCCGGCTCGCCACCGTCGACAGGTTCCCGGTCGAGCTCGCGGAGTAGCCGGTCGTGTACGCTCGCGCGCGATGAGCAAGAGCTACCTGATCGACATGGACGGCGTGCTGATCGCGGGCAAGCGCGTCATCCCGGGCGCGCCCGAGTTCCTCGCGCGCCTCGACGCCGCCGGCGCGAAGTACCTGCTGCTCACCAACAACCCGATCTACACCGCCGGCGATCTGTCGTACCGCCTCGATCGCATCGGCCTGCACATCCCGCCCGAGCGGATCTTCACCTCGGGCATGGCGACCGCGAGCTTCCTCGCCAAGCAGCGCGGCGCTGGCGGCACCGCGTTCGTGATCGGCGAGAGCGGCCTGACCGAGCCGCTGCACCAGATCGGCTTCATCCTCACCGACCACGATCCCGAGTACGTGATCCTCGGCGAGACCCGCGCCTACGACCTCGAGCAGATCACGATCGGCGTGCGCTTCGTGATCAAGGGCGCGCGCTTCATCGCGACCAACCCGGATGTCTCGGGGCCGAGCGAGCACGGCATCGAGCCGGCCAACGGCGCGATGGCCGCGCTCATGGCGACCGCGAGCGGCATCGCGCCGTTCTTCGTCGGCAAGCCCAACCCGCTGATGATGCGCATGGCGCTCAACCACCTCGGCGTGCACTCCGAGGACACCACGATGATCGGCGATCGCATGGACACCGACATCATCGGCGGCATCCAGGCCGGCATGGAGACCACGCTGGTGCTGTCGGGGGTCACGGCGCGCACCGATCTCGGCAAGTACTCGTACCGCCCGACCCGGATCGCCAACAGCGTCGCTGACCTCGAACCGTAGTCGCGAAGCCATCCGGTGTGGCGCGGGCCACATCGCGCGCGCGCGCCGATCGCGCGGGCTTCGTGCGAGGATGCGTCGTCGTGCGAATCGCGCTGCTGGTGCTCGTGCTCGCGGGGTGCGCCGATGGCGTCCCGCTCGACGAGCTCGACGACGCGTACACCCGCGCGCGCTGCGAAGTCTGGACGCGCTGTGGCTACTACGACTCGCTCGAGCGGTGTGTCGCGCAGCCGTCCGAACAGGCGAGGCTGGTGACGCCGTCGCTGCGCGCCGCCGTCGAGGCTGGCGTCGTGATCTACGATCCGATCCAGGCGGAGGAGTGCCTGCGCCTCACCGCCGACATCGTGTGCAACCCGGGCGACCTGGCCCGGCGCGTCCCGTCCGTGACGTGCATCGGGATGTTCCGCAGCGGCCGCCCGGTCGGCGCGGCGTGCGCGTTCCAGGAGGAGTGCGCGTCGCGGACGTGCGAGTTCAACGTCGGATGCGATCCCGGGACCTGCTGCGCCGGCGTCTGCGCGGCCGTGAAGGGCGTGGGCGGCATCGGCGCGTCGTGCCTCGAGAACGAGTGCGGCCCGACGTCGTTCTGCTACCAGGAGACGTGCGTCCCGCTCTTGCGGCAAGGCATGGCGTGCGCGTCGAACAACCAGTGCGACTTCGGCCTGGTCTGTCTCGACACCTGCCAGCCGCCGCGCGCCGCGGGCGAGGCGTGCGAGTTCACGGCGCACGGCTGGGACTGCGGCGGTGACGTGTTCTGTGACCGGACCAGCCTCCGTTGCGATCCGTTCTTGCCGCTCGGCGCCGCGTGCGAACCCGATCACGACCGCTGCGCCCACGCCTACGCGTGGTGCGAACCGACCACCTCGACCTGCGCGCCCTTGCCGACGCGGGGCCAGCCGTGCCCGTCCGGCCGCTGCGGCGACGACAGCTGGTGCGCCGCGTTGCCGCCGGATGGCTCGATCTGCGCCGCGCCGGTGCCCGATGGCGCGCAGTGCAGCTGGAGCGGCTACTGCGCGAGCGGCGTGTGCAGCCTCGAGAACGTGTGCGTGCCGGAGCCGGTGTGTATCTGAATCCGCGAGACTCAGCGAAGCCTGGCGAAGCCTACCGATCGCCGAGCGCCGCGAGCACCGCCGTGAAGTCGGCGGGCGGCTCGGCGCGGAGCGAGACCTTCGCGCCGGTCGCGGGGTGCACGAACCCGAGGGTGAGCGCGTGCAGCATCAGGCGCGGCGCGGCGATCACGCGCTGGCCCGAGTTCTCGTAGTCGCGGATGTAGACCGGCTCGCCGACGAGCGGGTGGCCGGCCTCGCTCAGGTGGATGCGAATCTGGTGGGTCTTGCCGGTCTCGAGCTGGACCTCGCACAGGGTCGCGCCGCGCAGCGCGCGCACGACGCGCACGTGGGTGACCGCGTGCTTGCCCTGGCCGGCGTGGTGCGTCGAGCCGCGCAGCCCATCGCCGCGATCCTCGACCAGCGACGACTCGATCGTGCGCGCGGTGACCACGCCGTGGGCCGCGCACCAGTACAGGCGATCCACGTCGTGGGCGCGCAGCTGCTCGCCGAGCGCGCGCTCGGCGCTCTTGGTCTTGGCGAACATCAGGAGGCCCGAGGTCGCGCGATCGATCCGGTGGACCACGTGCAGCGGCACTGACGATGCGGCGCGGCCCATGCGCTTCCACGCGCCGCGGATCAGATCCATCGCGGTGCCGGTCTCGCGCGTGTCGTAGGGCACGCTCGAGATCCCCGCGGGCTTGTCGATCACCACGACGTGGGCGTCGTCGAAGACGATCGTCGCCTCGCGCTTCTCGTCGCGCGGTCGGGGCGCGGCCAGCCGCAGCTCGACGACCTGGCCGGCCTTGACCCGCGCGTCGATCGCGGTCGCGACCGCGCCATCGACGAACACCTTGCCGCGCTCGACCCAGCGCTTGACCTGCGACCACGGCTCGCCGGTGTGGGCGCGCACCACCGCGGTCACGGTGTCGCCGCCGACCGCGACGGTCCACGGGCCCGAGGCTGCGGGTGCGTCAGTCATGGCGGGGGAAGGTAGGGGCGAGCGTGCGGCGTGTCGATCGGTATTGGCGGCGAACCGCGGGGCGCTTGGGTGCGCACGGACCCGGCTGGCCCGCGCGGTCGGGTGCAGGTCGACCCACGATCGGCGCGAGGGCCTGGGCTTTGCGCGCGACATCGCGGACTTGCGCGCTGGCACCGCGGTTGCTCAAGCGGTCGGCACGCAACCAACCGCCTGTGGAAAGGACTCCTCTATGAAGCCCATCAAGTTCGTCGTGCTCGGTCTCGGTCTCCTCTGCGCCATCGCCGTGTTTCTCCCGTTCCTGTCGATGGAGGGCGAGTCGATCTCGCTCTGGTCGCTGAAGGCCCTCAAGGCCGGCCCGACGTACATCGCGCTGCTCGGCTCGCTCGGGCTCGCGGCCATCGCCGGCGCCGGCGTCGCGAAGGGCAAGTTCACGCGCGGCCTCGCGGCCGGCGGCCTCGTCCTCGGCGCGATCGTCGCGGCGATCACGATCCTGCAGTTCAGCCCCGAGGCGCCGTTCGGCAAGTTCTCGGGCCTGGGCGCCAAGATCCTGCTCATCGGCGGCGCGCTCGCGGCGATCGCCAGCCTGGTCGCGGTCATCAAGCCCGACCGCGGCGTCGCGGCCTGATACGAGCGAAGCGAGCCGGTCAGGCGATCCGCGCTCCCCGGGCTCTGACCTGGACCCGCGGGTGGTCCAGGTCCACCCCGGTCCACCCCGCGCGGCGCCGCGGCCCCGCGCGGCGGGCCTGGCTCCGACGACGACCGTGCGGCGCGCCGCGATCGCGGTGGTGGCACGCCCCGTGCTCTTCCATCTCGCCGATGAAGAAGAACACCAACCCCAAGAAGCTCGAGCTCGCGCTCGCCACCCTCAAGACCCTCACCGAGCCGTCGGAGCTCGCGCAGGTGGCCGGCGGCCGCCGCTGCACGTCGAGCGCGAGCAACACCGTCTGTTCCGGCGACCTGAACTGCTGATCCCGACCGCGCTCGGGCCCGGTGTCTCCATTGGTGACATCGGGCCCGCGGTGCGTGGTAGCCTCGCGCGCGGAGGCCCCGATGGATCGCACCCTGTTCTCGCCCGACCACGATCTCTTCCGGCAAGCGTTTCGCAGCTTCCTGGCCAAGGAGGTCATCCCGCACCAGGCGCGCTGGCGCGAGGAGGGCATCGTCGACCGCGACGCCTGGCGCAAGGCCGGCGCCCAGGGCTTCCTGTGCCCGTGGCTGTCCGAGGCCGAGGGCGGCTCCGGCGGCGACTTCCTGCACTCCGTGATCATCATGGAGGAGCTCGCGATCGCCTACGAGAGCGGCTTCGCGATGGTGCTGCACTCCGACATCGTCGTGCCGTACCTGCAGACCTTCGGCAACGCCGAGCAGAAGGCGCGCTGGCTGCCCGGCTGTGCCTCGGGTGAGCTCATCACCGCGATCGCGATGACCGAGCCCGGCACCGGCTCGGACCTCGCCGCGATGAAGACGATCGCGCGCAAGGACGGCGACGACTACCTCATCTCGGGCTCCAAGACCTTCATCTCCAACGGCCAGCTCTGCGATCTCTGCATCGTCGCCGCCAAGACCGAGGAGAACCCGAAGGATCCGCACAAGGCGATCTCGCTGTTCGTCGTCGAGGCGACCCGCGCCGGGTTCGTGAAGGGCAAGAAGCTCGAGAAGATGGGCATGGCGTCGCAGGACACCAGCGAGCTGTTCTTCGAGGACTGCCGCGTGCCCGCCGCCAACCGCCTCGGCGCCGAGGGCATGGGCTTCCTCATGCTCATGCAGAAGCTCCAGCAGGAGCGGCTGTGCGTCGCGATCGGCGCGCAGTCGGGCGCCGAGCAGGTGCTCGCCGACACGATCACGTACACCAAGGAGCGCCACGCGTTCGGCAAGCCGATCGCGAAGTTCCAGAACACGCAGTTCAAGCTGGTCGAGTGCGCGACCCAGCTCGAGGTCGGCCGCGCGTTCCTCGACAAGGTCATCGCCGGGCACGTCGCCGGCAAGTACCTGGTCAAGGAGTGCTCGATGGCCAAGCTGTGGCAGACCGAGATGGCGCAGCAGGTGATCGACACCTGCCTGCAGTTCTTCGGCGGCTACGGCTACATGCTCGAGTACCCGGTGACGCGCGCGTTCATGGACGCGCGCGTCCAGCGCATCTTCGCGGGCACCAACGAGATCATGAAGGTGATCATCGCCAAGCAGATGGGGCTGTAGCGCCCGACGCGCGGCCTACGGATGGCCGCGCGTGACGTTGCGCAGCCGGTGGCCCGCGCCCCACGCCGCGTCGACGAGCTTGTCGCCCTGCGCGCCGCGGACCTTCACGAGCACCTCGATGCCACCGCTGACGTGGCGCACCATCAGGCTGACGATGTGCAGGTGCAGCTTCGCGGCGTGATCGACCAGGAACGCGATCAGCGCGTCGGGCTTGGTGGTGTCGAAGGTGAGGCGCACGCCCGGGCCCGGCATCTCGATGCTCTCGATCAGCGCGCGCATCGCGTCGGACTCGGTCAGGATCCCGACCAGCAGGCCGTTCTCGCGCACCACCGGCAGCGCGCCGATCTTGCGCGCCACCAGCAAGGCGGCGGCCTCCTCGAGAGGCGTGGTCGGCGCGACCGTGACCGGGCTCGCGGTCATGACGTGCTGGATCTCGGTGCGCAGCGCGGTCGACTCGCGGTTGCCGGCTGCGAACGGGTCGATCTCGCGGCCGCGCAGGAGATCGCTGCGGGAGATGATGCCGAGCAGCACGCCGTCGCGGACGACCGGGAGGTGGCGGAAGCCGCCCTTCATCATCGCGGCCGCGGCCTCGCCGATCGTGGTCTCGGGCGCCACGACGAGCGGCTGCTTGGTCATCCAGGTCTCGACGATCATGGGGCGGTCCCCGGCACCGATGCGCGTGGATCGATCACCGGGTCATGATCGGAGCATCGACCGGATAGGTGATTCATGCAGGACCCTGCTGGGGCGATCCTGACACATCGACCGACCCGTCGGTGGCTTTCGCGCGGGGGCCACCCCGTGCTAACCAGCCCGGCTCGATGGCCCCTCTGTCTTCCGTCCGCGATCGCGGCCAGCGCTACGTCGCGTGGTTGTTGCGAAACGCGCGCCTGGTCCTGGCGCTGGCGGTGGTGACGTTCCTGGCGGCGGTCTACCTGATCGCGTTCCACCTGCCGCTCAAGGCCGACTTCGCGTACCTGTTGCCCGCGGACTCGCCGGCGGTGCGCGATCAGCACCGGCTCGAGCAGATGGTCGCGGTCCAGGACACCGCGCTGGTGCTGGTGCTGGCGCCGACCCCGGAGGTCCGCGCGCACGTGGTCGGCGAGATGATCGCGCGGCTGCGCGCGCTGCCGGCCAGCCAGATCGCGCACCTCGAGACCGACGACGCCGACACCCGCGCGTTCCTCAAGGCCAACCGCCACCTGTTCATCTCTGTCGAGGATCTCCAGCGCGCCTACCAGGCGCTGACCGAGCGCGTCGCCGCCGCCAAGCTGGCCGCCAACCCGCTCTACGTCGCGGTCGACGACGATGAGGACGCGAAGGACGCGGCCAAGGCCAGGGCCGATCTCGACGATCTCGATCGCCGCCGCAAGGAGGCGGAGGCGCGCCTCGATCGCTCGAGCAACATCAGCGCCGACGGCAAGGCCGGCCTGGTCGTGGTGCGCACCGCGTTCGCGCAGACCGACGTGACCACCGGCAAGGTGCTGATCGCCGAGCTCGAGCGCGCGCGCGACGAGGTGATGGCCGCGAACCCGGGCGTGAACATCGGCATCGCCGGCGGCGTGCTCAACGTCGTCGCCGAGCACGAGGCGCTCGAGAACGGCATGCTGCTGTCGAGCCTGGTGACCGCGTTCCTGGTCGGCCTGGTGCTGATCCTCTACTTCCGCAGCGTCATGCTGCTGGCGATCCTCACGGTGAGCCTGGTCAGCGCGACCGCGATGGCGTTCGGCGCGGCGGCGCTCACCGTCGGGCACCTCAACGCCGCGACCGCGTTCCTCGGCGCGATCATCGCCGGCAACGGCGTCAACTACGGCATCCTGCTCATCGCGCGCTACCTCGAGGAGCGGCGCGCGCTCGATCCCGAGCCGGCGATGGCCGCGGCGATCGCCGGCACGATGCGGCCGACCCTGGTCGCGTCGCTCGGCGCGAGCATCGCCTACGGCTCGCTGGCCGCGACCAGCTTCCGCGGCTTCGCCGACTTCGCGATCATCGGCGCGATCGGCATGGTGCTGTGCTGGATCTCGGCGATCACCGTGCTGCCGGTGCTGGTGCTGCGCCTCGCGCCGTCGCCGCGGATGCCGCGGGGCGAGCCGCTCATCGGGCGCGTGCTGGCGCGGCTGCTCGGCTTCCGCCGGCCGGCGGTGGTGGCCGCGGTCACCGCCGCGCTCGCGATCGGCGCCGGCGTCATCACGTACCAGTACGTCGCCGCCGATCCGTTCGAGTACGACATCAAGAAGCTGCGCAGCGAGGGTGCCGACGCGGTCTCGTCGCGCGACTGGATGGCGGTCTCCGACAAGCTGTTCGGCTCGGGCATCTCGGGCCAGACGTACATCGCCGCGGATCGCCCCGCGCAGGTGCCGCTCATCATCGCGGCGCTGCGCAAGGTCGACGAGCACGCCGCGCCCGGGCAGGAGACCTTCGGCACGATCCACTCGATCCTCGAGCTGGTGCCCGAGCACCAGCCCGAGAAGCTGGCGCTGCTCGCCAAGATCCGCGCGCTGCTCGATGACCCGGCGCTCGAGGAGCTCGAGCCCGACGAGCGGGCGCGGCTGGCCGATCTGCGCCCGCCGGACGATCTGAAGGTCATCACGACCGCGTCGTTGCCCGCGGAGATCGCCGACAAGCTGCGCGAGCGCGGCGGCACGATCGGCTACATCATCGGCGTGCGCCCGGGGCCGCACCTCGACGACTGGAACGGCCACGACCTGATCCGCTTCGCGACCGCGATCCGCAAGATCGAGCTACCCGACGGCGAGACCGTCACGACCTCGGGGCCGAGCGTGATCTTCGCCGACGTGGTCGGCGCGATCCAGGCCGATGGCCCGGGCGTGACCCTGGTCGCGGCGATCGGCCTCGTGCTGATGGTGCTGATCGTCGTCGGGCGCAACCGCCAGGCGCTGGCGGTGCTGATCGCGACCGCGCTCGGAGCGCTCGGCCTCACCGCGGCGTGCGCGCTGCTGGGCGTGCGCGTGAACTTCCTCGACTTCGTCGCGCTGCCGATCACGCTCGGGCTCGGCGTCGACTACGCGATCAACGTCGCGCACCGCCACCACCAGGAGGGTGCGCAGAGCGCGCGGGCGACGCTCATGACCTCGGGCAGCGCGGTCTTCCTGTGCTCGCTGACCACGATCATCGGCTACGGCTCGCTCCTGGTGAGCGACAACCTCGCGATCCGCGGCTTCGGCTTCGCGTCGCTGATCGGCGAGGTCGCGTGCCTGACCACCGCGCTGGTCGTGGTGCCGGCGGTGCTGTCGCTCGGCCGGTCGCGGGCGTAGGCGGCGCGGACGGCGCTACTCGGCGGCGATCGGGAACTCGTCGGAGTGCCGCGGCCGGCGCTCGGACACGCGCTCGCGGCCCTCGTCCCACGCCGGGCACGGCGGCGGATCCTCGTCGCGCGCCTTGAGCCACCACACCGACAGCCCGTAGCCGAGGACGCCCATGATCAGGCCGCCCAGCGGATCGACGCCGTGGTGATAGCCGAGGTAGACCGTGCCGATCGTCAGGCCGACCGAGAGCACGCTGATGATCCGGGTCTGGGTCGGCCAGCCGTAGCGCATGCAGGCGAGCGACCACGCCACCGCGCCGCTCACGTGCGACGACGGGAAGCAGCCGCCCTTGACCGCGCCGGCGTCGCCCATGAGGTCGCGGCACAGGGTCGCGAACGCCGGGCCGTGGAACTGCGTGGTGTGCAGGTTCGCCAGCTCGGGCAGGAACCGCGGACCCTGCGCCGGCATCACGTAGAACAGCGTGTAGTTGATGTAGTAGGTCAGCGCGGCGATCGCACCGGCGGCGAACACCTGCTCCTTGTGACCGCGGGCGATCCACGGCACGCAGATGCTCAGGCCGAGCACGTAGTAGGACAGGTAGCAGAGGCTGATGAGCTCGTCGGCCCACGAGCCGTACCACTGCTGCACCCAGACGGTCGGGTGGGTGCCGAAGATCGCGACGTCGGCGCGGACCAGGTACGAGGTGGCCCAGTCGTGATCGAAGATCAGCGCGTGCAGCCGATCGAGCTCGCCGTAGCCCAGCAGGAACGCGGCGCCCGGGTAGAACACGCGCGCGATGCCGAGCGCCTTCTGCGCGGGGTAGCGCGCGGCGAGGTGGATGAGCGCGAACGCCAGCGCGACGAAGCCGATGTGGATCGCGGCGGGCAGGCCCCAGCCATCGATGTGGTCGCGCTCGACCAGCACCGCGGCGCCGACCACTCCCATGTACGCGATCGACAGGAGATCGACCAGCCGGTAGCGGGCAGCGTTCACGTGCGCCCCAGACGAGGACATCCGCCGGACTATAGGGCAGCGTCACCAGTTCGTCGCGTCAGCGCCACGAATTGCCAACGCGAACGCCATGACGCACCTGCGAAGCGAACTTCGCGGAGCTGCGACGCCGATCACGTCAGTTAATTGACGCCCGTCCCCTGCACGACGGTGTCGGGGTTGGTGACCCCGAGCGTCGCCAGCGCGCGCGCCCAGATCTCGTCGGCGGGCGTGTCGAAGATCAGCTCGGGATCCGGATCGGCGCACAGCCACGACCCTCGGGCCATCTCGGAGGCGAGCTGGCCGGGGCCCCAGCCCGAGTAGCCCAGCAGGAGCCGCATCCGCGACGGCGGCGCCGCCGCGATCGCGCGCAGGTTGTCGGGCGAGGTCGACAGCGTGACCAGCGGCGTCACCGCGATCGCGCCGCTCGACCCGAGGCCGCGGGTCGCGCGGACCTGCGCGACCGGCTCGTGCAGCACCCAGCCGGTCTCCGGGCTCACGGGCCCGCCGGCCCAGACCTTCTCGTCCTCGTCGCCGCGCCACGGCATCTCGAGGCTCTTGAGCAGCGCGGCCGCCTTGATCGGGCTCGGGTTGTTGATGACGAGCCCGAACGAGCCGCGCGCGTCGTGCTCGATCATCAGCACGACCGACCGCGTGAAGTTCGGATCGACCAGCTGCGGCATCGCCAGCAGCAGGCCGGGAGCGAGCTGGGTCTCGGTCACGCGTCCGCCCATGAGCGCAGTGTTTCATGGACGCGGCGCGCTGGCCATCGCGCGCTTCGTCGCGGGCGCGGGCACGGAGCGCGCCCGCATCACGTCGAGAAAATCGTGGGATCGCGTCGAGACTAGGTATTCGACCGACAGATGATCGATGGCCATGCTCGTGGCAGGAGGTCCGCGATGCCATCCAGGTCCCTGTCATCTCGCGTGTTCGCGCGCGTCTTCGGGCGTCCGTCGCTGCAGCTCCGCGCCGACAAGCGCGGCACCTCGGCGGCGATCCTGACCATCGAGCGCCCCCACGCGCTCAGCGTGTACCGGATCGAGGCCACCTGGCTGCGATGGGTGGGCCGCGTGGTCGCGCGGTGGCGCCCCGCGGTCGCGCCGGGCGGTGCGCCATGAGCGGCGCGGAGCTGGCGCACGCGCTGCGGGCGCAGGCGCAGGCGCTCGTGGTGCTCGCGGTCGATGCGGACGCCGCGGCGGCGGCGCGCTACGAGCGCCTGGCCGCCGATGCGCGGGCGCTGGCAACGCGGCTCGGCGTGACCGCAGGCGCGGAGCGGCGGCTGGTCGAGGCCGCGCGGCTCCGGGTCGCGCGCACCGCGCGGATCATCGCCGCCGGCACGCGCAGCCTGCGGCTCGCCGTGCGCGCGGCCTGAGAGGGGGGCTACTCGCGGGCGCGCGCGGCGAGCCAGTCGAGGATCGCCACGCCCTTGGCGCGGGTCAGCGCGCGCGACTCGTCCTCGTGCGCGCCGCCCTTCACGAGATCCCAGGTCAGCTCCTGATCGCAGTCGGCGAACCACGTGCGCAGATCCTTCATGAGGTAGTGCAGCGGGTTCTTGTCGCCGACGAGGAAGTAGGCGGGCAGCGCGCGCGACGGGCAGCCGTAGGTGTCGGGCGGACTGCCGCCGCCGTGGATGACGACCGCCGCGAAGGTGTCGGTCCACGCGGTCGCGTGCTTGCCGAGGTACGTGGAGCCGCCCGACCAGCCGGCGAGGTAGACGCGCGCCGGATCGATGTCGACCTGCGCGGCGACCGCGGCGACCTGGGCCTCGATCCACGCGGGCTCGCCGTCCCACTTCCACCAGCTGTCGGTGCAGCCGAGATCGGTGGGGCATTGGAGGGAGAGCAGCGCCCAGCCGCGGTCCTTCGCGGCGGCGCGCCAGCGATCGCGCGCGGCGGTGGCGCGCTCGCGATCGCCGTGGAGGACGACGAGCAGCGGCATCGGTCCGGTGGCCGACGCGGGGACGTCGAGCGTGCAGCGGGCGCACGGCGCGGTCGGGGCGGCGTGGGCGGTTGCGATGCGCGCGGTGATCGCGACCGCGGCGATCGTCACGAGGAGCGCGGGAGATCGCATCGACCGAGCATGACGTGCCGCCGGCTACTCGTCGATGAAGACCGTCGGATCTTCGGGCCACTGGTGGCGCGGGTACTTGCGAGACAGCTCGCGGCGCAGCGCCGGGTAGTGCTTGACCCAGAAGCCGGGGAGGTCCTGGGTGACCTGGACCGGGCGCTGGTTGGGGGCGAGGAGGTGCAGCACCAGGGGCACCGCGCCGTCGGCGACCGCGGGCGCGCGCGCGAGCCCGAAGAAGTCCTGCATGCGCGAGGCGATCCACGGCGGGCGATCGAGCTCGTAGTGGATCTCGACCCGGCGGCGGCGCGGCAGGCCGAGGTGGCCGGGCGCGAGGCGATCGATCAGCGCGCGGTGCGGCGCGAGCGCGCCGTCGAGCAGCGACATGAGATCGGCCTTGCGCAGCTCGTCGAAGGAGATCAGGCCATCGCAGGCGCGGCCGACGAGGTTGGCGAGCTCGTCGTCGGTGAGCGGGCGCAGGCCGGAGGTGGCGGGGGCGTGGGCCGAGGCGAACGCGATGCGCGCGCGCCAGGCGGCGAAGCGCGCGGCGTCGACGAAGCGATCGATGCCGGCGGCGATCGCCTCGCGCGCCAGGACCGCGCTGGCCGCGGTGCCCGCGCGTCGCGCGCCCTCGACGTCCTGCTGCTCGTCGATCGCCAGGCCGTCGTAGACCAGGCGGGTGCGGCGCTCGACGCGCGAGCGATCGCGGTTCCAGATCAGATCGTCCTCGTCCTTGATGCGATCGAGGTAGAGATCGAGCAGCCACGCCGGATCGATGCGCGAGGCGCGGCGGATCGTGACCCTGGAGGACCGGCCGCGATCGCCGGTCTCGCCCACGTCGACCGCGACGATCAGCTCGGCGTCGATCACCGACGAGGTCGGCGCGATCGTCGCGCTGCCGCCGCCGGCGAGGACGAACTCGGTCGAGCGCGCGGTGCGGCGGCGCGCGACGCGATCGGGATAGCCGGTGAGGATCGCGACCTCGAGGGCGGCGTCGACGGCGTCGGCGGTGGTCGGGATGGGAGTGGTGGCGGCGCGGCGATCGGTGAGGCGCTCGAGCTGGCGCGCGGCGCGATCGACCTGGTGCGCGGCCGCGTGATCGAGGCCGAGGCTGAGCAGGCGATCGCCGCGCAGGCCGCCGTCGCGCGCGCCGAGCATCGCGTCGAGATCGTCGATGAGATCGGACGACGACGCGAGGCGCGCGGAGCGCTGGCCGGCGCCGAAGCTGGTGCGACGCTCGGCGCGTAGCTCGCGGGCGCCCAGCGCGGCGGCGATGATCGCGCCCTCGCTGGCCACGCCGCGGCGCTCGGCCTCGACGAGGATGCGGGCCTGACGCGGGTGCGCGGGGAAGCGCAGCATGCGCCGGCCGGTGGCGGTCAGGGCTGGCGCCGTGGTGGTGGCGATCGCGCCGAGGCGGTGGAGCAGGTCGTCGGCGGCGCGGATCGCGGGCTCGGGCGGCGGCTCGAACCACGCGCGCGGATCGAGCGGCGAGACGCCGGCGGCGTAGAGCTCGAGCGCGGCCTCGGCGAGATCGGCGCGCGAGACCTCGGGCGCGTCGTGGGCGCGGCGCAGATCGTGATCGTGGCGGGTGTAGAGCCGCAGGCAGCGGCCGGGGCGCGTGCGGCCGGCGCGACCGGCGCGCTGGGCCGCGCTGGCCCGGCTGATCGGCTCGATGAGGAGCGCGGGCAGGCCCGACCACGGCGAGTGGCGCGCGACGCGGGCGACGCCGGAGTCGATCACCGCGACCACGCCGTCGATCGTCACGGAGGTCTCGGCGACGTTGGTCGAGAGGATGATCTTGCGCTTCGGCGAGCGCGCGATCGCGCGGTCCTGCTCGTCGGCGGAGAGATCGCCGTGCAGCGGCACGACCGCGAGATCGTGGCGCGCCGCGACCTCGGCGAGATCCTCGGTGGCGTGGCGGATCTCGGCGGCGCCGGGCAGGAAGACCAGGACGTCGCCGTCGAGCGACTCGGTGAGCAGGCGGCGGACCGCGGTCACGACCTGTTTGGAGAGGTGGCGATCGTCGGGCTGGTCGAGGTACTCGAGGGCGACCGGGAATGTCCGGCCTTCGGACACGATGATCGGCGCGCGCAGGAAGGCGGCGACCGGCTCGGCGTCGAGGGTCGCGGACATCACGATGACGCGGAGATCGGGGCGCGGGCCGGCGCGGAGGCGGGCGACGGCGGCGAGCGCGAGATCGGAGGCGAGGTGGCGCTCGTGGAACTCGTCGATGATCACGCAGCCGGTGTCGCGGAGCGTGGGATCGTCGAGGAGCCGGCGGGTGAGGATGCCCTCGGTGACGTAGCGAATGCGCGTGGCGTTGCCGACCTTGCGATCGAAGCGGACCTCGTAGCCGATCTCGCCGCCGAGCGCGGTGTGGCGCTCGTGGGCGACGCGGGCGGCGGAGAGGCGGGCGGCGAGGCGGCGAGGCTCGAGGACGACGATGTCGCCGGTGGCCGCGAGGCCGGCGTCGAGGATCGCGCCGGGGACGCGCGTGGTCTTGCCGGCGCCGGGCGGGGCGACCAGGACGGCGGCGCCGCCAGAGACGACGGCCGCGCGCAGGGCGGGGAGGACGTCGTCGATGGGGAGGGGGGCGAGCACGGCGGGGGGGACGCTACCGCAGATGGGGAGCGATGCGATGGGACGCGGGCGCCGTCGCCGTCAAGGGTGTCGTCGCCGTCGCCGTCGCCGTCAACGAGGGAGTCAACGACAACGTCGACGACAACGAAGGAGTCAACGATCACGTCAACCTCGACGGGGTGAATCTCCGTCGGGATGTCGCACGGGTACGGGAACGACAGCCGTGGTCACCGGCAGTCGATTGTCGTTACAGTGATGGTGATGTCGATCCGCCCGTCGCCGTTCCCGTCGCCGCCGATGCCGGAGCTTCCGGCGGACCATGTGGCCACGGCGGAGTTCCAGCTGCGCTACGAGGACCTGGCGCAGGATGGCCGCATGATGATGACGGCGCTGCCGCCGGCGCTGGGCTGGACGGTCTGGCGCGCGCTGCGCAACAAGCTTTCGCCGAAGCAGGTGCAGCAGCGCGGCATCGTGCCGATCTTGACCCGGCTCACCGTCGATGGAACCGACGCGGCGATCCGCGTCGATCAGAGCATCGAGGGCACCGGCGGCTACGAGCTCGCGCGGCACGCGCCGGATGGCGTTGTCGAGCGGCTGTTCATGAACATGTGGGTCGAGGTTCGCGGGCCGAGCGGCCGCATGATGCCGCCCTCCGGTCCGGGCCCGATGGTGGTCGCGGGTCGGCTGTTCGCCGAGCACATGTTCACCAAGCTGTTCGCGCCGCCGGCCGAGCGCAAGGTCACGCGCCTCGATGTCGAGGGCGTCGCCGAGCCGACCGCGGACTACGCGTTTCCTGGCGCCGACACGGCGCGCCAGCTGCCCGAGGGCGCGGTCGCGATCGACGACGACTTCCGCGTCGATCCGACCGAGATCTGCTTCGGGCTCGATCACACCGACTCCAATCAGCACGTCAACTCGCTGGTCTATCCGCGGCTGTTCGCCGAGGCCGCGCTGCGCCGCCTCGCGGAGCACGGCCGCAGCCGCAACGTGCTGGTCCGCCACCTCGACATCGCGTACCGCAAGCCGAGCTTCGCCGGCGATCGCGTGCGCGTGCACGTGCGCGCGTTCCTGCTCGGCGATCGGCCCGGCATCGTCGGCGTGCTCGTCGGCGAGGGCGAGCCGCTCGACCGGCCGCGCTGCGCCGCGCGCATCCTCCTGGGCTAGCCTGTGAGCGCCTCGCCCCCGGCGCGCTGGCAGATCTGGATCGATCGCGGCGGCACCTTCACCGACTGCGTCGGGCGCGATCCGACGGGGCGCCTGCACGTCACCAAGGTGCTGTCGTCGGACGAGGCGCCGCTGGTCGGGATCCGCGCGCTGCTCGGCCTCGCTGTCGATGCGCCGATCCCGCCGTGCGACGTGCGCATGGGCACCACGCTCGCGACCAACGCGCTGCTGGAGCGCCGCGGTGCGCCAACCGCGCTCGCGATCACCCGCGGCCTCGCCGATCTGCTCGCGATCGGCGACCAGACCCGACCGGCCCTGTTCGCCCTCGACATCGTGCGGCCGGCGCCGCTGCCGATCGCGACCGTCGAGCTCGACGCGCGGCTCGGCCCCGACGGCGCGGTGATCGAGACGCCCGATCGCGCGGCCACGATCGCCGCGCTGACCGACGCGTATGACCGCGGCGCGACCAGCTGCGCGATCGCGGTGATCCACGGTTACCGCGATCCGGCGTTCGAGGCATCGATCGCCGCGCTCGCGCGCGACGCGGGCTTCGCGCACGTCACCTGCTCGACCGAGGTCGCCGACGAGCAGGGCTTGCTCGCTCGCGCCGAGACCGCGGTGGTCGACGCGTACCTCACGCCACTGTTGACCGCGTACCTGGCGCAGCTGACACGCGCGCTGCCGGGCAGCCAGCTCCTGATGATGCAGTCGTCGGGCGGCCTCGTGCCCGCGGCGCGGTTCCGCGGTCGCGATGCGCTGGTCTCGGGCCCGGCGGGTGGGGCGGTCGCGGTCGCCGCGACGCTCCGCCGTCACGGCGGCGGGCCGGGCATCGGCTTCGACATGGGCGGCACCTCGACCGACGTCGCGTACGTCGACGGTGATCCCGAGCTGCGCTACGAGGCCGAGGTCGCGGGCGCGCGGGTCCGCGCGCCGATGCTCGCGGTCCACACCGTCGCTGCCGGCGGCGGTTCGCTGTGCCGCTGGGATGGCCTGCGCCTGAGCGTCGGCCCTGCGTCGGCGGGCGCGTTCCCAGGGCCGTTGGCCTACGGCCGCCCCGAGGCGCGCGAGCCGACGATCACCGACGTCGATCTGATCCTCGGGCGGCTCGCCGGCGATCGCTTCCCGTTCCCGCTCGAGCGCGCGCGCGCCGAGGCGGCGCTCGCGGCGATCGGCGACGATCTCCCGGAGGATCATCTCGCGCCCGCGATCCGCGCGGCCGCCGGGCTGTTCGCGATCGCGAACGCGACCATGGCCGAGGCGGTGTGCCAGGTCTCGATCGGCCGCGGTCGCGATCCGCGCGACGCGGCGCTGATCGTCTTCGGCGGTGCGGGCGGCATCCACGCCGCGCCGGTCGCGCGCGCCCTCGGCATCACCCGCGTGATCGTGCCGCCGCTCGCCGGCGTGCTGTCGGCGTGGGGCATGGGCCAGGCGCCGATCACCTGGCACGATCAGCGCGACGCGGGGCGCGTGGCGCTCGATGAACGCGCGATGCGATCGGTTCACGCGGCGTGGACCGAGCTGGTCGCGCGCGGCGCCACGGCGCTCGCCGACAAGGGCGCGCTCGTGTTTCGCCGGCGCATCGCCTTGCGCTACGCCGGCAGCGACGCGGCGATCACGATCGACGCCGACGATCACGATGACGTCGCCGCGCTCACCGCGCGGTTCGTGGCGGCGCACCGCGCGCGCTTCGGCTTCGCGCGCGACGCCGCGCTCGAGGTCGACGTCGTGCGCGTCGAGGTCGCGGCGCCGGCGGTGATCGAGCCGCTCGCGCCGCCAAACGCGATCGCCGCGCCGGCGCCGCGCCGGCACGCGCCGATGTGGACCGGCGAGGCGATGGCGCTGGTGCCGGTCTACGATCGCGACGATCTCGCCAGCGGCGCGACGATCACCGGGCCCGCGCTCGTTCTCGATGCGACCTCGACGCTCGCCCTCGATGCCGGCTGGCAGCTCGAGGTCGCCGCCGACGGCGCGCTCATCGCCCGCGACCTCGGTGCCGCCACGGCCGTTGCGCCGACCCGCGCTGCGACCGATCCGATCTTGCTCGAAGTCCACGGCAATCGCTTCATGGCGATCGCCGAGCAGATGGGCGAGGCGCTGCGGCGCACCGCGGTGTCGACCAACATCCGCGAGCGCCGCGACTTCTCGTGCGCGATCTTCGACGCGCGCGGCGGGCTGGTCGCCAACGCGCCGCACATCCCGGTCCACCTCGGCGCGATGGGCGAGACCATCCGCGCGCTGCTCGCGGAGCATCCACACCCATCCCCCGGCACGGTGTTCGCGTCGAACGATCCCGCCGCCGGTGGCTCGCACCTGCCCGACATCACCGTCGTCACGCCGGTGCACGACGAGCGCGGCGCGGTCGCGTTCTTCACCGCGTGCCGCGGCCACCACGCCGACATCGGCGGGCTCACGCCGGGCTCGATGCCGCCATTCTCGACCGCGCTCGCCGACGAGGGCTGCGTCCTCCATCACCTGCCGATCGTCCGCGACGATCGCTTCGACGAGCCGGCGATCCGCGCCGCGCTCGCCAGCGGTCGCCATCCCGCGCGCCGCCCCGACGACAACGTCGCCGATCTCGCGGCCCAGGTCGCCGCCAACCGCCTCGGCGCCGAGCTGGTGACCGCGGCCGCGCGTCAGCACCCGGAGTTGCTCGCGTACATGGGCCACGTGCAGGCTCACGCCACCGCGCTGGTCGCGCGCGCGATCGCCGCGATCCCCGATGGCGACTATCGCTTCGCCGATCGCCTCGACGACGGCGCGGTGATCGCGGTCGCGCTGGCGATCCGCGGCGACGCGCTCACCGTCGACTTCACGGGCACCGCCGGCGCGCACCCGGGCAACCTCAACGCGCCGCGCGCGATCGCGGTCGCGGCCGTGCTCTACGTCCTGCGCGCGCTGGTCGGCGCGCCGATCCCGCTCAACGCCGGCTGCCTCGCGCCGGTCACGCTCGTGATCCCGCCGGGCTCGCTGCTCGATCCGCCGCCGGGCGCGGCGGTGTGCGGCGGCAACGTCGAGACCTCGCAGCGCGTGGTCGACGTGCTGCTCGGCGCGCTCGGGCTCGCGGCCGCCAGCCAGGGCACGATGAACAACCTCACGTTCGGGCCGATCACCGGCGACGGTGCCGCCTACTACGAGACCATCTGCGGTGGCGCCGGCGCCACCCCGCACGGCGCCGGCGCGTCCGCGGTGCACACGCACATGACCAACACCCGGATCACCGATCCGGAGGTCCTCGAGGCCCGGTTCCCGGTGACGCTGCGGCGGTTCGCGATCCGGCGCGGCTCGGGCGGCACCGGGGCGCGCCGCGGCGGCGATGGGGTGATCCGCGAGCTCGCGCTGCGCGCGCCGCTGCGCGTGTCGATCGTCAGCCAGCGCCGCACGACCCAGCCGTTCGGGCTGGCCGGCGGCGGCCCCGGTGCATCGGGCAGCAACAGCCTCGATGGTGCCCCGCTCGCCGGCGCGGTCACGGTCGACGCGCCGGCCGGGGCGATCCTGCGGATCGAGACCCCGGGCGGCGGCGGCCACGGCGCCGTCTCCTGACGGGAATCTGGTGCCGTTCCTGACGAGGATCGGCCCCGGTAACCACCGTCCCCGCGCGCGTCAAGCCGTTGCGCGGACGCCGCGCGTGCTTACCGATCGGAGCACAACCAACTCCCTACACAGGAGCTTCAACATGTCTCTCCACATCACCCGTCGTGATTCCGATCGTTCCCCGTTTGGCCTGGCTCGCGAGCTGCTCGGCTGGGATCCCTTCACCTACGGCCGCGTCGCCCAGACCTTCACCCCGACCTTCGAGGTGAAGGAGACCGCCGAGGCCTTCGTCGTCCGCGCCGACCTGCCGGGCGTGAAGGAGTCGGACCTCGATGTCTCGGTCCACAACGGCGTCCTGTCGATCAGCGGCAGCCGCGCCGCCGAGCAGCGCCAGGAAGGCGACAGCTTCTACGTTTACGAGCGGCAGTTCGGCTCGTTCTCGCGCAGCTTCGGGCTGCCCGAGTCTGCAGACGCCGAGAAGGTCGAGGCGCGGCTCGAGCAGGGCGTGCTGCAGCTGACCATCGGCAAGAAGGTCCAGGCCAAGCCGCGCAAGATCGAGCTCAAGAAGGCCTGATCAGCTCGGCTTACTCGACCCAGACGACCTCGGCGGGCGCCACGCCGCCGAAGCCGGTGTTCCAGCCGACCGCATAGCCGTTGACGTTGGTGAGCGCGAGCGCCGCGCCCACCGGGTAGTTGCTCGGCGCGAGCTTCCATTCGCCGATCAGATCGTCCTCGTAACAGGTCGGTCCGGTGAAGAGCACGCGCCGGGCTTCACCTGTCTTCGCGGGGCGCGCGATCACCGACGGCTGCTGCCACTTCAGGTGGCACGCGCGCGACAGATCGACGACGCGCAGGCTGACCTCGGCCAGCTCGCGCGCCGCGCGCACGCGCCCGACCGCGAAGCCGGCGCCGCTGGCGAACAGCCGGCCGGGCTCGACCGCGAGCTCGATCGACGGCGGCACCAGCGCGCGCAGCGCGGCGAACGTCTCGTCGAGGCGATCGCCGAGCAGGTGCAGGCCGCCGCCGAGGTTGAGCCACGACAGCGGCAGGCGATGCTCGTCGGCGAGGCGCAGCGCCGCCGCCGCGGTCGCGAGCAGCCGCGCGGGCGCCGCCATCGCGACGCCGCCGTGGTGGATGTGCAGGCCGCGCACGCGGTTGCCACCGGCGCGCAGGATCGCGCCGAGCGCCTCGCGCGCGCCGAGCTCGCCGGGGCGCACGCCGAACCGGCTGGTGCGCGAGCCGTCGCCGAGCGCCACGCCGCCGACCGCGTCGTCGCCAGGCACGAGGTGCGAGGCCGCGATCCGGATCGCGATGCGCGAGGCCGCCGGCGCAGCAGCGGCGCGATCGGCGTCCTCGCACGAGATCCACGGATCGCAGGCGGCGAGGGCGGCGCCGTCGAGCGCGCCGACCGCGGGGTCGGTGATCGACACGATGCGGTCGCGGGCGAGCGCGCCGAGCAGCGCGAGCTCGCCGGGGTTGGCCGCATCGAAGCCGTCGAGGTGATCGCGCGCGAGCCGCAGCACCGGCGCCGCGGGGAACGACTTGGTCGCGAACAGCACGCGCACGCCGTGGCGCCGGCCGGCGGCGGCGGTGCGCGCCATCGTCTCGGCGATCCGCGCCAGGTCGAAGACCAGCGCGGGCGCGGCGCGGCGCTCGTCGAGGATCGCCGCGATCGCGGGTCGGAGGGCGACGTGCTGGGTCATGCGCGCGCCGGACGGTAGCAGGTCGGGCGCTACGGCGTGTGCGGCGCCATGGGTGCCATGGGGGCCTCGGGCGCCTCGCCATGCATCGGCGTGCGCACCGGCGGTCGCGTGCCCTCGGCTGGCGTGTCCTCGCCGTGCATCGGCGTGCGCACCGGCGGGCGTTCCGGCATCCGGTCGGGCGGCGGCTCCGGCGCAGGCGCATCGGGCGTCGCTGCGCCCTCGGCCGTGGGCACCGCGGCGGTCGCCTCGTGCTTCGCGCTCGGGCCGCCCGAGATCACGACATAGAGCGTCGGCACGCCAGCGCCCAGCGTGACGAGGATGAGCCCGCGCCACTTGAGCCCGAGCCGGCCCTTGATCATGAAGAGCCCGCTGATCGCCAGGTACAGCAAGATGATCGCGTACGCATCCGCGACGTAGGTCCACGCCTTCTTGCCGCGGTTGTAGTGCAGCCAGTTGGCGACCCGCAGGAAGAACCGCGACTCGCGGCCGTCGTCGATGACCAGGCCGCTGTCGCCGTAGACCACGATGTTGCGATCGGGCCAGTCGAAGTGGATCTCGTCGCCGTACCGCGCGGCCCCTTCCGGCGGTTCGACACCGAGCGCCGCCGCGGCCCGCGCGATCGCGACGTCGTCGGGCAGCTCGGCCGGCAGCTTGTCGATCGTGCGCTCGGTGTGATGGGTCGTGAAGTTCGGATCCCAGTCGGCGAGGTGGTTGATCGCCAGGCCACTCACCGCGTAGATGAGCGTCAGCCCGACGACGAGGTAGCCGAGGTCGCGGTGGAACGCGCGCAGCCAGCCGCGCCAGCGCTTCTTGATGATCGCCCAGGCGCCACCACTCGGCGCCGCCTTCGCGGCGCCCGTGATGTCAGGCATACCGCTCTTCCTTCCACGGGTCGGCGTGGTTGTTGTAGCCGCGTACCTCCCAGTAGCCGGGCTCGTCGTCCTTCTGGAAGCGCACGCCGGTGATCCACTTCGCGCTCTTCCAGAAGTACAGGTCGGGGACGAGCCCGCGCACCGGCGCGCCGTGGGCGAGCGAGAACGGCCGGCCGTTCATGCGGTACGTGACCATCGCGTTGGGCCGGGTCGCGTCGGCGAGCGGCGCGTTGGCGGTGAAGCCGTTCGCCGCCTCGAAGATGACGTGCTTGACGTCGCCCTTCATGCCCGCGGCCTCGGCCAGCGTGGTGATCGCCACGCCCTTGAACAGCGAGTCGATCACGGTCCAGCCGGTGACGCAGTGGACATCGGCCTTGGCCTCGGTCTGCGGCAGCTTGAGCAGCGCGCCGTAGTCGAGCACGAGCTCCTTCTTGACCGCGCCGTGCACGCGCAGCCGGAAGTTCTTCACGAGGCCATCGCCCTCGTCGCCGCCCATGTCACGCAGCTGCTCGATCACGCGCTGGCCCGGCGGCAGCCGCGGCCGGCCATCGGCGCGGGTGTCGGCCATCGCCTTCTTCGACAGCTCGTCGGCGGCGAGCCGGAACAGCGCGCCGCCCAGCGCGATCACCGCCGTGCCCGCGACCGCGGACTTCAGGAACTCGCGCCGATCCCAGCGGTCGGTGAGCTCGGGGTAGCGGTCGAGGTCGGGTCGCTTGGACAAGGTGAGTCTCCTCGGGGCGAGTGGCCCCTCGAGCATGCAGCCCGCGGCGCACTGCTGCTACGCGGCTGTCGTCGAGGAGTTACGCGCGAGCGCGGGCATCGGTTCGACCGCAGTTAGACGCCACCTGGTTCCAGGACGTTACGCTCGGCCGTAGACCGGCACGAGCGTGCCGGAGGTCAGCGCGTTGGCGGGTGAGGCCAGGTAGGCGATGGCCTCGGCGAGCTCCGCCGGCTTCGGCCACGCCGCGAAGTCGGCGCTCGGCATCGACGCGCGGTTGGCGGGCGTGTCGATGATCGACGGGACGATCGCGTTGACCAGGATGCCCTCGGCGAGCACCTCGGCCGCGAGGCACTGCGTGAGCGACGCCACGGCCGCCTTCGAGGTCGTGTACGCGATCATCCCGCCCGCCGGCGACAGCGCCGGGCGCGCCGCGACGTTGACGATGCGACCGCCGCCGCCGGTGCGGCGGATCGCCTTCACCGCCTCGCGGCTGCACAGGAAGCTGGTCACCGCGTTCTGCTGGTGCTGCTTCGTGAAGTCGGCCAGCGACGTGTCGGCGATCGCGGCGGCCGCGAAGCCGCCGACCAGGTGGACCGAGCCCCACAGCGCGGGCAGCGCGGCGAAGTACGCGGTGACCGCGGCCTCGTTGTCGAGAGCCATCGAGGGCGTCGCGTGGACGCGCGCGTGATCGCGCCACACCACGTGCGCCGGCACCGCCGCCTCGAACATCGGGACGTGGCAGGTCGCGCCGCGCTCGAGGAGCAAAGCCACCACCGCCCCACCCAGGCCACCGGTTGCGCCGGTGACCACCACATGCTTGCCGTCGAGATCTCGGAGATCGCTCATGCGCGCCAGCTTAGATCAGCCGACGCGAGCGATCTCGTCAGAGCCTGTAAGGCTTTCGCCTCCAGGCTCTTCTTCGATCGATCGGCCCCGTCGAGGACGACGGTCCCGATCTCATCCGGAACTGGAGAAGATCGAATTTGATGACAAATTCTCTGGCCGCGCGACAGTGTTTCTCGCGCGGCCCGACCTGATGGTCACTGGGGATCGGGGAACGCCTCGCACGCCGCCTGGAACGTCTGCAGCGCCTGGTTCAAGGACGGCGCGAGATCGCCGTCGCAGATCGAGCCGAACACGCCGTTCTGGCCAGCCAGCTGGATGAACTGCTTGATCTTCGTCGCCTCGACCGCGTCGCCGAACGCCGACGTGCACGCGCTCGGGCCGGCGATCGCGGCCGCCGCCCAGCGCCCCGGGCCCTTGAGGCCATCCAGGAAGCCCTTGAAGCCGTCGGCGGTGAGCACGCCCGCGCCGCTGGTGCACAGGTTGTCGGTGACCTGGAGCGTGAAGTTGTTGTCGGTGCGCGAGCAGTCGTCCTCGTCGGTCAGCATGATGATCGCGAGCAGGGCGTCGTCGCGCAGGAAGCCCGTGTTGGTGCCGTCGGCGATGCGGTCGCGCAGCGCCAGCTCGGCCGCCTCGAGTGGCATCTCGTCGCTCGGGCCGCTGGTGCCGACCTTGGCGCGACAGGCGAGCGTGCCCGGCACATCCGGATCGTTGCGCTCGATCCAGCGCCGCGACAGGCTGCAGTTGTTCCGCATCGCGCCGTCGTCGCCCATCTGGCTCGACGGGATCAGCAGCGGCGGCATGGTCGGATCGAGGACGTTCGGGAACTCGGTGTTGTACGAGAGGTCATGCCCGGTGGTCGTGACCCCGAGGTGGTAGTCGAGGGTCTGGCCGGTCGACGTCATGTACGCGTTGATCGCGTTCGCGAACATGGGGAAGTTCGTGGCCAGGCTGTCCTGCTCCTCGGCCATCGAGCCCGAGTCGTCGACGACGAACAGGATGTCCATCTTGTTGCAGGGCGCGAGCCCGCCGGATCCCGAGCCGGACCCCGATCCGGATCCGGATCCCGAGCCGGATCCGCTGCCGTTGCCGGCATCCACGTCACCGCCGCCGCCGCCTCCACCACCACCGCCGCCGGTCGTCGTGGGGCCACACGCCGCGAACATCAGCACGCAAATCAACGCAGAGAACCGCATTCGAACCTCCCGATTCGGCTCCAGGGGTCTGCAACATAGATCGGCAGCGCGATTGTCCGGTAGCAAAATCGGAATTCGAACATGCTGAAATTCAAGGATAATCTGTGGAATTTTGCCCCAGCGTGAGAGGTGAGGCGCGCTGGTCGAACCATGGTCCGGAACTATAAATCGGCCGGTGTGGCGATCTGCCACGCGGGGCTGTGCCTGACCGTCGCGCGCGGCGCGTGGCGCGCGGGCGCCCTCGCTCGGCCGGGTCGTGCATATTCCCGCCGTGCTCTTCACCGGATTTCGTCAGCCCGCCGAGTGGACCCATCACGACGCGGTGTGGACCGCCTGGCCGCACGATCCCGAGCAGTGGACCAACGGGCTCGAGCTGCCGCGCGCGCAGCTCGCCGCGATGTCGGCCGCGATCGTCGACCTCGGCCCCGATGGCAAACCGCGCGGCGAGCAGGTCGAGCTGCTCGTCCGGAACTCGGACGACCAGGCCGCGGCGGTCAAGGCGCTCGGCCGCGCCGCGGTCGGCGTCCGCTTCCACCAGCTGCCCTACGGCGACACCTGGCTGCGCGACACCGGCCCGATCTTCGTCACGCGCCCCGGCGAGGTCGCGGCGACGTTCTTCCGCTTCGACGGCTGGGGCGGCAAGTACCTCATGCCCGACGATCAGCAGGTCGCGACCCGCGTGAGCCGGATCGTCGGCACGCCCGCCGCGGGCTTCGAGTTCGTGCTCGAGGGCGGCGCGGTCGAGGTCGACGGCACCGGGACGCTGCTCACGACCAAGCAGTGCCTGCTCGGCGGCGCGCGCAACCCCGGCCTCGATCAGGCCGCGCTCGACGCCCGCCTGCGCTGGGCGCTGGGCGCGGACCACGTCGTGTGGCTCGATCGCGGCCTCGCCAACGATCACACCGATGGCCACATCGACACGCTCGCGCGCTTCGTCGCGCCGGGCGTGGTCGCGTGCATGGAGCCCGCCGCCGATGATCCCAACCGCGACGCCCTGCTCGGCATCCTCGCCGATCTGCGCGCGGCCACCGACGCCCGCGGCCACCGGCTCGAGGTCGTCACGGTGCCGTCGCCGGGCGCGGTCGTCGATCCGACCCTCGGCCTCCTGCCCGCGAGCTACATGAACTTCTACATCGCCAACTCGGTGGTCGTGGTCCCGACCTACGAGTCGCGCGCCGACGACGCCGCGGTCGCGCGCATCGCCGCGCTGTTCCCCGATCGCCGCACGATCGGCCTGCCGTGCAAGGAGGTCGTCGTCGGTGGCGGTGGCTTCCACTGCTGCACGCAGCAGCAGCCGAGCGCGCCGCGCGCGCTGACGCTGGTCGGCTGATCGAGGCGCGCGGTCGGCGCCGCGCGCCGGGTTCAACCGGCGAGCGGAACTTCCGTCAGCATCTCGACCTCGGCCGCGACGCCGAGCGGCAGCGCGCCGCTCAGCTCCTCGACGATCCGCACGGTGACGTCGGGCTCGGGCACGATGGTGACCTCGACCTCGAGCAAGACCCCGCCCTCGGCGTGGTGGGCGCGGGCCATCACGGCCGCCGTCACGAGTCGATCGACGAGCGAGGCCAGGCGCGCGCTCGCGGTCTGGCCCTCGCGCACCGCCGCCACGGCGCCCGGGTGATCGCCGACGTGATCGTGGAAGAACGCGAGCGCTTCGCCGACGATCGCGCCGAGCCCGATGGCGGCGGCGCCCGCCTCGTGGCTGACGCGGAACGAGAACCCCATCTCGTCATCGGGGGCGCGCGCGGTGCGCGAGTGCGGCGCGATGTGCGCGTCGAACGCGACGTGGTACGCGATCTCCTCCGACGCGTGGAGCTCGGCGCTGGCGTGCAGGTCGAACTGGCGGTAGTGCATCGTCTCGGTGCCGTCGGCGGTGACGGTCTCGCGGCGGTGGGTGTCGACCCCCGCCGAGACCTCGGCCCCGCCGCCGGCCGGGCCCGCCGCCTCGACGCCCGCATCGGCGCGGAAGCCCTCGTACGCGTCGGCGTAGTCGCCCTCCTCGGCGGCGGCCAGCGCGTGGGCCTCGGCGTTCCGGCCGCACATCGCGTCGGCCAGCGGCGGGCAGAAATCGGCGAGCGCGTGATCGATCGCGAGCACGAGCATCTGCGCGGCGGCCGCGGCGTCGTGGCCGCGCGCCTCGACGCCGACGCCGACCATGAGTCGGGCGTGCGCCACCTCGGGGATCCGCAGCCCCGCGCCGCCTTCCAGCCGGCCGGCGACGACGAACGCGGGGTGTTCGGCGCCCTCGCCCGGTTCGTGCGCGATCCGCGCGTCGAGCTGGACCTCGGCGGTGCCAAGGCCCGCGCTGATCGGCACCGAGATCGCGAACTGGAACTCGAGCTCGTCTCCTTCGGCGCCGCCGATCGCGCCGATGCCCGCGGTCAACGCCTCGACGAGCCCGGGACCGGCGGTGACGTGCGCGATGCGCGCGCCGCCCGCGACCACGTGCGGGACCGAGGTCGCGCCTGCTTCGCTGCACTCGCCGACCGCGTCGTCGGCGGCGACGCGCGCAGCGGCGAGGCTGCGCACGTGGTCGACCCGCCGGGGCGGGACCTGGATGCTGTACTCGTCGGTGCCGACCGTGAAGTGCAGGCGTGGTCCGCCGGTCGGCAGGACCGCGAATCCGCTCGGCGTCGCAGGCGCGTCGAGCTGCTGCAGGATCGCCTCCGCCTGCTCGGCCGAGATCGCGTCGGCATCGCCGGGCGCGGCGCGCAGCAGCTGCTCGAGGCGGGCGAGCGCCTGCGCGTCGTCCCCGAACACCACCGGTGAGCGCTGCACCGCTGGACCACCCGCGGATCCGCGATGCGCCATCGTGTCGAGCAGCGCTTGCGCCGACTCGCCGCGCACGACCCGATCGGCGACCGCATCGGCGTGCAGCTCGAAGGGATCGCCGGCCTGGCCCACGCCGCCCGCGAGCCGGATGCCGCCGCGCTGCTGCACGACGTGCGCGGCCTCGTGGGCCGCGGTGTGGAGATCGGGCGCCGCCGCGAACGCGACGTCGTCGCCGGTGGCGTAGGCGCGCGCGCCGATCGCGGCCGCGGCATCGGCGGCCGCGCCACCGACGTGGGCGCCGATGCCGGTCACGTCGTGATGCCCGAACGATTGCTGGATCGCGGCGAGATGGGGCAGCGGCTCGCCCGCCCCGCGCACCCCCGCGGCGGCGCGGTCGTGGACGTCGTTGTCGCCGCGCAGCTCGGCGGCCACCGCGCGCGCGAGCGATCGCGCCGACGGCGGCATCCGCGCGGTCACCGTGGATCGCCCGGGGGTACCGGTCCGCGGGCCGGGGGTGGAGCGGGTGTGGCCGTCATGGCCGCGCGGGGTGTCGTAGTCGAGATCGGACATCAAGCCTCCGCGCCGGTGCACAGCACGGCGCGTGCCGACCGCGGCCCGTGCGGGCTCGACGGGGTCCGCCGGGCTCGGGGGGGCCGATCGCGCGGATTGGTCCGAAGCGGCGCAAGTTGTCATGCGCTCCAGTCCGCGGCCGGGCGCACCACCGCGCCAGGCGACCCGCGCTATAACGGCGGCATGTCGACCGTCACCGTCGCCGCGCTGCAGGCGGCGTTCACCGACGACGTCGCGGCCAACGTCGCGCGCGTCACCGAGCTCGTGCGCGCGGCCGCGGCGCGCGGCGCGCAGATCATCCTGCCGTCGGAGCTGTTCGAGGGCGTGTACTTCTGCCGCGGCCAGGCCGAGGACGACTTCGCGCGCGCCCGCCCGGCCGAGGGCCACCCCACGCTCCGCCACTTCCAGGCGCTCGCCCACGAGCTCGGCGTCGTGATCCCGGTGTCGTTCTTCGAGGCCGCCGGCCCCGAGCACTACAACTCGATCGCGATCATCGACGCCGACGGCAAGAACCTCGGCGTCTACCGCAAGAGCCACATCCCCGACGGGCCGGGCTACCAGGAGAAGTTCTTCTTCAAGCCCGGCAACACCGGCTTCCAGGTCCACCGCACCCGCTTCGGCGCGATCGGCGTGGCGATCTGCTGGGACCAGTGGTTCCCGGAGGCGGCGCGCGCGATGACGCTGGCCGGCGCCGATCTGCTGTTCTATCCGACCGCGATCGGCAGCGAGCCCGAGGAGCCCGAGTTCGACTCGCGCGATCCGTGGCAGCGCGTGATGATCGGCCACGCGGTCGCCAACGCGGTCGGCGTGGTCGCGGCCAACCGGGTCGGCAAGGAAGGCACCGGCCCCGACGCGATCACCTTCTACGGCAGCTCGTTCGTCTGCGATCACCGCGGCGACAAGCTCGCCGAGCTCGATCGCACGGAGACCGGCGCCGCGATCGCCACGATCGATCTCGCGAAGACCGCGCGGGCGCGCGCATCGATGGGCTTCTTCCGCGATCGCCGCCCGGAGCTGTACAAGAGGCTCGCGGAATGACCGCGGAGCCCTGGCGCCGGATCTCGCTGCGCGTCGTGTCGCACGACGAGGCGCTGTCGTGGGATCAGGCGATCGCGAGCCCGTGCGCGACCTGCGAGGCGGCGCCGTGCTGCACGCACCTCAAGCTGCACGACTTCGACGTCACGACGCTGCTGCACCTCGACTACGCGCGCTACCTGCTCAACTTCGAGCGGATCTTGCTCGGCATCACGCCCGACGGGCAGTGGCACGTCTACTACCGCTATCCGTGTCGCCACCTCGATCGCGCGACCACGCGGTGCACGGTCCACGCGACGCCCGAGCAGCCCAACATCTGCCAGAACTTCAGCCCGTACGGCTGCTGGTACCGCAACGCGTACAGCCAGGCTGCCGGCCCGGCGCTCCTGCAGGTCGATCGGGTGCGTCTCGAGTGGCTGATCGCGCACGTGCAGTTCGCCGACGACCGCACGATCAAGGCGATGCCGCCGATCGAGGAGGTGCGCGCCGCGTTCCAGGCGCTGCCCGCGCACGACGACCCCGATCCCGGCCAGGCGGCGATCGAGCGCGATCCGGTCCACGCCGCGTGGAAGACCACCACCCTCGATGGCAGCGCGCCGCCGCCGTCGCCGGCGCGGACCTTCGCGCAGCTCGCCGAGCCGTGCACCGGCTGCGAGGCCTACTGCTGCACCTCGCTGATCTTCCCGCAGGGCCCGCCGACGGTGCACTCGCAGCTCGACTTCTACCGCTACGCGCTCGGCTTCCCCGGCATCGAGGTCGGCTTCGGCGACGCCGGCTGGACCTTCATCCTGCGCACGAAGTGCCGCCACCTCGTCGACGGCAAGTGCGGCGTCTACGGCAAGGACGAGCGGCCGCTGCAGTGCCGCTACTACGACGCGCACAAGTGCGGCTACAAGAACCAGTTCGGCGCGCCGCGCCCGACCGCGTTCGTGCGCCTGCGCCACCACGAGTTCGAGGCGTTCGCCGCGACCTTCGCGTTCGACAACGACGGCAACACGATCAAGTCGCCGACCGTCGAGGAGCTGCGCGCGTCGATCGAGCAGGGCTGGCGCGCCGCGCCCTGATCGACGCCGATCTGGCGCCACGCGCGTCACACGCGCGATCGACACGACGCGCATCCCCGCGTGCCGCTGCTTGCCACCGCAGATGGATGTCATCGCGGCGAGCTGCGCTTACACATCGATCGACCGCCAGTCGAGGCGGCGATCGGAGCCGGCATGTCGCGTCTGTTGCTGTCCACCGTGTTGCTCGCTGCGTGCACCAGCGCCGCGCCGTCGTTGACCCGCGTCACCCCCGAGCCCGCTGGCGCGCACTGCGCCACGGGCGGCAGCGCGATCGCGACCGGCGTCGATGCCAACGGCAATGGCCAGCTCGACGACGCCGAGGTCGACGACGTCGCGTACCAGTGCACGACCCAGCCGCCGGTGCTGGTGCGCGAGGACGACGAGCCCGCCGGGGCGAACTGCGCGGACGGCGGCACGGCGGTGCGCGTCGGGCACGACACCAACGGCGACGGCCGCCTCGACGACGTTGAGATCGAGCAGACCAGCTACGCGTGCGCGCCCGAGGCGATCTGGGAGGGCGATCTCACGATCGATCTCGCCCACGACGACCTGACGGCGCTCCGCGACCTGCGTGTGGTCACCGGCGATCTG
>JAIOQA010000314.1 GCA_021413675.1 Deltaproteobacteria bacterium | reverse complement strand
TCCGCCGCCGCCTCGCCCGCCGCGCGATGGCCCGCCGCGTCCGCCGCCGCCGTCGGGCGGCCACCGTCGCCGGCCCAAGCGCCGCTGGTAGCGATACGCTCGGGCATGGCCCGCGCACGCCAGCCGTCACCCACGGACGGCCCGCCGCCCCCGATCGCGCTCCGCCCGATCGCGCATCCCCACGGCAGCGTGGCGCTCGCCTCCGTCGACACGCCCGACGCGTGGTGGAGCCTGCGCGAGGCGCACGAGCTGCCGCCCGGCGCGCTGCGCGCGATCGATCGACCGTACCGCGGCAGTCGCGGCCTCCGCGCCAGCCCGCCGCCGGTGCTGCCGACCGGCGACTTCCAGCGCGCGCTCGTCGTGCGCGCGCCGATCGCCGCACTGTTCGATGGCATCGATGGCATCGCGCGCCGCCCGATCGAGCTGCACGACGCGAAGGGCCTGATCGCCGCCGACTACGTGCTGCTCGAGATCACCGCGCGCGCGCCGCTCGATCGCGCGCACAGCACCGCGACCTGGGAGCAGGGCTGGCTGGCCGCGCTCACCGCGGCGCGCTGGCCGGCAGACCGCATCACGCCGCGCGCGTTTCGCCTGCTCGAGCGCCCCGAGCACCTGTTCGTCGATCCCGCCCTCGCCAATGCGCTGCTCGCCGCCGCGCCGAAGCACCTCGTGGTCGACGACCTCACCACGCCCTCCGGCCAGCTCTATCCACCGAACTGGAGCCGCAGCGACCTGCGGCCCCTCGACGGTCCCGCCACCGCCGAGGCCGCGTACTGGGCGCTCGCCGCCGGCGATCGCCAGGCGCGCGCGCAGGCCATCGCGCATCCGTGGTGGGCGTTCGCGGTCGCGCGCTGTCTCGATCGCGGCCCCGCCGACGACACCCGCGCCGCGGTGCTCGCGTCCCCCGAGCTCGCCGCCTGGTACGCGACCGAGGTCGACGCGATCGCGCGCCCCGACACCCGCGCCGCGGCGATCGCATCGGGCCCGGCCGCGCTCTGGTACATGACCCACCTCGAGCTCGCGCTCCCCGACGACGCGCGAGCCGCCATCGTCGCCACCGGTGGCCACGACGACACCACCGTGCCCGCGCTCGTCACCGAGCTCGCCGCGCTGCGCGCCCATCTCCGCGGTGAGACGCCACTCACATCCACGCCCGCGCCGCGCATCTGGCCCGCGCACGATCGCCCGCGTTACGCCGCCGCCTCGCGCCGCCGCAAGGCGCCGCGCCACTCCGCGCTCGACGCCGCGCTGCGCCGCGACATCGACGCGTTCATCGCGCGCGGCCACGCCCGCCTCGCGCTCGCGCACGACGCCGCGCCCGAGCTCGTCGTCGCCGCGATCCACGCCTACATCGCCGAGCTGCAATCGGGCGCGCGCAAGCCCACCGGCAAGCCGCTCGCGATGCGCATGGAGCTCGGCTGCGCCTGGGGCGAGCAGCTCCACCGCGCCCTCGGCTGGCAGTGGGCCCATGTCCACGCCGACGGCGCCGAGCCTGCGATCGCGCTGATCTCGCCCGACGCCGCGATCGCGCACCTCCCGTTCGCGCTGATCACCGCGCAGGCCGCGCGCCGCGCCCGCCAGAACACCTGCCTGCTCCTCTTCAACATGCTCGCCGATGGCCAGACACCGCCGTCGAAGCCCGGCGACTACGTCGCGGTGCAGTGACGCGCGGCAGATCCCGCCGCGACATCGCGCTTGTCCTCGCGCACCATTCCGCGCCAAGGTGCGCCGATGGACGAGATCGGCAGCGACTCACGCGACCCACGGCGCTGGCAGGAGAACGGCTGGATCGCGCAGGTCATGAAGAACGAGGACGACGACGGCTGGGCGGTGTCGATGACCCGCGTCGGCGACAGCGAGCCGGCGCTGGTCGGCCCGTGGACGATGGGCCGCGACAAGCGCAACCCCAAGCCGCTCGACAACGCCGCGTTCATGACCCTGGTCAAGACCGCGAGCGAGGTGCTGCGCCGCCACGAGCAGGCCGCGCGCGAGCGCCTGCACAAGACGCTGACCTTCACCGCCGCCGACGGCCGCCGCATCCGCATCGACTTCGACATCGTCCCCGACGACGACGATCCGCACGCGATCGTCAGCGCCTTCGACGAGGACTCCGACGAGCTCCTCCAGCGCGGCCGGGTCGCGCCGTCGTGGAAGCTCAACGCCGCCACCGCGCAGCGCTTCCTGCGCGGCGACTCCTGATCACCCGCCAGCCCCGCGGAGCTTCCCGTGCCTGACGCGCTGCCCGATACGTTCACGCATCGCACGCTGCGCCACCTCGGCAAGCGGGTCTTCCGCCTCGGCCTCGCCGCCAACTACGGCATCGACGAGGCCGGCATCCGCTCCGCGTTCGATCGCGGCGTGAACTACGTCTTCTTCACCTCGCGCGGCGCCATCGCGCGCCCCCTGCGCGACGCCCTCCAGCGCGATCGCGACAACATCGTCGTCGCCGCCGGCCCGATGGTCGGCTACTTCGGCGGCTCCGTGCGCCGCAGCGCCGAGCGCAAGCTCAAGAAGCTCGGCGTCGACTACCTCGACATCTTCCAGCTCATGTGGCTCGGCGTCGGCTCGGCCTGGACCGACAGCACCCTCACCGAGCTGCGCCACCTCAAGGAGTCCGGCAAGGTCCGGGCCCTCGGCGTCTCGATCCACGATCGCGTGCGCGCCGGCCGCCTCGCCGCCGACTCGCCCCTCGATCTCCTCATGATCCGCTACAACGCCGCGCACCCCGGCGCCGAGCGCGACATCTTCCCGCACCTGACTCACCGCCAGCCCCACGTCGTCGCCTACACCGCCACCTCCTGGCGCAAGCTCCTCACCCGTCCCAGGAACTGGACCGGCCCCGTCGCCACCGCCGGCCACTGTTACCGCTTCTGCCTCTCCAGCCCCCACGTCGACCTCTGCCTCACCGGCCCCGCCACCACCGCCCAGCTCGACGAGAACCTCGCCGCCCTCAATAGCGGCCCCCTCTCGCCCACCGACGACGCATGGATGCGTGAGTTCGGCGCCGCCGTCCACGGCTGACCCCACACGTTCTTCTCTCAGAGCGACGGCGCACGCGCTCGATCTCGTCACTCACGCTCGGCGCTCTGGCTCGTCGCACGCCAGGGCCGGGTGGCGCGCGCGAAGGTGGTCGGGCCCGCGGACGTAGAGTGCAGAGCGATCACTCATGCGCCGATGGGTGGGGGATACGTCGGTGGCCCCTCAACGCCCGGGAGGCTGGCAATCCGGCCGCGGGCACGAGCCACCTCGCGCGCGCCAGGACCCGGCCCGCCACCGATGCGGCGCTACCGAAACTCCAGCGTCGCGTCAGCGCGCCGTCAACCCACCATCCACAACCATCTCCGCCCCCGTCGTGAACGACGACTCGTCGCTCGCCAGATACAGCACCAGATACGCGACCTCCTCCACGCGCCCCAATCTCCCCATGGGCGCCGCCTTCGCCAGCTTTTCATGAGCGCCGTCCGTGCCGCCCATCGCCTCCGCCATCCCGGCCACCATCGGCGTGTCGATGAACGACGGATGCACCGAGTTGCAGCGCACGTTGACGCTCTTGCGCGCGCCGTGCATCGCGATCGACTTCGTCAGCATGCGCACCGCGCCCTTGCTCGCGCAGTAGCCCGCCAGGTTCGGATCCGCGACCAGCCCCGCCACCGAGGAGATGTTCACGATCGATCCACCGCCGGTCTGCTTCATCGCGCCCACCGCCGCGCGACACCCGAGGAACACGCCTTCCACGTTCACCGCGTACATCAGGCGGAACTCCTTCAGCGTCGCGTGCTCGATGTCGCCCAGCACGCCGATGCCCGCCGAGTTCACGAGAATGTCCAGCTTCCCCGCGCGCGCGACCACGTCGTCCACCACGCGCTGCCAGCCCGCCTCGTCGGTGACATCGAGCACCAGGCCCTCGTGCGGCGCGCCCAGCGCCGCGCCGACGTCGACCACGCGCGGATCGCGGTCCGTCAGGAACACCCGCGCGCCCTCGCGGGCCAGCATCTCCGCGCACCCGCGCCCGATGCCCGATGCCGCGCCGGTGACGATCGCGACCTTGCCTTCGACTCGATTGGCCATGCGCGCATCGTACCCGCGCCGCCGCGCGCGCGCGCTACTCGCCGCGCGCCGCCCAGAGCTCCGCCTCGGCCACGTAGTACGCCGCGATCGCGCTGTCGCTCGCGCTCGCCAGCCCCGCGCCCACCTGCCGCGTCGCCTCGGTCTGCACCGCCTGCATCCGCGCGAGGTGCGCGTCGAGCGCCACCGCCATCGTCTTGCGCGTATGCGGCTGATCGCGCGCCGCCTGCACCCAGCGCACCGACCACGTGCCGACCGCGTCGATCGTGCCGCGGCCCGCGCGCCACTGCGCCTCGACCGCCTCGTAGACCTTCGCTGCCGCGTCGACCCGCGACTGCGCCAGCGCCGCCAGCTTCGGCTTGGCGAGCGCGACCTGCGCGAGCTGCGGCACCATCAGCGCGAGCGCTCCGACGAGCGCCCCGCGCGCGAACCAGCCTGGCTTCCTCATCGGTCGAGCATGCCGCGCCCGACCCCACCGCGCTACGGATGCAGGATCGGCGCGAGCTGGTACAGCATCAGGTAGACGAGCACGCCAGTCACCGACGTGTACATCCACAGCGGCCACGTGACCTTCGCGATCCGCTTGTGGCGCGCGTAGTCCGGCCGGGTCGCCAGCCAGATCGAGCGCAGGCTCAGCGGCACCACGACCAGCGCCGCCGCCATGTGCGTGAGCAAGATCGTCAGGTACACCGGCTTGTCCCAGCCGCCGCCCGGGTAGACGTGCGTGCCCGAGATCAGGAAGCGCGCGACGTACGAGACCAGGAAGGTCGACGACGCCGCGAACGCCGCGAGCATCATCATGCGGTGGCGCTCGCGCTGGCCGCGCTTGATCGCGCGGAAGCCCATCACGAGGAAGATCGCCGAGAGCGCGTTGAGGCACGCGTTCAGCGCGGGGTGCAGCTCGCCAGACATCCGGTACTCCTCGCGCCGATCAGAGCCGGCCGTCGACGACCATGACCGTGAACAGCACCGGCAGGTAGACGATCGACAGCGCGAACACCCGGCGCGCCCAGCGCGCGTCGCCGTCGCGCACGCCGAGGATCGCCTGGCCCAGCACCATCGCCCCGAGGGCGATCGCGACCGCCAGGTACCAGGCACCAGCGACGCCGAGCGGCCAGAGCGCGAGCGACGCGGCGATCTGCACGACCAGGTAGGCCACGATCTCGATGCGCGCCCGCGCGTCGCCGTGCGAGCCCGGCAACGTCTTCAGGCCGGCGCGCGCGTACTCCTTCTTGCGGAACAGCGCGATCGCGTGGAAGTGCGGCACCTGCCAGATGAACAGGATCGCGAACACCGCGAGCCCGCCGACCTCGAGCCGGCCGGTCGCCGCGGTCCAGCCCATGAGCGCCGGCATCGCGCCCGGGACCGAGCCGATCCACACCGCCCAGTGCGTGCGCTGCTTGAGCGGCGTGTACATGAAGACGTAGCTGACGAACGCGATCGCGCCGAGCGCGGCGGTCAGCCCGTTGACCATCATCAGGACCGGCATCGCCGCGACGCCGAGCACGATGCCGAACGCCAGCGCCACGACCGGCGCCATGCGCTTCTGCGGCAGCGGCCGCTTCATCGTGCGGGCCATCAGGCAGTCGATGTCGCGCTCGAGGTACATGTTGAGCGCGTTGGCCGCGCCGACGATGAGCGCGGTGCCGGCGAGCAGCCACAGCGCGGTCGCCGTCAACGGCACGCCGGGTGCCATCGACAGGCCACCCGCGGCGGTGAGCAGCGCCATCACCATGATCCGCGGCTTGACCAGCTCGATCAGATCGCGCGCGGCGACGCCGGGCGTGACCGGCTCGACCGCGATCCCGTCGACGGTCTCGACCTCGATCACGAACCGACCTCGACGTGGACGAGGCCCGACGTCAGCGGCACGTCGGCGACCTCCGAGGCCAGCGCCCGCGGGCTGGTCACGAACCACATCGACATCCACAGCGCCCACAGGCCCGCGGCGCCGGCGAAGTGACCGACGGCGACGGGCACGGAGCGCATCGTGAGCACGACATAGATTCCGAGGACGACCTGAGCCAGGACCAGCACCGGCGCGAGACCTGCCATGCGGCGCAGCGTGGTCCAGCCGTGCGCCGCGCGCCAGACCTTGACCGCCGCGATCGACGTGATGATCGCGACCATCAGGCCCCAGCCGCGGTGAATCATCTGCAGCTTCTGCAGCCCGGTCTCCGCCCACCAGGTGCCATCGACCGTGCACGCCGGCATGCCGAGGCACGACAGGGTCGCGCCGAGGTGGCGCACCAGGCCGCCGAGGAGCAGCTGGATGAGGATCGCGCCCGCGGCCATCAGGATCCACGGCCGCGCGTCGGTCGCGCGCGCCGCCCGCTGGCGACGGGCGCCATCGACCTGGCCGGGCGCGGTCCGGAACGCGACATAGATCAGCGTCGCCATGTAGCTCATCCCGAGGATGAGGTGGCCGCTCGAGACCGCCGGCGACAGCTTGAGCCAGACCGTGACCGCGCCGAGGGCGCCCTGGGCGACGACCATGCCCATGGTGATCCACGCCAGTCGCTTCAGCTGCTTGCGCCGCAGCAGCAGCGTGATGGTGAGGGCGATCTGCAAGAGGCCGACGGTCATCGCCGCCAGCCGGTGGCCGTGCTCGTAGAACACGCCGCCGGTCATCTCGGGGAAAACCTGACCGTGGCAGACCAGGGTCGGCTCCGGGCACGCGAGGCTCGACCCGGTCGGGTTGACCGTGCCGCCGATGATCAGCAGCAGAAAAGCGGCGCCGGCGGCGAGCTTGGCGAGGCGGTGCTCGAGCATGGGGCGGGGTCGGGGTACCACGAGTAGATGCTCGTCCACGAGTTCGGTGGCGAGCTGCGACAATGTGCCGCCGTCGTGTATCGCCATTCGTCGACAGCGTCAACCGCCTCACGCAATAGCGCCAACGAATCCGGCGAGTTGAGCGTTGTGGTCCGGGGAGGCGGGGCGTACAGTCGTCGCGAGGCCGATGAGCGACGACTGGGCGGAAACCACCTCGATCGGCACCCTGCGCGCTGATCAGATGGGTCGGCCGGACGTCTGCTTCCGCTACAACCGGTACCTCTACCGGACGCTCGGCAAGCACGTCGCCAACGGCGGCATGGGCTCGGTCTACGCGCTCGAGCGCAAGGCCGACGGTGATACGCGGGTCGAGCAGGTGGTCGGCAAGACCTTCCTGACCAACTACCTCTACCAGCTCCGCACCGACGACGTCACCCGCCGCGATCACCACACCAACCTCGCGGCGATGACCCGCATCGGCGCGCTCGAGCACCCCAACGTGCTGCCGAGCTACGTGTCGGCGCCGATCGCCGACAACTATCTGTTCATCACCCCGCGCATGGGCACGACCCTGCTCGAGGCGATCACCCGGCACCAGCTCACGCCGCGCGCGCGCACCAAGCTGCTCATCCAGGCGCTCGAGGGCCTCGCCCGCCTGCACGAGGCGCGCATCATCCACCGCGACGTCACGCTGCGGAACATCCTGCTCGACGACAGCGCCAGCTGCGCGTTCCTGTTCGACTTCGATCTCGCGGTCTGCTTCGACGACGTCGGGCAGACCACCTACCGCGCGCTGTACCGCGGCCGGATCTTCGGCTCGCCGGGTTACTCGGTGCCGCCCGAGACCGTCGATCCCGGCATGCTCGACTGCCCGGTCACCACCGCGCTCGACATCTACGCGATCGGCGGCGCGCTCCACGCGCTGTTCACCGACGAGATGCCGTACGGGCCGACCGACGATATGTGGGGCCTCTTGGTCCGCATCGCCGACGGCATCGTCATCAACGGCAAGAGCAAGGTCCACTACCCCGAGACCGTGCCGTACCCGATCCGGCCGATCATCGAGGGCTGCCTCGAGCGGGACCCCGCGGGCCGCTACCCGCGCGTGATGTCGGTCATCCACGATCTGCGCGCGGCCCTGCCCGAGCTGGATGACCACTCGTCGGACGAGCACACGTTCTCGTCGATGAGCCGCGGCGCGCCCGTGGTCGCGCCCGCCGAGCGCATCGGCAACGTGTTCTCGAGCCGCACCGATCAGCGGGTCACGCGCGCGGTCATCGAGGTCGCCGATCACGCGGTCGCGACCTGGGGCTACCAGATCGAGCGCTCGCTCGGCCGCGTGAAGGGCCACCACATCTACGTGGCGGTGCCGCGGCCCGAGCTCCTGTCGGCGGGCTCGTTCCCCGACGCCAACACGTTCCCCAAGCTGGTCACGCTCATCAACCTGCACAGCGTCCCGAACCCGCGCCAGCTGGTCGAGAACTGGCAGGCCCACTTCCTGCCGACCCTGCGCAAGGTGCGCACCGGCCTGATGACGTCCTTGCACAACGTCATCTACGACGCGAACACCGGCTCGCTGCTCTTGTTCTCGGAGTACGTCGACGAGCCGCGCTTCGGCACCCAGCTCGCCGAGATGGACCTGCACGTCGACGGCGCGCTCGCCCTCGCGTTCCTGGTCGTGCGCCAGGTCGCCGCGCTGCACGAGCACGGCATGGCCCACAACAACGTCCACGCCGGCGCGCTCCTGTTCAAGGGACTGTCCGACACCCGGACGGTGCAGCCCGCGATGATCGGCCTGGTCGAGCCGTCGCTCGGCGCCGAGGCCATGCAGGCCGACACCCGCGCGCTGGCCGCGCTCGCGCTGTCGTGGCTGCGGCCGTCGCGCCTCGCGCAGCTCAAGCAGGGCGCGCGCCCCGACTTCGACGTGTTTCGCACGCAGCTCGCGCGCTGGGCCTACGACACCAACGCGCCGCCGCCCGGCATCGACGAGCTCATGGCCGCGACCAGCGATGGCCTGTCGCTCGTCGACTTCAACTTCTCCGTGCTCCGCGACGCCGGCGGCGATCTCCAGGACTACGCGCTCATGCTCGTGAGTCACCGCCTGTATCACCTGCTGTGGCCCGCGCACTAGTCGCGGCCGCGGCCGCGTATGTCGTGGCCAACCTCGTCGCGTGGGCCGCGTTCCGCATCGACAAGCGGCGCGCGCGGACGCGGGCGTGGCGGATCCCCGAGCGCGTGCTGCTCATGATGAGCGCGATCGGCGTGCTCGGCGCGCTGTGGGCGATGTACGGCCATCGCCAGCGCCACAAGGTCAACAAGCGCGGCTTCGTCGCGATCGTGTGGCTGGAGCTGATCGCGCAGGTCGCGATCGCGGTGACGGTCGTGACGCTGCGGCGCCGGTGACGCGGGTCAGTCGGGCCGGCGCTCGAACCGGAAGTCGTGCGCAACGACGTAGCTGCGGCCGAGGACGAGCGCGCGGCAGGGCGGCCGCTCGACGGTGCCGGCCGAGCCGAGCGACGAGGTCGACACACCGGCGCCCTCCAGCTCCGCCGCGACGGCGGAGCACACCGGCGCGGGGCCGCTCACGAGCAGCCCGAAGCCCACGCGGAGCGACGCCTCGAGATCCCGCCCGAGGTCCGCGTAGTCGGCGAGCGTGCGCCAGCCGTGGGAGATCTCGCGGACCGTCGCGTCCAGCGCCGCTACGACCGCGGCCGGATCACGCGGCTGGCCGTTGAAGAACACGCGGCCCGAGGGCGCCGCGCGGAGCGCGAGCAGTGGATGGTCCGACACCAGCGCGATGCCCAGGTAGTCCGTCGCCGCGAACCGATCGTCGCATCGCTCGAGGAAGTGGACGCGGCACCGGACGCCCGTGGCGCTGCGCAGCTCCCAGTACGATGGCTGTCGTCGAAGGATCGTGCCGGGTCCCGCGAGCTCGACCGGAAGCGTGGACGTGTCGAGCGTGGGCCAGCGTGCGTCGGACTGCGCGGACGCGATCCACTCGAGGATCTCGACGAGCTCGGTCTGGTCGCACCCGTGCTCGCTGATGATCCCGTGCTCCGCGAGCGCGCTGCGATTGATGCCGTGCTCGATGTCGTTGTACCAGAGCACCTGATCGTCCTCGATCGCGATCGCCCAGTAGCGCTCGCGCGGCGCCTCCGGGTCGGCGCATCGCCAGAGCGCCGGCTCGATGCGGATCCGCGCCCAGGCCGCGCGAACGTCGTCGTCGAAGGCCGCCAGCGAGTCCGCGATCATGGCGTCGATGAAGGCGCGGGCCGGTGGCTCGTCCATCGGCAGTGAATGTATCCGGTCAGTCCGCGCAACGCTCGAACGCGAACTCCTGCGCGAGCAGGTAACTGCGGCCGAGGATGAGCGCGCGGCATGGTCGATGCGACGACGCGGCGTAGCCGAGGGTCGAGGTCGTGACGCCCGCGGTCGCGAGCGCCGCGGCGACCGCGCTGCACACCGGCTCGGGGCCGGTCATCAGCACGCCATGGCCCGCGCGCAGCGCCACCTCGACGTCGCGCCCGAGGTCGGCGTAGTCGGCGAGCGCTCGCCAGCCGTCGGTGACGGCGCGGACCGTCGCGTCGAGGGTCGCGGCGACCGCCGCCGGATCGGCCGGCGTGCCGTTGAAGAACAGGCTGCCCGAGGGCGCGTCGCGCAGCGCGAGCAGCGGATGCTCCGTCACGAGCGCGATGCCCGGATAGTCCGCGGCCGCGAACCGATCACCGCGCCGATCGCGGAAGTGGACGCGATACCGGACGCCCGCGGCGGTGCGCAGCTCCCAGTACGTCGGCTGCCGTCGGTGGATCGTGCCCGGGCCGGCGAGCTCGCCCGGCAGCGCGTGCGTGTCGAGCGTGGGCCACCGACGCTCGGCGATCGCGATCGCGAACCACTCGAGGACGTCGATGAGATCCGTCCGGTCGCTGGTGTACCGGTCGAACGCGCCGTGCGTGGCGAACGGACTGCGGTTGATGCCGTCGTCGGCGTGGTTGAGCCAGAGCACCTCGTCGTGCTCGATCGCGATCACCCAGAAGTGCTCGCGCGGCGCGGCCGGGTCGCTGCACCGCCAGAGCGCCGGCTCGATGCGGATCTGCGCCCATGCCGCACGGACATCCTCATCGAACGCGGCCAGCGCGTCCGCGATGCTCTCGTCGACCGCCTCGCGCGACGGCGGCGGCTCGGCCACGGGTGGCGAACGGACCGCGGTCGCGCGGACTGGCGCGGAGGAGGCCTGCGGCATGAGTTCTACCAGGATGGTCCGCGCGCCCCCCTGGCGCACCTTTCGGAGGAGCGGCGGCGCGCCGCGCGTCATCTCGCCGCGGGTCTGGCGGTGTGTCGGGCGGTACCCTCGAGCGGGCCTGGCCGCGCCAGCGGCGAGATTGGTCCGTACCGACGCCAGCCGTGGGTGAGGTGCCAGGTCGTGGGCATCACGACCGGCACGAACTCCAGGTGTGCGCGGTGCGGGTCGTTCGCCCAGCCGTCGAACGCGCGCGCCGAGGCGAACGGATCGAAGGCGAGATGGCGGGCGGTGGTGTCCTCGCGGTGGCGCCGCCAGTTGTTGAGGACGTACGCGAGCGCGTTGCGCGTCTCGCGCAGCGTGCGCAGCGGGCGCGGATGGTAGCGGTCGGCGAACACGCCGCCGCGGCGACGGGTGGTTGCGTTGAACCGCCGCGCGCACGCGATCTGGAACCCCTGCATGCCCCGCGCGAGGGAGATGTGGCTGTCGGCCTCGACGATCAGGTGGACGTGGTTGCCCTGCACCGAGACGTGGCAGATGCGGAAGTCGCTGCGGCGACAGGTGATCGCGAGCCCGTGCCGCACCGCGAGCCAGCCCGCGCGCCGGCGCAGCTTGAGGCCTGGCCGCGCCCGGATCACCACGTGCAGCGGATGACGCGCATCGATCGCGGGCCGCACGCGATGCGGCTCGCTCGGCCGCGGGCCGCGAGCCTTGCGCCCCGAGTTCGGCCGCTTGCCGCCCCGCGTACGCCACGGGAGCTCGTGCTGAACCTGCTCCGTCATTGGTTGCGCCGAAATACTATCACATCGCATCATGGGGTCCAGACCGGATACATCACTGACAGCCGGTACAGCCCTGATACATCCTTGACAGGTCAGCCTCGGGACATCCGTGACACATCGGCCCCGTTGCCCACGGACACCCTTGACACTCTCGTCAGCGGGCTCGCGACCGTGGCGCATGACCTGGAAAGCGACCGACCCGATG
>JAIOQA010000313.1 GCA_021413675.1 Deltaproteobacteria bacterium | reverse complement strand
GCGCCGGCGGCGCCGCCGCGGCGTGAGCCCCCGCGTCCGCCATCCCCACCCCACCGGGAACGCCGTGACTTCGAGCGCCTCGTCTTCTGACCTCACGCGCCTGATCGCCGTCGTGCTCGCGGCGCTCGTGCTCGTCGCGCCCGGGCGCGCGCGCGCCTACCTCGCGCCGGCGCCGGTCGAGGCCGACGGCGACGCGTACGAGCGCGACTACCGGGCGGGCCTCGATCGCTTCGACGCGCAGGACTGGGCCGCGGCGCGCGCGGCGTTCTGGCGCGCGTACGCCGTGCGCGCCGAGCCCCGCCTGCTGTTCAACATCGGCTCGACGTATCGCCGCGAAGGCGACCGCGCCCGCGCCGTGGGCTTCTACCGGCGGTTCGTCGCGCTCGCGCCCGACGGCGATCCGCAGCGTCGGTTCGCGCTCGAGGTGCTGGCCCGGCTCGAGCGCACGCCGCCGCCGCGCGCGCGCGGCATCAGCCCGACGCGCGTCGCGGGGACCGCCCTGGTGATCGTGGGGCTCGGCGGGCTCGGCTTCGCGGGCTACGAGGCGCACCTGGCCAGCACGAGCTCCGTGGATCTCGCGGCCCGCGCCGGCCAGCCCTGGACGACCGACAGCCAGGCCCTCCTCGATCGCGGCCAGCGCGCCGAGCGCCTGGCGCGGTGGTCGGCGATCGGCGGCGGCGCGACCGTGGTCGTCGGGCTCGCGTTCGCGTGGCTCGGCGGGCGCACCGATCCGCCGGTCGTGGTCGCGCCGCGCCACGACGGCGGCGTGATCAGCGTGAGCGGTCGGTTCTGATCAGCCCTTCGCCGCGCTCGCGAGCAGCCGGCGCACGTACTTCATCGCCGGCGAGCCCCACGACAGCAGCCGGTCGTGATACGCGCGCTCGCTGAAGCCGGGCTTGACCTCGGCAAGGCGGCGCAGCTTGAGCAGCTCCGCGAAGCCGTAGAAGTAGGTCGAGAGCTGCGCGCTCGACAGCTGCGCGCGCTTCCACTTGCCGACCGCCTCGCCGTCCTCCTGGAACGCCTCGTCCTTCATCAGCGCGAGCGCGGCGTCCATGTCCATCGTGCCGGCGTGGACGTCGTGATCGAGGATCGCGTTGGCGGCGAGCCGCAGCACCATCTTCTGGCGCTGCAGCTTCACTCGCGGCCCGCCGAAGCCCTTCTCGGCCATCAGCCACTCGCCGTAGACCGCCCAGCCCTCGACGAACGGCCCGCTGCCGAACACCGCGCGCACCTTCGAGGGGAACTGGTTGTTGTGCATGAGCTGCAGGTAGTGGCCGGGCATCGCCTCGTGGATCGAGAGCTCGGCCAGCATCGATTCGTTGTACTCGCGGTAGAACGACTCGACCCGCTGCTTGGGCCAGTCCGACGGCGTCGGCGAGATCGCGTAGAAGGTCTCGGGCGTGGCCTCGAGTGGCCCCGACGAGTCGCAGTAGGCGACCGCGAGGCCGCGCTTGTACTCGGGCATCTCGATGACCGCGACCGGTTCGTCCGGAACCCGGACGAGGTCGTGGGCCTTCACGAACGCCGTGGCCTTGTCGAGCCAGGTCTTGGCGTCGGCGAGGATCGTCTTGTTCGTGGGCCGGTCCTTGGCGACGTGGGCCAGCACCTGCTTGACGAACGCCTTCTGCTGCGCGGCGGTCGCGAGCGGCGGCAGCTTGCCGAGCTTGTCGTCGGTCCAGATCTGCCTGGCGGTCTCGACCATCTCGGCCTGGGTCGCGGTCAGCATCGCGTGGGCGCTGGCCGCGAACGCGTCGATGTCGACCTCGTCGCCGAGCGCGAAGCCGAGCTTGGTCGTGAACAGCGCGCGGCCCAGGCGGAACGAGCCATCCGAGCGCGGCAGGAGATCCTTCTCGAGGAAGGTCGCGAGATCGCGCAGCGCGGCGGCGGCGTGTCCGGCGGCGGCGGTCAGCGCGTCCTTGCGGGCCGGCACCGCGGCGAACTGCGTGGGCAGCTCGGTCTCGACCAGATCGATCAGGCCCTTGGTCTGCTGGATCGCGGTCTCGGTCTCGACCCTGGTGGCGTGCGCGAGGCGCTGCTTGGCGACCGCGACGATCGCCGGCACACCGTCGAGCCGGCCGGCGAGGCTCGCCATGCGCTGGTCGAGGGTCCCGAAGGTGCGCGTGATCAGCGGATCGAGGCCATCGCCGATCAGCCCGACGTAGGCCAGCGGGTCGTGATCGCGCGGCTTGAGCTGGTCGAGGACGAACAGGCTGTAGCGCAGGTGATCGTCGAGGATGTCGGCGTCGATCTGGTTCTGCTCGGACAGCTCGGCGTGCGGGATCGTGGCCAGCGCGGCGCGGGTCTCGAGGACGAACGCGCGATCCGCGGCCTCGCCCGCGACCGACACGTCGGGCCAGGCCGCGTCGTAGCGGTGCTCGCCGGCCTGGGTCGCAAGGTCGGGCGCGCGCCGCAGGTACGCGTCGAGGAACTGCTGGGCGAACGCCGTGAAGCGCTCGTCGGCGGAGGCGACCCGCGCGGCCGGGGGCGGCGTCGCGACCGGCGTCATCGGCGTCGGCGTGGGCGTCGGCGTCGGGTGCGGCGGGGCCGACGAACAGGCGGCGGCGAGGAGGAGCACGCCGAGGAGGCGAGGGGAGCGCGAGCCGGACAGAGCCATGGCGCGGACCATACCGCCGGGCCCGCCGGCAGGCGACGCCACCGGGCCATCAGGGCGTGGCCGCCAGCGTCAACGCCTCGATCGCGGTCTGCACCTTGATCGTCGCCTCGAGCCGCGTCGCGCCGGCGGCGGCGAGCGCGCGCGATAGCTCGCCGGTGCGCACGGTCGTGCGATCGAGCTCGGCGATCAGCCGGCGGCGCAGCGCCGCGGCTTCGTTGCCCGGCAGCTTGGCGACCGCCGCCAGGCTCTCCTCGAGCTCGGCCGCGCGCTCGGTGGCCACCTGCATGGCCTCGCGCTGGCCAGCGATCGTCATGTCGATCGTCGCGAGCGCGGCGCGCGCGGCGATCACCTCCTTGGCGCCGGCGAGCGCGGCGGCCGGCAGATCGGAGCTCTCGAGGTACGCGGTCAGGGACGCGCCGGCATCGGACAGGATCTCGATGCGGCGCTCGACCGGCTGGCGCTCTTCGATGACGAGCGTCTGGGTCCGGCCCGGCACCATCGGCACCGGGATCAAGAGCGCGGTGGCGCCGCGCTCGGTGTCGGGCGGCAGCGCGCCGATCGTGAAGCCGGCGAGCGGCACGTGGCGCAGGAAGATCCGCTTCGGCGCGCGCGCGCCGGCGGCGATCTCGTAGCGCGTCGTCCGCACGATCGCGTTCTCGACGATCGCGACGCCGCGCGTGAACCGGACCAGGCGCGCGGGCCGCTCGTCGCCCTTGGTCTCGACGGTCACGGTCGTGCCGCCATCGACCGCGAACGGCACGTAGGTGGTCTCGCGCGCGTGGGTGCGCGCCGCCAGGCCCTCGCCGGCGAAGCTGCCATCGGCGTAGACCGCGACCGGGCCGGGCTCGAGCGCGATGTCGTCGGGCAGCTCGACCCGCGCGGCGCGGAACGGGTGCAGGTCGCTGCCGGGCACGCCCGGGTCCGGCCGGAACAGCAGCGCGTCCTCGCCGGTGACCTCGCGGCTCAGGACCGAGACCAGGGTCGAGGCGTTCTTCGGCACGCTCACGCGATCGGCGAGCTCGAACCGGGTCGCGCCGGCGATCTCGACGGTCGAGGCGTGGGCCGGGCCGCTCTGCGCGAGCGAGGCCGCGTCGATCGCGACGCGATCGCGCGGTCGTGCCGGCGCGTCGTCGTCGTGGCGATCGAGGATCAGGAACTCGACGCGCCGGCTGCGCTCCGCGTCGCCGAGCGCCATCGTGTCGGCGTAGGCCTGCACGTCGAGCGTCTGCTTGACGCCGCGATCGGCGAGCGCGCGCTTGACCGCCGCGGCGCGCGCGGCCGACAGCCCCCACGCGTCGCGCTCGTCCTTCGCGGCGTGGCCCTGGATCTCGAGCCGCGTGATCCCGGGGTTGCCGATCAGCGTCTGGGCGACCGCGTCGAGCAGCGGCCCGGCCGCGGCCGGCACCGCGGCGAGCCCGGGCCCGAAGTAGATCTTGTCGAGGATCTCGATCTTGCTGTCGGTGACGATCACGCGTCCGCGATCCGGACAGCCGTCCTCGTCCTCGACGCCGTTGTAGGTCTCGGGCTCGTTGGGGCACTTGTCGTCGGCGTCCTGCACGCGGTCCTGATCGTTGTCGGGATCGGGGCAGCCGTCGTCGTCCTGGAAGCCGTCGCGATCCTCGGCCGCGTTCGGGCACAGGTCGTCGAGATCGGCGATGCCGTCGTGGTCGTCGCCGCGCGAGGTCTCGGCGCCGACGACGCCGGTCGAGGTCGGCGCGATCATCGCGCCGGTCGCGTCCGGGCGCGGCACGAAGTGCGGCGTGCGCAGGTCGGTCGCGAACGACAGCGGCGCGCCGGTGGCGAGGCTGAGGTGCACGTCCTTCCATGCCTCCTCGCTGACGTTGTCGATCATGGCCCACGCCTGGAGCGTCAGCGGCTTGCCCGGCGCGCTCGGCATCGCGAGTCGGTAGGTGGTCTTCCAGGTGGCGGTCGGCACCGCGTAGGAGACCTGGACCTCGCGGTCGGGCCTCGACAGGGTCACGTCGAGGACGACCTGCTGATCCTTGTCGCTGGCCGGCGTCGGCAACGCGGCGGCGACCTGCTGGGCCTGGCCGTGCACGTCGAGCACGGTCAGCGTCTTGATGACGTCGTCGACCTCGTGCGGCCGCAACAGCAGGCGCAGGTGGTTGCCGTGGACCACGCCGCGGCGCTCGAAGTGCCCGACGCCGTTCTGGTACAGGACGACGCGGTCGAGGCGGAGATCCCGTGACGGCGCGACGTGCGCGCAGCCGGAGGCGAGGACGACAGCGAGCCAGATCGTGGAGCGGATCGTTGGACGCACGCCGAGACAGTGGCGGCGCCGCTCGCGGCGGTTACGCGCGCCGCAGGCGCACGCGGCTCAGCAGATGCTGGCGGTCGAGCAGGACAGCACCGGCGCGGACACCGCCGAGACCTGGGCGGCGGTCGCGACGGGCGCCTGGCGGCTGTCGGCGGCGGCGCTGCGGAGACCGGCGACCTGGAGGACCATGAGCATCGCGATGAAGATCGCGAAGAGCAGGTCGAGGGACCGTCCGGTGCGCTGGCGCTGGATGATCTCGTCGAGGCGGGCGGTGGTGTTCATCTGTTCGTCCTTGGTCTGCGCGGGAACGCCGCGCGAGGAGCCCTACTTCAAGGTCCGGGCCAGGTGCGGGAAGCGCGCGGCGCGAACGCGCTCGTCGACGAAACGCGTGGAGACTCTGCGAGTTGCGACGGTGCTCGGATGCGTCGCGCGCGCGAAGGGCGGCGTGCGCGCGGCCCGCGATCGACGATCGCGACGGTCGCATCGGTGTCGCAGGGACCGTCGCTGCCATCGAGCGCGGCCGTCGGCGCGGGCCCATGCGGCGCGCCGCCGATCGCGGTCAGGCGATCAGCGACACGCCTCGATCGATCGCGCCCGCGCGCGCCGAAAAAGGAATGCGCGACACGGAGCGTGGGATCGCCACGCTCCGGTCGCGCGGATCAGGCGCCGGGTGGCGCCGATCGGGTCGCGGGCGCCATCACTGGCGCTGCGAGCTACGCAGCCATCCGCGCGAGGCGCGAACTGCCGCGGGGACGACGCCGATGGTTACGGCCTCGTCCCGAGGGAACGGATCAGCAGACGTCGAGGGTGGGGCACGCCGGCGCAGGCGCCGACGGCGACGAGGCCTGGGCCTCGGTGATGGCGGGCGCGTGGCGGCTGTCCGCCGCGGCCCGACGCAGACCCGCGACCTGCAGGACCATGAGCATCGCGATGAACATCGCGAAGAGCAGGTCGAGGGACCGTCCGGTGCGCTGGCGCTGGATGATCTCGTCGAGGCGGGTGGTGGTGGTCATTTCGATTTCCTTTGTCTGCGCGGGAACGCCGCGCGACTGGGCCCTACTTCAAGCATCGGGCCAGGTTGCGCGCGGTCCTGACATCGCGATCCCGGTGGACGTGCGCGTCCACTCACACCGGAAATCCAAACTAAACACAGCCACTTGCAAGGCCCGGCAGGACCCGGCAGTCCGACCAGCTGTCGCGTCGCGCTGACAGGTGCGGATCGCGGTCGACGATCGCGGCAGTCGCAGCGGTGTCGCAGGGGCTGTCGCTCTGGCTACTGTCGTGGCGCGGCGGTCGTGGGTGGCTGCTCGACCCTCCGGAGGCCCGCGCAAGTGCTCGCGCTTGCATGCTCGCGCTGGTCGATCGGGTGGCTAGTGCGCTTGCGAACCCTCGTCATGGTCCGGGTTTCGGACAGCGACGCACACGCGTTCGTCGACGGTCAGACCGCGATGAACCGTCGACGCGCGCGCGCGACGATTCGCGATGATCGTGCATCACTGCGCGCAACGCCCGCGCGTCACATCGGCGCACATCGCGTGTCACCTCTCGTGACGGCGCACATGCACCGTGGTTCTCGTCGAGAAACTGCGACGCGGACGTCAACCGCGCGCGCGGCTCGCGGATCGATCGCGATGGCCCTCAGCGCGCACAGAACGCGCACACGCGCACCAGCACACGACGGGTCAGCTCTTCAGCCACATCACGGTGACGCCGTCGCCACCTTCTTCACGCTCGCCGGCGCGCCACTTCTCGATGCCCTGGTGCTGGGCCGCGTGGGCGCGCACCGCGGTGCGCAAGGCGCCGGTACCGTGGCCGTGGATCACGAAGACGATGTCGCGATCGACCAGCATGCCCTCGTCGATGAAGCGGTCGAGCATCGCGATCGCCTCGTCGGCGCGCGCGCCGCGGACATCGATCGTGCTCTCGGGCGTGCGCGCGCCCGACTTCTGCTCGTTCGCCGCGGCCAGCGCGATCGCGACCTCGGGTGGCGGGCCCGGCGGCAGCACCTGGGCCGCGGCGCGCGCCGCGCGGTGGCTGTCGAGCAGCAGGTCGCCGACCTCGACCGCGATGCGCATGCCGCCGAGGCGCACGTCGACCGAGCCCTTGTCGGGCAGCGACGCGACGTGGCCGCGACCGCCGACCGACTTCACGATCACCGGCGTGCCGATGACCAGATCGCCTTCCTTGGGCACGCGCCCCGGCGGCGTCGGCCGCTTGGGCTCGTTCTCGGCGCGGAACGCCACGCGATCGGCCTCGGTGCGCTCGAGCTCGTCGAGCAGCACCGCGCGCTCCTCCTCGATCCGCCGGCGCTGCTCGGAGACGTTGGCGAGCAGTTCCTCGACCTTGGTTGCCTGGCCGCCGAGCCGCTCCTGGGCGCGGGCGACGTCGTTGGCGGCGTGGCCGTGGCGGCGCGCGACCGCGAGCGCGCCCGAGCTGCCGGGCACGCCGAGGTGGAGCTTGAAGGTCGGCTCCATGCGCGAAAGATCGAACCCGACCGACGCGTTGGCGAACCGCGGATCGGTCGCGCCGACCGCCTTCAGCCGATCGTAGTGGGTCGTGACGATGCCGGTGATGCCGCAGCCCGCGAGCGCCTCGAGCACCGCCTGCGCCAGCGCCGCGCCCTGCTCGGGATCGGTGCCGACCGCGATCTCGTCGACGAGGAGCAGCGTGCCTGGGCCAGCGGTCGCGAGGTAGTCGCGCAGCGCGACGACGTGGCCGGAGAAGGTCGAGAGGTTGGCCTCGAGCGACTGCGCGTCGCCGATGTCGGCGCGCACGTCGGGGAACCAGCCCATCACCGACCCGCTCTCGGCGGCGAGGTGCAGGCCGGCGCGGGTCATGAGCGCGGCCAGGCCACAGGCCTTGAGCGCGACGGTCTTGCCACCGGCGTTGGGCCCGCTGACCAGGAGCGTGACGCCGGCCGCGACGGTGATGTCGTTGGCGACGCAGCGGCGGTTGGCGAGCAGCATCAGCGGGTGGCGCGCGTGAAGCAGCGCGATCCGCGGCGCGTCGTCGATGATCGCCTCGGACGCGACCAGATCCTCGGCGAGGCGCGCGCCCGCCGCGATCACGTCGAGCGCCTCGGCGATCGCGAGGCCGGCGTCGAACGCCGGCGCCTCCTCGGCGATCCAGCCCGAGAACTTCACGTAGATGCGGCGCTCCTCGTCGGCGACGTCGCACTCGGCCAGGCGCTTGCGGTTGTTGAGCTCGACGATCTCCTGGGGCTCGATGAACAGGGTCTGGCCCGAGCCCGAGGTGCCGTGGACGATGCCCGGGATGAAGCCCTTGCCGCTGCGCCGCGCTCGGCGATCTTCGGCGCGCGCTCGGCGTGGCTGCGCAGGTGGCTGCGCAGGCGGGTCAGGCTCTGGCCGGTGCGGGCGCACGCGACCAGCTCGGCGGCGTCGAGGGCGGCGGCCTTCTGCACGCGCGCGATCGCAGCGGCGACATCCTCGATGCCGCCCAGCGGCAGCGCCGCATCGGTGATCGCGAGCAGCCGGGCCTCGGCGATCTCCGCCGAGCGCTGGCGGGCCAGCGCGGCCTCCGCGAAGAAGCCGTGGCGCGCGATCGCGGCGGCGCCGCGGGCGGTCGCGGCGCGCGTGGTCCAGTGCCTGACGAGCTCGGGCCAGCCGAGGTCGTCGAGGGTGCGGGGAGCGATCGCGGACATGGGCGCGCAGTCTGCGGCAGGACCAGGGCGCGGGCAAGCGCCCGGAGGTCAGCAGACGATGCAGTCGAGGCCGGGCTTGATGTACGTGATCTCGCCGGTGTGGACGTCGAAGGTCACGTCGAACCCGATCGTGAAGTCGGCGCCATCGCCGACCGGGCAGCGGGCGTCGCTCGCCAGCAGCTCGGGCGTGTAGTTGGCGGCGGCGAGCGTGATCCGCGCGGTCCGCTGCCCGGTCAGCGCGACCGCGTGATCGCCGTCGTCCCAGGTCCACGCGACCCCGGGCAGCACGCTGATCGTGTCGCCGGCCTTCATCTGATAGGTGAGCGCCCCGGTCTCGGTGCACTGCTCGTAGGTCCGGGCCGGCAGCGCGGTCGCGCGGACCGCGGCCTCGACCGCGCCGAGGTCGGCGTCCGTGCACGCCTCCATGCGCGCGCCGAGCCCGGTGAGGTCCGCGGGCAGGTACGTCGCGATCACCGACGTGAGCGTGACTCCCACGGGCGTGCGCTTGATCGAGTACGCGAGCGTATCGTGGAGCACCGGCTGGCCATCGAGCGTGAGGCGCCCGCGGTTCAAGATCTCGAGGCTGGTGCCGACGTTCTTGCAATCGTAGGGCACCAGCGCGGACCACTGCGACGCGTCGAACTGGAAGAGCGCGGGATGTGCGGTGAGGAACGCCGCGACCTCGACGCCGACGTCGTGGCCATCGGTGCAGCTGGTGAGCGTCGCGTCGAGCCCGAAGACCGACGCGAGCGTGCCGCGAGCGTCGCTCCACGTGAGGTCCGCGGTCGTCGACAAGGTCGCGAGCTCGGCGACCGCCGCGGCCTTCGCGGTGGCGTCGGCGGGCCACTCGACCGGGTACCCGGTGCACAGCGAGGCCGGGCGCGCGTCGACGTTCGCGTCCGCGACCGGGACATCGGGGCCGATGGCGCCATCGACCGCGGCGGTGGACGAGCCGCAGCCGGCGATCAGCGCGAGCGCGACAGGCGCGAGTGGGAACGTGAGGGCGTTGCGGGGTACTGCCATGGTGCGCTGACCGTAGTCGCCGGGCGCGCGCGCGACTACCCGCGCCGGCCGCACTCCGATCGCAGCGCGCGCGACGTCACATCGCGCGGAGAACCAGGGTTCGCGACGCGCGCATGATCACGCGACGCCGGCCTGGCGCCGAATCGTCGCGAGCTGCGCCGCGTAGGTCGCCGGCGTCATGTCCACCGGCGCGAGCAAGAGGGCCGCGCTGCCGTCGGTGAAGCGCGCCTCGATCGCGGGGATGCGCCGCCCGCGACCGCGCGGCGCCGACCGGATCTCCGCCAGCTCCGTCAGCGGCCGGGTCACCGCCCAGCGGCGCCGGGGCCAGCGCGCGCCGCGCACCGCGATCGTGCCGGCGCCGCGATCGATGACCGTGTGCACCTCGATCAGGAACGCGGCCATCCCGAGCAGCGCCACGGCCACGCCGAGGACGCCGCCGAGCGCCATGACCGGCGGCCCACCGCTGGCCATCATGAGCGCCGCGCAGCCGAGCCCGGTCACGGCGACCCCGACCATCGCGAGCCGCAACCCGCGGCGGCGCTGCTCGATGATCAGCTTCGCGCCGCGCTCCTCGAGCCGCACCATGCGGCGAGCCTACCGCGTCAGATGGCGGCGCAGGCCGCGAACGCCGCCTGGCATACGACCGCGGGATCGTCGTTCGGTCCGAGGTTGATGAAGCAGTTGAGGACATCCGATGACGGCTTCGCGACCGCCGGTGACGCCGCGTCCATGCAGTCGATCGCGCCCTCGAGGCCGCTCGACGCCTGCAGGCACGTGAGGGTCGCGGCGCAGCTCGCGGTGCCGTTGCCGACCCACTCGCCGACCGAGCGGCCCTGGGCATCGGTGCACGCGGCGGTGGCGCGATCGACCGGGTAGTACGAGCCGATCAGCATGCACATCTCGTCGGTCGAGCGCGCGCCCTGGTAGACCGTGCGGTTCTCGGGGTTGTCGTAGTCGCAGTGGTAGTCGAGGACCTCGCCGGCGTGCACGACCAGCCCGGGCTCGAAGGTCTTCACCTGGACCTTCTCCCACGCGGTGCCGCTGTAGAACGGCGCGCTCGCGCCGACCACGGTCGCCTCGTAGCCGACGCCGCGGCGGTGCATGTGCGACTGCACGTTGGCGATCGTGATGTCGTGCTGCACCGGGCAGCGCCAGCGCGCGCGGCCGGTGCCCAGCGCCGGGGCCTTGATGACCGGGTTGTAGAGGAACAGCAGATCGCCCTCGGTCGTGACCTGGGCCTCGGGCACGGTCCACAGGTTGATGCGGACCTCGGGATCGAGGTCGCGATCGGTGGCGTTGACGTAGTGCGCGTTCATCAGGAACACGGTGTTGCCGGGCACGTGCACCGCGACCCCGGCCGGGAACTTGAGCATCGAGTCACCCTCGCCATTCTGCGAGCCGCCGATCAGCTTGGTGACGTTCCAGCCGTCGGTCGCGCCGGTCGAGCAGTCGAACAGGCCGCTGGTGTCGACCGGCTCGCCGCGCTCGTTCTTCGTCGGGATCGCGGTGTACGCGGTGGCGTAGAGCAGGAAGTGGTGGCTGCCCGGCTCGAACCGGACCTCGTCGCGGTTCACCCACAGGCCCTCGGGCGGCGCCTGCACGAACTGGCACTGCTCGTGCTCTTCGCCGGCGAGGATGTGGCCGACCATGCGGTACTGCACGCCCTGGCCGGCGGGCGGCGGATCGAGGTGGCTGGGCGGCGCGGCGTCGGGCGAGGCGGGCGTGCTGCCGCCGCCACAGGCGGCGAGGGCGAGGGTACAGAGCCAGAGGCGAGGCATAGGCGGTGCTCCTTGAGTAGGCCCTGGCTTGGTTCCCCGGGCTGCACGGATCGTTTCCCGAAATCGTCCGTGACCCTCCGCGCGCGATGCGACCGGGCGCGACCGGCCGCGGCTTTGTGTATAAGTGCCCGATGCACGTCGGAGAGCTGCTCGATGTGGTCTTTCGCTGGGCCCACCTGATCGCGGGGATCATGTGGGTCGGCAACTCGATGCTCTTCAACTGGCTCGATCGCAACCTCGAGCGCGCCGCCACCGATGACCCGCTGTCCCAGGGCCGGATCCACATGGTCCACTCGGGCGCGTTCTACGAGGTCGAGAAGAAGCTGCTCGCGCCCGGCCAGATGCCGGCGAACCTGCACTGGTTCAAGTACCAGAACCTGACCACCTGGCTGACCGGCATCTCGCTGCTGATCGTCGTCTACTACTTCAACGGCGCGGCGTTCCTGGTCGACCCGTCGGTGCGCGATCTGGCGCCCTCGGTCGCGATCTCGATCAGCGTCGGCGCGCTCCTGGTCGGCTGGCTGCTCTACGACGGCCTGTGGCAGACGCTGGGCAGCCGGCCGCAGCTCGCCACCGCGATCTCGATCGCCGGGATCTTCGCCGCGGCGTGGGGCTTCACGCTCGTGTTCTCGGGCCGCGCCGCGTACATCGAGACCGGCGTGTTGATGGGCACGATCATGACCGGCAACGTGTGGATGGTGATCGTGCCGTCGCAGCGCGAGCTGGTGGCGGCGACGATCGCGGGCCGGCCGCAGGACAAGACCCTGTCGCTGCGCGCCAAGGAGCGGTCCATCCACAACAACTACATGACGTTCCCGCTCCTGTTCATCATGATCTCGACCCACTTCCCGTCGGCGTCGAGCAACCCGCTCAACTGGCTGGTCCTGATCGTGGTCAGCGTGGGCGGTTCGGGCGTGCGCCACTTCATGAACGTGCGCTACGCCGGCAAGGTGTGGCTGGGGCCGGCGTTCGCGATGGCCGCGGTCGCGGTCGCGGGCCTGATGGTGGTCACGCGGCTCAGCGCGCCGGCGATCGCCGAGCACAAGGGCGAGGTGACCTTCGCGCGGGCGCAGGAGATCATCCTCAAGCGCTGCGTGCCGTGCCACAGCGAGGTGCCGCGCGACGCGCAGTTCTCGGCGCCGCCGAGCGGCGTGGTGTTCGACTCGCCCGAGCGGATCAAGATCATGGCCGACCGGATCAAGGAGCGCGCGTTCACGACCGGCACGATGCCGTTCGTCAACCGCACGCAGATCACCGACGCCGAGCGCGCCGAGCTGGCGCGCTGGGTCGACGATGGAGCGAAGATCCCATGACGACGCGGGTGGTGCGATCGAGGCGAGTCGTGACGCCGGAGGGCGTGCGGCCGGCGGCGGTGATCATCGAGGACGGCGTGATCGCGCGCGTCGGCGCCTGGGGCGACGTGCCCGCGGGCGCGGACCTCGACGACTGCGGCGCGCGCGCCCTGTTGCCGGGCGTGGTCGACACGCACGTGCACCTGAACGAGCCCGGCCGCACCGAGTGGGAGGGCTTCGCGACCGCGACCCGCGCGGCCGCGGCCGGCGGCACGACCGCGCTGGTCGACATGCCGCTCAACTCGATCCCGCCGACCACGACGCGCGCGGCGCTGGCCGAGAAGCGGGCCGCGGCGCAGGGGCAGTGCGCGGTCGACGTGGGCTTCTGGGGCGGCGTGGTGCCCGGCAACCTCGGCGAGCTCGCCGGCATGGTCGCCGACGGGATCCGCGGCTTCAAGGCGTTCATGGTCGACTCCGGCGTGGAGGAGTTCGGCTGGTCCGACGAGAGCGTGCTCGCGCCGGCGATGGCCGCGCTCGCCGACCTGCGCGTGCCGCTGCTGGTCCACGCCGAGGTCGCGGGCCCGATCGACGCGGTCGCGGCGTCCTTGGCGGGGCTCGATCCGCGGCGCTACGCCACGTACCTCGCGTCGCGCCCGCCCGAGGCGGAGGAGGCGGCGATCGCGCTCATCGCGCGACTCTGTCGCGCGACCCGCGCCCGCACGCACATCGTCCATCACTCGGCGGCGAGCGCGCTGCCCCTGATCGCCGGCGCGCGGGCCGAGGGCCTGCCGCTGACCGCGGAGACCTGCCCGCACTACCTGCGCTTCACCGCCGAGGCCGTGCCCGATGGCGCGACGCCGTACAAGTGCGCACCGCCGATCCGCGACGCCGCGAACCGCGAGGCCCTGTGGCGCGCGCTGGGCGCCGGCGTGCTCGAGCTGGTCGCGAGCGATCACTCGCCGTGCAGCCCGGCGCTGAAGGCGCTCGACGTCGGCGACTTCATGGCGGCGTGGGGCGGGGTGGCGGGGCTACAGCTCGCGCTGCCCGCGACCTGGACCGAGGCGCGGCGCCGCGGCTTCGGGCTGGTCGCGATCGCGCAGTGGATGTCGGCGGCGCCCGCGCGGCTCGCTGGCCTGTCGTCCAAGGGCGCGATCGCCGCGGGCAAGGACGCCGATCTGGTCGTGTTCGACGACGAGCAGGAGTTCACTGTCGAGCCGGCGCGGATCGAGCATCGCCACCGCGTCACGCCCTACGCCGGCGCGCGCCTGTTCGGCGCGGTCATCACCACGTACCTGCGCGGCCTGCCGATCTGGGATCGCGGTCGCCACCTCGCGACCGATCACGGGAGACCCCTATGAGCGACGACTTCACCGATCTGCCCGACCTCGCCGCGGAGGGCGTGGGCGGCGCCGCCATCGCCTGCAACGACGAGTTCTTCGCCGAGAAGGAGAACCTGCTCAAGCCGCACGCCGCCGAGTGGCGCGATCACGTCTACACCGATCGCGGCAAGTGGATGGACGGCTGGGAGACCCGGCGCCGGCGCGAGCCCGGCTACGACTGGTGCGTGATCCGGCTCGGCATGCCCGGCGTGATCCACGGCGTGGTCGTGGACACCGCGTGGTTCCGCGGCAACTTCCCCGAGTCGTGCGCGATCGAGGCGTGCACGATCGACGACCCGCTCGATCTGCGCGCGCTGGCGCAGGCGGCGTGGACCGAGATCCTGCCGCGCGTGCCGCTGGCCGGCGACAGCAAGAACCGGTTCCTGATCGTCTCGCGCGCGCGCTTCACGCACGTGCGGCTCAACATCTTCCCCGACGGTGGCGTCGCGCGCCTGCGGGTCCACGGCGCGGTCGTGCCCGACTGGCAGCGGCTGCGCGGGCTGGGCGGCGCGGTCGATCTCGCGGCGCTCGCCAACGGCGCGGTGGTCGAGACCTGCAGCGACATGTTCTTCGGCTCGCGCCAGAACCTGATCAAGCCGGGCACGCCGTTCAACATGAGCGACGGCTGGGAGACCCGGCGCCGGCGCGGCCCGGGCAACGACTGGGCGATCGTGCGGCTGGCCGCGGTCGGATCGATCGAGCGGCTCGAGATCGACACCACGCACTTCAAGGGCAACGCGCCCGGGCGCTGCGTGGTCGAGGCGGTCTACGCGCCGGGCTCGTCGGCGGCCGCGCTCGACGGCTGGCGCGTCGTGCACGCGTCGCCGCTGCAGCCGCACACCCGCCACGTGTTCGACGAGAGCCTGCGCCGGGTCGGCGCGGTCTCGCACGTGCGCCTCTCCGTGTTCCCCGACGGCGGCGTCGCGCGCCTGCGCGTGTGGGGCGCGCTCGAGCCGGTGAAGGATCAGGGCGTGCTGCGCGTGAACGGCCTCGGCAACGACGAGGCCACCGCGGCGTTCGCGCGCTGCTGCGGCGCGAAGGCGTGGGCCAGCGCGATGGCGGCGGCGCGGCCGTTCGCCGATCGGGTCGCGCTCCTGCGCTTCGCGGATCGCCTGTGGTGGCAGCTCGACGAGCGCGACTGGCTCGAGGCGTTCGCCGCGCATCCCGACATCGGGGCGAAGAAGGCGCCCGCGTCGGGCGATCAGGCGTGGAGCGAGGGCGAGCAGAAGAGCGCGGCGGCGGACGCCGCGCAGGCCGCGGAGTTGCTCGCGCTGAACCGCGCGTACCGCGAGCGCCACGGCTTCGGCTACATCGTCTGCGCGACCGGCCGCTCGGCGGCCTCGATCCTCGACGATCTGCGCGCGCGGGTCGCCGGCGAGCGGGTGTCCGAGATCCGGACCGCCGCCGAGGAGCAGGCCGCGATCACCCGGCTGCGGCTCGGCAAGCTGCTGGAGGAGCTGTCGTGATCACGACCCACGTGCTCGACACCGCCATCGGTCGCCCGGCGCGCGCCGTGCCGGTCCAGCTCGAGATCGCGGACGGCGCGGGCTGGCGCCTGCTCGGCGCCGGCGTCACCGATGACGATGGTCGCCTGCGCACGCTCACGCCGGCGGGCCCGGTCGCGCCCGGGCGCTACCGCATCTCGTTCGACACCGCCGCGTACTTCGCGGCCGCGGGCGTCGAGGGCTTCTTCCCGCGGGTCGAGATCCAGTTCGCGATCGTCGATGGCGCCGCGCACTACCACGTGCCGCTGTTGCTCTCGCCGTTCGGCTACTCGACGTATCGCGGCAGCTGATCAGCGACCGAGCAGCGCGCCGAGGTCATCGACATCGCGGTGCGGGAACGCGTGGGTCCAGGCCGTGCGCGGGTCGGATGCCTGCCAGGCCGGGTCGGACGCGAGCCGCCGCAGCGCGCGCCAGATCAGCAGCGCGAGCTCGCGCGCGGCGAGCGCGCCGATCGGCGTCGGGCGTCTGGTGGCGACCGAGCGCGCCGTGCCGGAGACCGCGGAGATCCGCACGCGATCGCCGTCGGGCCGGAAGCGCCAGACCAGCTGGTCGGGCTCGAGGAACCAGGTCACGCGCGCGTCGACACCGCCGAGGACCGCGCTGGCCGCGAGCGCGAGGTCGCGCAGCGAGTCGCCGGGGACGTCCGAGACGACGTCGTGCGATTCGCCCTCGGGGCCGGTCAGCGCGATCTCGAGCCAGCCGTGCTTCGGCGTGCCGAAGCGCAGCGTCACCGCGGGGTCCGCGTCGTCGCCGCCGTCGAGCTCGCGATCGTCGTCGCGCGCGCCGTGTCCGCACATGCCGACAGCCTACCCGCACCGTCGCGCGGGCCTCCGTCGCGCCGGCCGGCAATCTTTGCGCGAGTCAACGGCTCACGGCGGTCTTATCCTGTGCGCTCATGCCTCGATCGAACCTGCGCACCGTCGGCACCCTACTGGCGGTGCTCAGCGTGAGCGTCGGCGCGAGCGCGGATCCCGGCGTCGCGATCCACGCCGCCGCGGCGCGCGCGCCGTCCCTCCATCGCCACTCGATCTACCTCGAGGCGCTCGGCAAGGGCGGCGTCTGGGGCCTCGGCTACGACTACCGCCTGACGCCGCGCCTCGCGATCGGTGCGGTCGGCTCGTACCTCGGGCTCGATGGCCAGCGCCTGCTGACGTTCGCGCCGTACGTGAGCCTCGCGCCGATCGGCCTGCGCCACCGCTGGTTCATCGACGTGGGGCCGCAGCTCGTCGACGTCGCGACGCCGTCGCCGGTGCCGGAGTGGTCGGGGACGCACTCGACCGGGATCGGCGGCGAGGTGTCGTCGGGCTACGAGTACCGCGGCCGCGTCGTGGTGCGGGTCTACGCGATGGCGGTCGCGGGCGGCTCGGGCATCGCGCCGTGGTTCGGCACCAGCCTCGGAGGCGCGCTGTGAAGCGCGCCGTGATCGCGCTCGTCGCCGCCACGCTCGGCGGCTGCGGCCTCGGCGTCACCCTGGGCGCGCCGGGCGAGTGGGTGCCGGTCGAGGCCATCGACGGCCCGTTCGCGCCGAGCGTCGGCGCGGCGCCGATCGCGGCGGCGCCGGCGGTCGATCGCCCGCTGCGCGTCGTCACCTACAACATCAAGGACGGCGGCGTGGAGCCCGAGGTCCTCGCCGCCGGGATCCTCGCCGATCCCGACCTGGCGCAGGCCGACGTGATCCTGATCCAGGAGGCGGTGGCCTACCCCGACGAGCCCGTGTCGCGGATCGGCCGCCTGGCGGGCGCGCTCGGGATGGGCTGGGTCTACGCGCCGAGCCGCGTGTTCGGCACCGGCACGCTCGGCGACGCGATCCTGTCTCGCTATCCGCTGGTCGATCCCGCGGTGATGAACCTCGCGGTCGCGACCCGCAAGCGCCAGCGGACCGCGATCGCCGCCGACATCGTCGTCGGCGGCACCGCGCTGCGCATCATCGATACCCACCTCGACACCTCGCTCAACATCAGCGATCGCATCCTGCAGCTCCGCCCCGCGGTGATCGATCAGCCGGTCGCGACCCTGGTCGGCGGCGACTTCAACACCAACCCGTACGCCTGGCAGGACGGCGTGGTCCCGGTGATCCCGGCCTCGAAGATCGCGGACACCGATCAGGCGCCGCTGCTCGATAGCTACATGGCGGCGCTGGCGTTCGCGAACCCGACCGCGGCGCAAGGCGACACCGAGACCCGCTACGGCATCACCAGCCGGCTCGACGCGGTCTACGCCCGCGGCGTGACGGTGACCGCGAGCCAGGTCGATCGCGCGATCGGGCTGTCGGATCACTGGCCGGTGTGGATCGACGTCAAAATCGCGCCATGAGCGCGACGCCACCGGACAGCTCGGTGGTGACGCGCTCGATCGCCTGCCACGTGCCGCGCCGCACGGTCGCATCGCCGACCAGCTGCAGCCGCAAGCCGGGCAGGTCGACGCCGGCGTTGGCCGCGAGCGTCGCGCGCTGATCCGCGACCGCGTGCGGGTCGGTGTCGCCGCCGTACGAGTGCCGATCGAATGACCAGAACTGGTAGGCGCTAGCCTCGAGCGCGCCCGACCAGCGCCCGACCTCCGCGCGGAGTCGGCTGCGGGTCGAGACGCCCGTGGCGTAGTAGTAGCCGCGCAGGCGCAGCACCGAGTCCGCGGCCTCGAGCGGCGCCACGGCGAACGCCTGCGCCTGCACCATCGCGAGATCGCCGGTCGCCTCGATGTCCCACGCCAGTGCGCGATCCCCGGACCACCACCACGCGCCGAACCGCGGCCCGACGACCGACAGCACGGACACCTTGTCGCGGCCGCGGTTCAGGTCGCGGTGCGCGTACTCGAACCCGCCGGCCAGGCCGATGAAGGTCTCCCGACCGTTGCCGTCGTCGTCGATCGCCCGCGCGGTCCGGCCGAGGTAGGTGGTCGAGCTCGCGAAACGAGCGCCGGGGAGCCCGTCACCGACGCGCAGATCCAGCGCGATCCGGTTCCAGTTCCCGAACCGCGAGCGGTACGCCGCCGCGCCGGGCTGGCCGAAGTTGCGATCGCGCATCATCTCGAGATCGAGGCCGAATCGCAGCTCGCCAACGACCGGGTCGCCATCGTGGCTCACGACATCCGCGCCGATCGTCGCGGTGAGGCGATTCGGCGGCGGCGCGGGATCATGCGCCGGCGACAGCTTCAGCTCGCGCTGCACGTGATGGAACGGCGACACCAGCGCGGTGATCGCGTGGCGGCCGAAGGCCGCGCCGCGGCTATCGCCGAGCAGGCCGAGCTGGAACAGCGGCTCGCCGATCAGGATCCCGCCGGCAGTGTTGGTGATGAGGTCGTTGAGCGCGGGCCGCTCCTTGAACTCGACCACGTACTCCCAGAACACCGAGGTCGCGAGGTTCATCACGGTGGCCCCGATCGGGCCGAGCCCGTTGGCGCGACCGATCTGGTAGGTCAGCGCGCCCACCAGGGGATGCCGGATGCCGTTGGCCTCGAACTTGTTCGTGTCCAGCACCAGCACGTCGAGCGACGTCAGCTTGGTGCGCCACGACGGCCAGTCCCAGTGCAGCTCCCAGTCCTCGCTCTGATTGCCCGGAGTGTTCCAGTAGTAGATCGTCGGGGGCACGATCACGAGCGCGTTCTCGACGATCACCAGCGGGATCCGCAGCCGCGGGTGGCTGGTCTCGGGCGGCGGCTCGGCGTCCTTGGCCGGTGCCGTGATCGGCGCTGGATCCGTGACCGGCACGACCCGGTCGCCGGATCCCGCGAGGGCGGGAGCCGCGGCGAGGAGCAGGAGGATCGCCAGCGCACGGGACACACCCGATGTGATTCACGGATCGTGCCTGGCGCCGATCGGCCGCAGACCCGCGCAGATCGCGCTGGTGGCGGCGTCGCATGTGCGAATCCGCCACGGTGAGGCCCATGCGCTACGCGGCGTGCGTCAGGCGCGCACGCCGTGCGCGATGAGCTCGGAGCGTGGGCCGACGCTCAGTTGAACGGCAGGCAGCCAGCCTGGCCGCTCGAGTTCGGGTAGCCGGTGCCCGCGGTGTACGCGGCGTTCGACCACTCACCCTGCAGCTTCCACTTCGAACCGTTGGACAGCGTGACCAGGCCGTTGTTGTTCGGCGAGAACCGCCACGCGCACTTGTCGCCGTTCTCGGCGCCGCCGCTGTCGAACCAGCCCGCGCCGCGCGGATCCGTGATCGCCTCGGCGAGCTCGTGCGCGGTCACGTTGGCGACGGCCGCGAGGCCCTGCGAGTGCAGGCCCGAGGTGTCGGCGGGATCGCAGCCGCTCAGGCCGTCGATGTTGGGCATGTACGCGACCTGGATCGGCGCGCCGTTGGCGCAGGTGCCCCAGCTGTGCCACGCGCAGTAGCTGACGTGGCCAGCGCCGGTCGAGGTGTAGATGAGGTAGAGCGCGGCCGGATCGGGCGCGTCGCCGGTGATCTTGCAGGCCTCGGCGACGGCGGCGCTGGTGGTCAGCGCCTTGCGCGGCGCCGCGGTCGTGTCGAACGCGTGGCCCAGGTACGTCGACGCCGCGGTGACCTGGCCGTTGGTGCCGGCGTACTCGGTCGACGCGCCGGCATAGGCGCTCCCGCCGTAGCCCTGGAAGAACGTGTCGAGGCCGGTGATCTTGTCGCCCGCGAACGAGGGCGTGCTCCACTCGCTGCCCCAGAAGATCGCCATCGTCTTGCTCGCGGTCAGCACCGTCCCGCCGTGCGAGGTCATGAGCGGCGAGCCGCCGCCGCCACCGCCGCCCGGGCGCGCGTCCTTGGCCTCGAACGTCCGCTCTGGCGCGCCGTGGAGGCCCTGCTCGCCGGTGACGGCTTCCTCCGAGAATCCCTCATCGGGCTCGGCGTCGAGACATGCGGTGAGCGACAGCGGCAGTGCAGAGACGAGGACGAGCGAGAGAAGACGCGACATGTATTGAACCCTCCACAGTTGGCAGAACCGCGCATACGGTAGGCAGGTGTGGGCCAGACTTCAATGATCTTTTGTGTAGTCTTGGATACATATTTGGTCGGATGCCCGCGGGATCTCGTCGCGACTCGACATCATTGTGGTCTGGCCAAGCGGATGCGAGGGTGAGCAGCGTGGCTCCTCCCTGGTTCGCGCGTCTTTCGGTTCTCGTGATGGCCCTCGCCGCGTGTGGCGGCGGAACCCCGGCGGCGCCGGACGCGCCGTCGACCTCGCTCGGCGGCGATCGCTTCGTCGAGCTCCAGACCCCGCCCAACGTCGATGCGAGCAAGCGCTATCCGCTGGTCGTGATCCTCCATGGCTACGGCGCCACGGGGATCCTGCAGCAGCTGTTCCTCGGCATGCGCGACACCGCCGAGCAGCACGACGCGTTCGTGCTCGCCCCCGACGGCATGGTCGACTCGACCGGCAAGCACTTCTGGAACGCCGATCCGGCGTGCTGCGACTTCGACAAGAGCGGCGTCGACGACGTCGCGTACCTCGGCGGGCTGATCGATCAGGTGATGGCGCAGTGGCCGATCGATCCGAAGCGCGTGATCGTGATCGGCCACTCGAACGGCGGCTTCATGGCGTATCGCCTCGCGTGCGCGCGCGCCGACGTCGTGACCTCGATCGGCGTGCTCGCCGGCGCCGCGCCATCGACGCCCTCGAGCTGCACGCCGAGCCAGCCGGTGGCGCTCTTGCACATGCACGGCACCGCCGACGAGACGATCGCCTACGGCGGTGGGCCGGTCGCGCCGAACGTGACCGCGCCCGGCGCGATCGCGAGCGTCGCGCAGTGGGCGGGCTACCTCGGCTGCACCGGCGCGCGCGCCGATGGCGCGACGCTCGATCTGGTCGGCGAGCTGCCCGGCGCGGAGACCACGACCTCGTCGACGGGCGGTTGCCCGGCGGGCGGCGCGGCCGATCTGTGGACGATCGCGGGCGGCGTGCACGAGCCGACCTTCTCGCCGAACTTCCAGCCGGCGCTGTGGACCTGGCTCGACGCGCACGCGCGGCCGTAGCCGCCTCGCTCAGCGCTTCTTCGCGGCGGGCTTCTTCGCGGCGACGGCGGGCTTCTTCGCGGCGGGGGCGGGCTTCTTCGCGGCGGCGGTGGCCTTCTTCGCGGCGGGCTTCTTCACCGCCGCGGGCTTCTTCGCGACCTTCTTCACGGCCGCGGGCTTCTTCGCGACGACCTTCACCGCCGCCGGCTTCGCGCCGCCCTTCGCCGTCGGCGCCGGCTTCCGCGCGGCCGGCTTCGCCGCCTTCGCGCCGCCGCCCATGTCGCGGGTCGCGATCCACGCGAGGATCGCCGTGTCGGCGCCGCCGAGCTCGACGACGCGCGCGCCGTGCATCATCAGGCCGAGGCCGTGCTCGCGATCCCACGGGCAGTCGAACATGATCCCGTAGTAGGGCAGGCCGCGATGCGCGAGATCGTGGAACGCGATCGAGCTGATCTCGAGCTTCACCGGCAGCGGGTTCGCCGCGGTCGGCGCCGGCATCAGGCCCTCGGCCACCGCGTCGCCGTTGCGCTCGCGCAGCCGCGGATACGCGGCGGTGACCGCCTCGCGCACCGCGACCGCGACCGCGGCCTGGTTGGTCGCGAGCCAGGCCAGGCCCGCGCGGCTGCCGTCGGGCAAGGCCGGCGGCGCGGCGTCGTCGTCCTCGCCATCGACCGCCTCGATCTCGACGAACGCCTTGACCGCCTTGGCCCCGGCCAGCGGCGCGAACGCGGGCAGGGCGAGCGCGCCCGACCAGTAGCCGGTCTCGAACTCGAGCTTGGTACCTTCGACGACGATCGCTGCGACCATCGCGGCACGCTACCAGGATCCGCGCGCCTGAGGGTTTCCTGCGCTCTGATCCGCCGGCGGCGCGCGCTACTTCGCGCGGCGGCCGGCGAGGATCTTCACGAACGAGCGGGTCTTGAACTCGTCGATCGTGAGGCCGGTGGCGGTCGCCTCGGCCTCGGTGACCGCGCCGCACGACAGGCCGCGCAGGAAGAAGTTGAGCAGGCCCTGGCCGGTGGCCGCGTCGTCGAAGACATCGCCGACCAGCGTGGCCTGCGCCGCCTTGTCGACGAAGTTCTTGAGGCGCTCGCCCGCCGACGCCAGGCCCTCGAGGAAGAAGCCGTAGACCGCGCCGTAGCGGGTCGGCAGCTGCGCCGGGTGCAGGTCCCAGCCCTGGTAGACGCCGCCGACCAGCGAGCGGCGCACGTCGGTCGCGTGCAGCTTCCACGCGGCGTGGACCGCGTCGGTGTTGGCCTTCTTCTGCTCGTCGGTCGACGGCGCCTTGTGCGGCGCGACCGGCATGATGTTGGTCGCGCCATCCGACAGCGGCACGCCGGTGCCCGCGAACGCGAGCTTCATCATCTGCTTGGCGAAGTCGCAGGCCGGGTGGCCCATGCCCTGGAACGCCGCGGTGATCTCGTTGTTGGCGGTGTAGTCGTAGGTCCCGAAGTGCGCGCCGGCGAGCCGCGCGCCGGCGATCTGGTGCAGCCGCGGCAGGATCGCCTTGCCGCCCGGATCGAAGATGCTCTGCGTGGTCTCGACCATGAACTCCATGCGCAGCGCGCCGTGATCGAGGTCGAGCTTGTCCTCGAGCGCCTCGAACACCGTGACCAGGGTCTCGACGTCGACCTTGCTCATGATCTTGGGCAGGGTCACGACGAAGTTCGGCGGCAGCGCGCCGTTCGACGCCGCGAGCAGCTCGGTCAGGAAGATGTCGAGCGTGCGCAGCGAGCGCCGCGCCAGCTCGCCGGTCAGCGGCTTGATGCGGATGCCGATGAACGGCGGCAGCGTGCCCGCGGCCAGGCCGCGCGCGACCTCCATGGCGGCCGCGGCCGCGTGGCCGTCCTCCTCGTCGTCGGCGCGGTTGCCGTAGCCGTCCTCGAAGTCGATGCGGAAGTCCTCCACCGGCTCGCGCTTGAGCTTGGCGACGACGCGCTCGTAGATCGTGCCGGCCTGCGCGGTCGGCAGGTTGATCGCCTGGGCGAAGATCGCGGGCGTCGGCGCGTAGGCCTCGAGCGAGCGCAGCGCCAGCTGGCCGAGCTTGGGCGCGGTGTCGGCGGAGAACAGGTGCGCGCCGCCGTAGACGGTGTGCACCGCCTGGCGCGCGCCGCTGTCGCCGGGGTAGCGGCGCGAGACCCGCGCCTGGGCGGCGGCGACCTTCGCGAGCGCCTTGCCGAGCTTCTTGTCGGAGATCGAGGTACGGACGGGCATGCCGCGTTGTATCGCGGCGCGCGCCTGCGGCGCAAAGCGCGTGGCCGCCGCGGTAGATGCAGCCGCGCCAGGGGAGGCGTACGTTCGGGCCCATGACCACCGGACGAGTCAGCCGCGAGCGCCGCGGCCACGTGCTGTGCATCGGCCTCGATCGCGCGGCCAAGCGCAACGCCTTCGATCTGCCGCTGTGGGACGATCTCTGTCGCGCCTACGCCGAGCTCGACGCCGACGACGAGCTGCGGGTCGGCGTGCTCCACGCCCACGGCGATCACTTCACCGGCGGCCTCGATCTGCCGCAGTGGGCGCCGGTGTTCTCGAGCGGCGCGTGGCACGTGCCCGAGGGCGGGCTCGACGCGCTCGGCCTCACCACGCGGCCCGTGAAGAAGCCGGTGATCGCGGCGATCCAGGGCATCTGCCTGACGATCGGGATCGAGCTGGCGCTCGCGACCGATCTGCGGATCGCGTCGACCACCGCGCGCTTCGGCCAGATCGAGGTCAAGCGCGGCATCTATCCGGTCGGCGGCGCGACCCTGCGCTTCCCGCGCGAGGTCGGCTGGGGCAACGCGATGCGCTGGCTGCTCACCGGCGACGAGTTCGACGCCGCCGAGGCGCTGCGCATCGGCCTGGTGCAGGAGGTGGTGCCGCCGGGTGAGGAGCTCGCGCGCGCGCTGGCGCTGGCCCAGGTGATCGCGGCCCAGGCGCCGCTCGGCGTCTACGCGACCCTGGCGTCGTCGCGCGCGGCGATCCCGGTGGCCGAGCATGCGGCGGCGCTGCGGCTCTTGCCGGATCTCGTGCCGATCATGAAGTCCGACGACGTGCAGGAGGGCCTGCGCGCGTTCGCCGCGCGCCAGCCCGGGCAGTTCAAGGGCAAGTAGCCGCACGGGGTCGCACGTCGTCGCACGATTGACAGCGCGCGGGCCGCATGCAAACGATGCAGCGATGATCGCTCGCCACCCGATGCCGCGCCTCGCGCGGGCCGCGCTCGCGGCGGTGGTCGGGCTGACGATGATCATGGGCGGGCTGCTCGGGCTCGCCCACCAGGCCGAGGTCGCGCACGTTCGCGATACCGCGACTGGCGCGTGGATCCACGCCGCGCCCGCGGTGCTCGGTCACGTCGAGGGCGCCGCGTCGCACCTGCACGCGCCCGCCCGGTCCGGCGATCTCGATCTGCACGAGTGCACGCTGTGCCACGGCACCAGCGCCGCCCCGGCCGCGCGGCCGGGCCTCGCCTCCGTCGATGCGCCGCGCCCGCTGGTCGCGGCGCCGCGCGCGATCCTCGCCGCGCCGAGCGCGACCGCGGTCCTGCGCGTCGCGCCCAAGACCTCGCCGCCGCACGCGTGAGGCCTCGCGTGCGGTGATCGTCGGCGCCCGCCGGTGATCGTCGCGCGCCCGCGCGATCGCGCCCGCCGCGATCGCATCCCCCCGTCCGGATCGCGGCGCGCCGCGCGCGTCGCGCGAGAGGTCCTCGTGCTTGATCGTCTCTTCCGGTGCGCCGCCCCGTGCGGCGCGCTGCTCGTGCTCGTGCGCGCCGCGCACGCCTCGCCCCCTGACCCCGCAACTCCCACGGCCCCGGTCCCCGCCGCGGCCCCTGTCCCGGATCCCGCGGCGGTCCCCGACCCTCGTCCGGTCGTCGGACATCCGCTGCCCTTCGTCGGCGCCCCGGTCGCCCCGACCGCCGCGACGCCACCCGCTCCACCCGTGGATCCACCGCCGGACCCGCCGGACCCCGACGCCGACGCCGACCCCGACCCCGGCGAGGTCATCGAGGTCGAGTCCCGCGCTCCGACCGAGCAGGAGCTGCTGCTCTCGCAGGCCACCTCCGCCGCCGATGTCCACATCGCCGCCGCGCCGTGGCGCGCGGTGCCGCGTCCTGGCGCCGCCGACTTCCTGACCCTCGCGGGGGTCTTTCTCACCAGGACAGCGGGCTCCGGCGATCCCGAGCAGATCTTCCTGCGCGGCTTCGACGCGCGGGAGGGTCAGGATCTCGAGGTCTCGCTCGAGGGCCTGCCGCTCAACGACGTCGCCAACCCCCACGGCCACGGCCTCGTCGATCTGCACTTCCTCATGCCCGAGGTGATCCGCAGCCTGCGGGTCGAGGAGGGCCCGTTCCGCGCGGGGCAGGGCGACTTCGCGGTCGCCGGCAGCGCCTCGTACACCCTCGGCATGGACGAGCCCGGCCTGCAGGCGCGCTGGACCACCGGGAGCTTCGGCACCCGCCGCGGCTTCGTCGGCTGGCGCGCCGAGCGCGATCCCGGCACGTTCGTGGCCGCGGCGATCGGCGACACCGCCGGCTTCGGCGCCAACCGCGCGGCACAGAGCGGCGGCGCGATCGCGCGCATCGGCGGCGGCGCCGCGCCCGAGCGCGATGGCACCTCGTGGCGCCTGCTCGCGGGCGCGTGGTCGAGCGCGTTCGCGTCCGCCGGCCTGGTGCGCGCCGACGACATCGCCGCCGGCCGCATCGATCGCTTCGGCACCAGCGACGATCACCAGGGCGGCTCGTCGGCGCGCGCGTTCGTGCTCGGCGGCGTGGGCTACCAGGATGGCGATCACGCCTGGGCCGGCGAGGTCTTCGGCCAGCTGCGCTCGTTCGACTACCGCGCCAACTACACCGGCTTTCTGCTCGACGATCGCCGCGCCGGCGAGAGCCCGCACGATCAGCGCGGCGATCTGCTCGACCAGGGCTACGCCGATGCGATGCTCGGCGCGCGAGCCGAGGCAAGCACCCTGTTCGTGCGCGGCCCGGTCCACGGCAAGTGGCTGGCGGGCGCCTACGCGCGCCTCGACAACGCCCACGGCGACGCGCGCCGGCTGCGCGATCTCGACGCCGCGGCGTACCGCACCGAGCTCGACGCCGACACCACCCAGGTCGACACCGCCGGCTACCTCGCGACCGAGACCCACGCGCTCCGCGATCGCCTGACCGTGCACGCTGGCGTGCGCCTCGAGTCGCTGCTCTACCAGGTCGATGATCACTGCGCGCACAAGGACGCGTGGTTTCCCGGCGCGACCGAGGACGACGTCAACTGCGCCGATCGCGATCGCTACGGCACCGTGCTGCGCACCAACCGCCGCACCGCCGCGGGCCTCGGCATCGCGCCGCGGCTGTCGATCCTCTACCAGCTCCTCGACTGGCGCGATCGGGGCAGCGTCAGCGCGACCGCGGCGATCGGCCGCGGCCTGCGCTCGCTCGAGGCCGCGTCGCTGTCGCAGGACGAGCGCGCCCCGCTCGGCAAGATCACCTCGGCGGAGGTCGGCGTGGTCGCGCGCCGCGCCGGCCTCTGGGGCTACGCCCAGGTGCGCGGCGCCGGGTTCTACACCGGCGTCGACAACGATCTGGTCTTCGACGAGAGCGCCGGCCACAACGTGTTCGCGGGCGAGACCACGCGCTGGGGCGGCACCGCGCTCGGCGTGATCGAGACCCACGGGCTCGCGACCACCGCGTCGGCGACGTACACCTACGCGGTCTTCGGCAACGGCATCCCGCCGACGTACCAGTACGCCAACTCCGATCGCGTGCCGGGCAAGCGCATGCCGTACGTGCCGCCGCTGGTCACGCGCCTCGACGCGACCTACCACTGGCAGCCGCTCGCCGCGCTGACGCTGCGCCACGGCCTCGGCGTGACCTACGTGAGCCCGCGGCCGCTGCCGCAATCGCAGGAGAGCGACGCGGTGTTCACGCTCGATGCCTCGACGACCGCGCGCTACGGCGGCGCCGAGCTCGGCCTCTCGGTGGAGAACCTCCTCGATCGGTCCTACAACCTCGCCGAGTACAACTACTCGTCGTGGTTCCCGGCGGTGAGCGGGACCGACTTCCCGACCCGCGTGCCCGCGCGCCAGGTGAGCCCGGGCGCGCCGCGCACGATCCTCGTGACCGTGACGCTGTTCCTCGACGAGCTCCTGCCGCACCGCGATCCGAAGGAGGTCCCATGACCCGCGCCCTGTTGCTCCTCGCGCTCGTGCCCGCCTGCGTCGGTGACACCGGCGGTGCGCGCGTCGACTTCACCGCCGAGGTCGCGGCGGTCGCGCCGGTGACCGGCGGCGCGATCGCCTACGATGACGCGATCACCGGCTGGCACGTCGAGCTGCGCACCGCGAACGCCGTGGTCGGCCCGGTCTACCTGTGGTCGGGCAAGCCGCTCGGCGACCTGCAGCGCGACGCCGATCAGTTCGCCTACGGCTTCCTGCGCGGCGAGGTCGTGTCGCAGGTCGCGGTCGATCTGATCGCCGCGAGCGGCCAGCGCGTGCCGCTCGGTCCCGGCGATGGCCTCGCCGGCGAGTCGCTCTCGGGCGAGCTCTGGCTCGCGCCGCCCCTCGGCGACCTCGCGCCGCACACGTTCGAGATCGCGGGCCGCGCGACGAAGGGCGCGATCGCGATCGACTTCCACGGCGCGCTCACGATCGACGACAGCATCGTCGACGAGTCGACCGGCGCGACCGCGTTCGAGCGCCGCAAGGTGCGCGCGATCCCGCTCGGCGCCGACATCGTCGACGGCGGCACGCTCACGATCCGCGCCGACGCGCGCGCCTGGCTCGCCGGCGCTGACTTCGGCGCGCTGTCGCCGTCCGATCCCGCCATCCCCGTCGAGCTCGCGCCCGGCGATCCCGTGTTCGCGCAGTGGCTCTACCAGGTCCGCCAGGCCCGCGGCCCGTGGGCCCTCGCGTGGACCGCGCCATGACCCTCTTCTTTCCATCTCCGGAGATCTCCATGAACCGCTCGCTCCTCGGCGCCGCCATGCGCGCCTCCGTCCTCGCCGTCGCGCTCACCGCCTGCGGTGGCAGCGGCACCGGCACCGTCTCGATCACCGCCTGGGGCGAGGAGGCCGCGACCGTCGGCTATCCCAACGCCGAGCTGGCGTTCGTCGATGGCTGGTCGCTCCACTTCGATCACTGGATCACCAGCCTGTCGGCGATCGAGCTGGCGGATCCGACCAGCGAGGCGGTGGTGTTCGCCGACGCCACGCCGTACCTCGCCGACTGGACCCAGGCCGCCCTTCCGGTGCCGGTCATCGACACCGAGCTGCCCGAGGGGCGCTACAAGGTGAGCTTCGCGTTCGTGCCCGCGGTCGCCGCCGCGACCCGGCTCACCACGGTCGACGACGCGCTCGCCGCGCAGATGGTCGCGAACGGCTGGAACACCTACGTCGCGGGCACCGCGATGAAGAACGGCGCGACCGTGACCTTCGCGTGGGGCATGCACAACCCGGTGCGCTACCAGTACTGCAAGAACGGCGTCGACGAGTCCGACGGCGTCGCGGTCGCCAGCGATCAGACCGTGGAGGCCGGCATCTTCGTCCACCTCGATCACGTGTTCTGGGACCGGCTCGGCTCGGAGAACGCGCAGCTGCGCTTCGACGCGATCGCCGGCTGGAAGGACGCGACGGGCGCGGTGCCGTTCGACGATCTCGCGGGCTCGTCGATCGCGTTCCTCAAGGATCGCAGCGGCGCGCCGATCGTCGATCGCGGCCAGCCGCTCGCCTACGACGACGCCGGCCTCGGCCTCGCCAACCTGCGCGACTTCATCCTCTACTCGACCAGCACCCAGGGCCACCTCAACGGGGAGGGGCAGTGCACGCGGGTCGCGCTGTAGCGCGCGTGTGCGCGGTCGGTGATACTGCGGCGGATGAGCTCCTCGCGCCGCGCCGCGCTCGTGACGATCGCGCTCGCGGCGTGTGACGCGGCTGCGCCGGTCGAGCACGCGCCGATCGCCGCGGACGTCATGGTGACGACCGTCGAGGACACGCCGGTTCGCGTGTCCTTGCCCGGCGTCGATCCCGACGGCGATCGGCTGCGCTGGACCGTCACCGCGCCGGCCCACGGCTCGCTCACCGGGCCCGCGCCGGCGCTGACGTACGCGCCGGCGCTCGACTTCGCCGGCGACGATGCCGTGATGGTCACGGTGGCCGATGGCGAGCGCGTCGCCACCGCGCGGATCGCGATCGTGGTCAGCCCGGCCGAGGATGCGCCGGTCGCCAACCCCGACGCGGTCGACGGCACCGAGGACGTCGCGCAGGTGATCCCCGCCGCGACCTTGCTCGCCAACGACACCGACGTCGACGGCGACGCGCTCGCGATCATCGAGGTCGGCGCGGCCCACGGCGGCGACGTCGCGCTCGTCGGTGGCGACGTGACGTTCACGCCGGCCACCGATCAGACCGCCCCGGCCGGGTTCAGCTACACGATCTCCGATGGCGCGCGCACCGCGACCGCCGAGGTCACGGTCGCGCTCGCCGCGGTCAACGATCCGCCGATCGCGGTCGGTGACAGCCTCAGCGTGGCGGAGGACAGCCCGCTGGTGGTCGGGACGGTCACGCTCCTGGCCAACGATCCCGATCCCGACGGCGACGCGCTGGAGGTCGTCGCGGTCGGCGGCGAGGTCGGCGGGACCGCCGAGCTCCGCACCACTGCGGTCTGGTTCACGCCGACGCCTGACCGCACCGGGCCCGCGTCGTTCACGTACACGATCAGCGACGGCGCGCTCACCGCGGTCGGCACCGTCGCGGTCACGATCGTCGCCGTCGACGACCCGCCGGTCGCGATCGACGACGCGACTGCGACCGGCGTCGACACGCCGCTGGTCCTCGACGCCGCGGTGCTCGTGGCCAACGACACCGACATCGAAGGCGACCCGCTGATGATCACCGCGGTCGGCGCCGCCGTCGGTGGCACGGTCGCGCTCGTCGGCACGACGATCACGTTCACGCCCGACGCCAGCTTCACCGGCGCAGCGCAGTTCGACTACACGGTGTCCGATGGACAGCTCGCCGACGCCGGCACGGTCGTGATCTCGGTCGAGTGATCGCAGCCGCGCGTCACGGGCACGCGCCGAACGCCGTGGTCATCTTCGCGAAGCTATTCCGGGTCGTGCCGCCACACTGGCAGGCCGTGGCACTGGTGACGCCGCAGACCAGGTTGCTGTTGGAGAAGCCGTTGGCGCCGGAGCAGCTCGGCTGCCCGATGCTGGCCGCCATGACGTCGCTGCAGTCGGGTGTGGACTCGATGCCTGCGGCGTGGCCGATCGCCTGGGCGGCGAGCTGACAGATCACGTGCGGATCGAGCGGCGGGGTCTCCGTCGGCAACACGAAGTGCACCGAGGAGCGGATGGTGCCGCAGGTGAACGGGCTGATCTGGTCGGCGTTCGGGGTGCCGAGGACCGTCGACGAGCTCCCCGTCACCACGATCTCGAGTTGATCGACGGCGCCAGGGTCCACGGTGGTCACCCGCAGGTGAAACGGCGCGACCAGATCAGCGACGCACGCCACGATGCCCTGCCAGGTCTCATCGTCCTCGCCGTAGGGCAGGAGCGTGACCGGATTCGACAGGAGCGATGACTTGTTGTTGCCGGGGTTCTCGAAGCCCGGGCTGTAGTCGCCGCCGGCGCGGTTCAGATAGACCGGCAGGCCAGCGGGATCCGCGCACGTGCGGAGCCCGGCGTCGGCGCCCGGCGCGGCGTCGACGACCGGGGCGGCGTCGCCCGCAGTCGCGTCGGTTGCGAACGCGGCATCCGGCGCCGAGGCGCCGCCGCCGCACGCGGCCACGAGGGAGAGCAACACGACCGAACAGCTTGTGCGCATCGCGCCACCATACGCGGTGGCACGCTTGCTCGACGGGCAAGCTCCGGCATCGCGCGACCTGCGGGGCGCGGCTCCGTCACTCCGGCATCTGCTGCAGCTCGATCACCACGGTCTGCTCGGGCGCCGCGCCGATCGTCGCGTCGCCGAAGCCGTCGTGCCAGTGGGCGGAGATCATCGCGCCCGGCGCGACCGCGAGCGCGAAGCGACCGTCGGCGTCGGTGACGGTCGCGGCGGTCAGCGAATCGACGCGCGCGCCGACCGCGGGGCGACCGGCGTAGTCGAGGACGGTGCCGTGCACGCGCACCAGCGTCGTGCCCGCGGGCGGCGGCGATCCGGCGAGCGGCGGTGGCGGGTGTCCGGCGCACGCGGCGAGCAGCAGCGCGACGACGA